>PBJN01000018.1 GCA_002720735.1 Porticoccaceae bacterium
GATTCGAAGTTTGGGAATAGTAGCATACGGCCGGGATCACCAAGCGGATATCTCGGTAAGGATGGCTGGGTTTTTTAGTTCCTTGAAATAGCCGTTTTTGAATCTGACAAGCATTTCCAAATATCCTATTTAGGGTCGTTGAGAAGTGCCTGAAACAGCCTTTTTCGGCTAATTAATTAACTAGAGTGAGCTTGAGGATTACATAGCAAAGTGACTTACGCACGTCTTTTTTCGTCAATACTTCTGGTAGTTCACGTTACTTTGAATGGACAAATTGCTGTTGCCAAGGTTGGTGATAGTTTTGAAGTAGAAAGCGAATTTCCTATCATCGAACATATCGTTACGGTGGCAGATAGAGTGCCGACAGAAGTTATGGATATCAAGGCGAGTGTGGCCACGCTAGACTCTGAAGCTTTGTCAACTGTAGGGCATGAACACATTCAGCAGTCTCTCAACAGGCTAGCAGGTGTTAACTTTCAACGAGGCAGCGGGCAAGAGTATCTCCCCGCGATCAGGTCTCCCGTATTTACCGGCCCAGGTGGCTGCGGTGGGCTTCTCGTGAAGGAGGATGGCATTTCCCTTCGTGCTGCAGGATTTTGTAATCTAAATGAGCTTTTCGAGGCACACACAGAGGTGGCCTCCCAGATTGAGGTGCTGAAAGGTGCGGGTACTTCGGTACACGGGTCAAATGCACTTCATGGAGTCATAAATGTCATAACTCCAGATAGGGCCGCAATGAATACCGCAACGTTAGAGCGAATGAAAAGTGGGTCAAATCGCTTAAAATTTACAGCAAACTCCGGTGGGAAGAGTCCCGTTGTCATTGCAGGAACGTTTGCAGGATACAAAGGACATCGGACCGATTCTGGTTATGATCAACAAAAGGTTTCCGTTCGTCATTTTTACGAGCGACCCAAATATTCTGTCGAAACCGGGATAACTTTAAGCAATTTAAACCAAGAGACTGCAGGGTATATAACTGGGTTGGAGGTTTATAAAGATGAATCTGTTGCGCTTTCAAATCCTAATCCTGAAGCATTCAGAGATGCAAAAGCGGCGCGTGTCTGGAGCCGCTTCACCTTCGGCTCAGATAAAAGTGAATTGAGCGTGAAGCCATACGTGAGATATACCGAGATGGAGTTTTTACAACACTTCTTACCAGGCACACCTTTGGAGGAAAACGGCCAAAAGAGCCTTGGATTACAGATATACACATCTGGAAATTTGTCCGATATCGTCGAATTTTATTTAGGGGTCGATGCTGAATTTACGAAGGCATATTTGAAGCAAACGCAATTCGCGGAAACAACTGGTTCCGCTTTTTTACAAGCTACCATCCCGACAGGTAAGCATTATGACTACACGGTAAATGCGGGGCAGATTGCTCCTTTTTTTCAGATTAGGAAAGACTTAACAGATACTATTTCTGTCGCCTTAGGGAGTCGTTATGAAGAGATGAAATATGACTATCAGAACCGTATGCTTAGTGGGCGAACACGAGATGATGGGACTCCCTGCGGTTTTGGCGGGTGCCGATATAGCCGACCAGCAAGTGGAATTAATAGTTATCACAACAATTCTGTTGACTTGAATGTGAGCTATACTGTTAACGATAGTTTTTTGCTGTACTTTCGGCTTGCTGATAGTTTTCGTGCACCCCAGGGGACTGAAATTTATCGCCTCCAGAGAGGACAAGAGACTGCCGACCTGGCTTCTGAGGAGAGTAGTAGCGTCGAACTGGGCATAAAAGGACGTCTTTCATCCACTGCTTACAACCTTTCGATTTACTCCATGGATAAGAACAACATCATTTTTCGGGATTCAAATTACTTTAACGTGAGTGGAGGATCTTCCTCACACCGGGGTGCCGAAATCGATTTTGTACACTCATTATCCAATTACTTGAGTGTATCTCTTTCAGGAACCTATGCCATTCATCAATATACAAATGATCCATATGATCCAGACGGCAATAACATGAATCTGATAAGTATAATCGACAACGACATTGATACCGCACCACGCTGGTTTGGGGGAGCTCGCCTGCTGTTTTCACCGACCACAAAGATTAATGTGGAGTTTGAGTGGACGCGAGTTGGAAAATACTATCTGGATCCTGAAAATTTACACAGCTACGACGGCCACTCTTTGGTAAATGTAAGAGGAAGCTACGACATTTTGCCTGCCCTCCAACTTTTTGTGAGAGTAAAAAACTTAACAAACCAAAAATATGCCACACGGGCTGACTATACGTCATTTTCTGGATTGCGCTATTTCCCGGGTATTCCACGTCAAATTGCCCTGGGGCTTGAAGCTCGTTGGTAAAACAGATTCTATGTAACAATACCACTTTTCTGGCAAACCTTTTTCCTCAGTAGTTTATAAGTTGGAAAGGTTCTCTTGTTCAATATAGCAATTGCATCAGTGGATCAGATTTTATGATTCTTATTTGAACGATTCCATAAAATGCAATCTTCAAGGGTTACACCAAATCCTCCAAAAATATCCAGTGCACTGCCAATAGTAAGATCGAGTTTTTTGTTTGACAAGTTTGCTACTTTGTCTAAATCGCCGAGACTACTGGCTCCCCCTGCATAAGTCGTAGGGATGTCGCAATACTGCCCCAAAAACTTAATTAATTGCTCGTCCATTCCCGACTGCTTTCCCTCTTCATCAGCAGCATGTATGAGGAATTCGTTACAATTTTCTTGCAACTCCAATATTGTTTTTTCAGTTAACGTCATTTTCGTTAATGTTTGCCACCGATTTGATGCCACGACCCACCCGGCACTTGTTTTCCGGCAACTTAAGTCAATCACCAAGTGCTCTTGCCCAACCTCTTTTTTGAGTTGCTCCAAGCGCTCCCAACAAAACCGGTTATTATCCATGAGATAAGATGTCGCGATTACGTGTGATGCGCCAGCCTCTAGATATTTCTGGGCATTTTCAGCTGTGACGCCTCCACCGTATTGCAAACCACCACGATACGCACCTAATGCAGCCACTGCTTGTTTTTGATTGTTATCCCCAAGCGAAATTACATGTCCACCGGATAGACCTTCTTCACGATATAGCGAAGCGAAATACGCAGCATCAAAATCACTTGTATGATTTATTTGCGGAGCGCCTTTCAATAAACTGGATCCCACAATCTGGCGCACTTTGCCCTCGTATAGGTCTATACAGGGTCTAAAACAGGTCAACTACTTCTCCCAATTCAACACTCCCCAAAGCTACCAATATATCAGAGCTTTCCTAAATGGCTAGCCATTTTTAACTGAAAATTTGTTACTCTACTTTAGTTTTGTGCGTCCTGTTTTCGGCACAAAAGTGCCATATGTCCCCCGCACATAGAGCAGCGGAGTTTCAGATCGATCTGACAGAGTGTGAATTCGGCCTACAATGATAATATGGTCGCCACCTTCATACCGATGTTCTAATTTGCATTGAAAACAGACACTATACTCGGGTAATAAGGGTATTCCCGCAATCCCCTCGGAACATGCCAATCCATAAAATTTGTCCACATGCCTGGCAGCAAATTGATCGGATAGGACTTTTTGATCCTCTCCGAGGATGTGGATTGCGAAATAGTTTGTGTTAAAAAAATCTTGGAAGCACTTGGCACTTTTTGCGATAGACCAAAGCACCAGCGGCGGATCCAACGAGACCGACGAGAAGCTGTTTACAGTTATTCCGATATTTTTATTTCTACTATTTTTAGTGGTCACTATTGTAATTCCAGTACCAAAACCGCCGAGTGCTGCCTTGAGATCACTATGTGAGAATGGATATTGCTTAAAAGACCGTTTTTCTGATGATTTCATAGGGAGAGAGTGCTAAGTGAAATTGTTTTCGCGAAGTGAGATATCTGCATCATATGATGGTTTTTTTATTTATCGAGTGCAACCATTAGTTTTGTCAAAAAGTATTTTGCTAAACTTGGCGTAGCTTGTTCTCATAAAATGTATCTATATACACGCTGCCAAGCGACATAGGGGTAATTACAAACTGGGCTACTTCGTGAGATTACGGGTTGGGAAAAGTACCGCAAAAGAAGTCCTACGTTCCTTTTCTATGGCTTCTACTGCTTATCTAAAGTCGGCGACTTGAAACATCCCTGCCTGGCACGAGGTGTTATAGTTCAATCCGTCGAAGAGGGAATTTTCGCGACTGTAATTAAAGTTTTTCCTTGTGCCGTCTAACGGAATAGGTGATTTTTGGAGATCTTACGTAACAGTTGATTTGCGGCGCACAAGGTGGGAATTTGTCCATGGATTGCTTGTTCATATAGTAGCNCACCTNTGCCTCAAGTGCNTATCGAGNATGGCANGTATNGGCACGCTGTCGGGNCCGACCNGCGGGGAGNTAAATTTTGAGTACCTAGCTAAGTTCCTAATTCTGCAGTCCTCATAAGTTCTATTGCCTTGATTAAGAGGTACGCATTGGTAATACAGATGCAAACTCATTGTGCATATTCGAGATCTACTCTCTCAGGCTGTGTGTTCCCGAATTAAAAAGGTGACAGGTATTTTGACCTACTTAATGGTCGGAAAGAAGTGTGGTAGTTGAAGAATTCCTAGTTATGGTTGTTCAGCCCCTCTGTCAGGTCGGCCTTAAAAAAGTTTTGAGTGTCTGTTCTCAGATTATTGGATCATTACGGTTTTGAAATATTTGCCATTAACTGAAGCAAGATTTTTCTATTTGCGGTTTCTATGTCAACTTCTTACATTACAGCGGGATTTCTCTCGAAAATCGCATATTCTTTATATGTTATTAGTCTTGACGACATAGTTTAATTTCTGCAACTCCTTGAGCATCAATCTCCATCTTTGTATATTAAATTCGTTGATATGAAACGTCTGCAGTGGTTGTGATACTTTACTTGTCAAGGCATCAAGTTTATCCGCTCTCAAAAATTATTTTCAAGGAAATCTGTATCCTTGGTGTTGTCGTTAAAATTGGAAAAAATAACAATTTAGAATATTCCAAATTTATTGCGCGTCAATGCTTAGATCATTTGCTCTTGGTGCAGTGCTATGTCAAACTTCTTNTCTNGTTCGTCGTTAGAGCTATCCGCGTTAAATTTGCTTCTTGTCTATTGATGACGAACGTGAGGCTTTGCGAGAGTGGCGGAATTGGTAGACGCGCTGGATTTAGGTTCCAGTGGGGCAACCCGTGAGAGTTCGAGTCTCTCCTTTCGCACCATTGAGATTAGACATTGGAGAATCGTGAATGGAGGTTGCTGTAGAGCGAAGCGATGGGCTAGTGCGACATTTGAGAATCCAGCTTCCCGCTGATCGAGTCGATGTAGAAGTCTTGCAGCGTCTCCAAAAGGCTACGAAAACGGCTAGTTTGAAAGGCTTTCGGAAGGGGAAGGTGCCCCTCAAGGTTATAAAACAACAATTCGGAAGGAGTATTCGCGGGGAAGTGGTTGGTGAATTAATCAACACCAGCTTTCGGGAGGCAGTTAAAAATAATAACTACCGAATTGTCGGTCAACCTCAGATATCAGATTTGAAGGATGTTGAGGGGGCGCAGTTGGAATATAGAGCTGTTTTTGAGGTTTATCCTGAAGTAGTTTTGGAAGATTTCTCTAAAATCAAGATTCGTCGGTCATCCGCCGAAATTGAGGATTCGGACATNGACGAAATGATCAGTAATCTGCAGGCTCAAAAGGCGAGTTTTGAGTTAGTTGATAGGACCTCTAAAGATGGAGATCAGCTAGTTATAGATTATATCGGCTTCAAAGATGGTGTTGAGTTTGCTGGTGGAAAAGCCACCGATCAAAAGCTTGTTTTGGGTTCCAAGAGCATGATCCCTGGATTTGAGGATGGCCTCAAGGGCGCAGGCGCCAATGAAGAGATAATTCTAAAACTGACATTTCCTGAAGACTACCATTCCGAGGAGCTGGCTGGTTATCCTGTGGAGTTTACGATTAATGTCAAAAGTGTGTCAGAGAGGAAAATACCTGAGCTTACAGATGAATTTTTCCAACAATTCGGTGTCACAAGTGGAGATATTGATAAGTTCAGAGCAGAGGTTGAGTCCAATATGCGCAGAGAGTTAGATGCGGCTCTGAGATCCAATCTGAAAAGTCGAATCATGCACCAATTGTTTCAGTTGCATCCAATCGAGATCCCCGAAGCACAAATATTGGGTGAGATAAAGACTTTAAAAGAACAAACGTTACGGCAATTTGGTAGTGGTAAGGAAATTAACTTTGACGCTTTGCCAGATGAGATGTTTCGTGGTAAGGCAAAATATCGAGCGGCTCTGAGCGTAATCGTTTCGGAAGCTTTAAACGCTGCGAGTTTAAGCCCCGACCCCGACATGGTAAAAAGTAGGGTCACAGAAATCGCTCAAACATATGATCAGCCGCAAGATGTGATTAACTATTACTACTCAAAACCCGAGTTACTCTCAGCAATAGAAGCGTCGACAATGGAAGAGCAGCTTATGGAGCTTGTGCTCACTAAAGCAGAAGTGGAAGAAGAAGTGCTCCCTTACAGAGATGCTGTCAAGCCCGATCCTGAACCAAATTATAGCGACCCCTTGAAAAGTGAGTAGATGAAGTGCGTTGATTGGAACACCAAAGCGGGGATCAATTTTCTGAGAGCTGGGAAACCCTGTAGGGTTTAATCACGTAATAGCAATGTAGAATGGGAGAAGAGAATCAATACTATGAATGACATCAAAGCAAGCGGACTTGTCCCAATGGTGGTTGAGCAGACATCCCGAGGCGAGAGGTCGTACGACATATATTCTCGTTTGTTGAAAGAGCGNGTTATATTTTTGGTAGGTCCCGTTGAAGACCAAGTGGCTAATCTTTTAGTGGCTCAGATGCTTTTCTTAGAGTCGGAGAATCCTGACAAAGACATTCATTTATACATAAATTCTCCCGGTGGGTCGGTTACCGCCGGAATGTCGGTATATGATACTATGCAGTTTATCAAACCCGATGTGAGTACAATGTGCATAGGACAGGCTGCGTCTATGGGCGCCTTTCTTTTAGCGGCAGGTACCGTAGAGAAGCGGTTTTGCCTCCCAAATTCAAGAATAATGATCCATCAACCCAGCGGTGGAGCTCAGGGTCAGGCNACTGATATACACATTCAGGCTCAAGAAATCCTTAAGACTAAAGACAGATTAAATCGCTTATTTGCTTTTCATACTGGGCGCTCGATTGATAAAATTGCTGAGGATACGGAGAGAGATACCTTCATGAGTGCTGTAGAGGCTAAAGATTATGGTTTAGTGGATGCCGTGCTAGACAAAAGAGTTTAAAGACGCTAACCTTTTTTAAGGCGTAGCTTGTAAAAAAAGACTCCGAATTTCAATGACACAACCTTTCGAGAAAGGAGGCAGGGATGAGTGGAAAAGACAGCGGGGGCGAGTCCGGAAAATTGCTGTTTTGTTCATTTTGTGGCAAAAATCAAAACGAAGTTCGCCGCCTTATCGCGGGCCCTTCTGTTTACATTTGTGACGAGTGTGTTGATCTCTGCAACGATATTATTTCGGAAGAAGCGCAAGCCATCAGCCCAGACGAATCCTCGTCAAAGCTACCGGTTCCTATCGAAATAAAAACGATTTTGGACGACTATGTTATCGGGCAAGAGCGCGCNAAACGCATCCTATCAGTAGCAGTCTACAATCATTATAAACGCCTTCAAGTAAGCGAGGATAAGGCTTCAGAAGAAAAAACAGTAGAATTAGGTAAAAGTAATATATTGTTGATAGGTCCCACCGGTAGTGGAAAAACTCTCCTCGCAGAGACATTAGCTCGATTATTGGAAGTGCCCTTCACTATTGCAGATGCTACAACGCTCACTGAAGCAGGTTATGTGGGTGAGGACGTTGAAAATATTATACAAAAGCTTTTGCAAAAGTGCGATTACGATGTAGACAAGGCTCAAAGAGGAATTGTCTACATAGATGAAATAGACAAGATTTCCCGCAAATCCGATAACCCCTCCATCACTCGTGATGTTTCTGGAGAGGGAGTACAGCAGGCATTGCTCAAGCTAATCGAGGGAACAGTGGCGTCTGTGCCGCCCCAGGGTGGAAGAAAGCATCCTCAACAAGAATTTTTACAGGTTGATACGTCAAATATATTATTTGTATGCGGTGGGGCCTTTGCGGGTTTGGAGAAAGTAATACGCGAGCGATCTGAAAAAGGCGGAATTGGTTTCAGTGCAGAGGTCAATAGTAAAGATAGCCAAAAAACAATTGGTGAGACATTACTAGAAGTAGAGCCGAGCGATCTTATAGGATACGGACTAATACCCGAATTTATNGGCCGCCTACCTGTGGTAGCCACTCTNCAGGAGCTGGATCGCGATGCTTTNGTAGCGATTTTGATGAAGCCTAAAAATGCTCTGTATAAGCAATATCAAATGTTGTTTTCGATGGAGGGTTTAGACCTTGATTTGAGGGCGGATGCCCTGGAGGCAATTGCGGACAAAGCGATCTCAAGAAAAACCGGTGCTAGGGGGCTGAGGTCTATCCTTGAAACAGTGCTCCTTGACACAATGTATCGTGCTCCCTCTGAGGCTGATTTAGTGAAGGTTGTTGTTGATGCGGCAGTCATTAATGGTGAAAATGAGCCGCTTTTGGTGTACGAGAAGCAAGATCGGAAATTGGCTGCTAGCGACGAAGGTTGATTGAAAACGGACAAACCAACAGTCGTAATAAAATGGGCTTCATCGCAACATTGGTGATTATGAAAAAAAGTAGCACGAGAAGAGGTTTATATGTCCAAATTGCGGTCAAAATCTGAGCAAACGTCGTATCCTGTGCTGCCTTTAAGGGACGTAGTTGTCTATCCGCACATGGTTGTTCCTCTCTTTGTCGGCAGAGAAAAATCAATAAGTGCTCTCGAAAGTGCCATGGATGGCGGCAAACACGTGGTTTTGGTGGCTCAAAGAAACTCTGTTGATGAAAATCCCGGAATAGATGAGCTTTATAAGGTTGGAACTCTTGCCACTATATTGCAGATGCTCAAGCTCCCAGATGGCACATTGAAGGTATTAGTTGAGGGAATCAACAGGGTCGAATTGGTAGCTGAAGTTAAGGGCGATAAGTTTATTAATGCTCAGGTGGAGGATTTGAAGAATTTAGAAGTGCCGTCTGGTGAGATCGAGGCTACTGCGAGATCGACTATAACTATGTTTGAGCAATACGTGAATTTGAGTAAAAAAATACCTTCGGAAGTGATTGCCACTGTTAGCGGTATAGAAGACCCGCACCGTTTAGCCGATACCATTGCATCTCACATGACNTTGAATTTGGAGCAAAAACAGGAAATTTTAGAGGTNTCAAATTTGAANGGACGTCTGGAACATNTAATCGGTCTAATGGAGGCTGAAATNGACCTTTTTCAAATCGAGCAAAAAATCCGAGGTCGGGTCAAAAAACAGATGGAGAAAAGTCAGCGAGAGTATTACCTGAATGAGCAGATGAAAGCNATTCAAAAAGAACTGGGAGATATGGATGAGGGAGTATCCGAATTAGATCAATTAGAGAAACGCGTATCTGAGGCTGGCATGCCTTCTGCTGCCTTGCAAAAGGTTCGCTCGGAGATGAACAAGCTTAAAATGATGTCTCCAATGTCTGCCGAGGCTTCGGTTTTGCGTAATTATATCGACTGGATGATCGGTGTGCCTTGGAAACACAGAACTCGAGTAAAACACAACCTTAAAGAAGCAGAAGCTACGTTAGATAATGATCATTACGGGTTAAAAGAAGTGAAGGAAAGAATTCTTGAGTTCTTGGCAGTACAGCAGCGTGTAAAAAAGTTGAAGGGTCCCGTTCTATGTTTAGTTGGTCCACCAGGAGTGGGAAAGACTTCTCTCGGAGAATCAATCGCAAGAGCGACTGGACGCAAATTTGTGAGGATGAGTTTAGGCGGAGTTCGCGATGAAGCGGAGATACGCGGACACAGACGCACGTACATTGGTAGTTTGCCGGGTAAACTGATTCAAAAACTTTCAAAAGCTGGTGCAAAAAACCCTCTTTTTTTGTTGGACGAAATAGACAAAATGGGCATGGACCATCGTGGTGATCCAGCTTCGGCACTCCTTGAGGTGCTGGATCCTGAGCAAAACCACACTTTTAATGATCATTACCTTGAGGTGGATTATGATCTATCTGAGATCATGTTTATATGCACCAGCAACTCAATGAACATTCCGGGTCCGCTGCTAGATAGAATGGAAGTAATTCGTATCCCGGGCTATACCGAAGATGAGAAGGTTGCGATTGCAGACAAATATCTAGTGCCCAAGCAAAAAAAGTCAAATGGTTTGCGTGAGTCAGAGTTAACCTTTTCTGAGAATGCTCTGAAGGATACTATAAGATATTATACTCGGGAGGCGGGTGTGCGGGGTTTGGAGCGTGACATCGCAAAAATTTGCAGAAAAATTGTTACTCAGCATGTTCGAGAAAAAAAGCGTACTAAAGACAAGGTAGATGTCTCGCGGCTAGAAGAACTCCTGGGCGTTAGAAAATTCAGTTATGGCCGGGCAGAGCAAGAAAATCAGATTGGACAAGTTACGGGACTGGCATGGACATCTGTTGGAGGGGAACTACTTTCTATTGAAGCATCCGCTATTCCGGGGAAGGGTAATGTTGTTAAAACAGGCTCGCTTGGCGACGTGATGCAAGAATCTATCCAGGCTGCTTTGACGGTAGTAAGAAGTCGTGCCAAGACATTGGGTATTCGAAAGGACTTCCATCAAGAAAATGATATCCATATCCATGTTCCAGAAGGTGCTACACCCAAAGATGGACCATCTGCGGGTGTAGGTATGTGTACTGCGATGGTGTCAGTGTTGACAGGAACTCCGGTGCGAGCTGAAATAGCGATGACAGGCGAAATAACGTTAAGGGGTCAAGTNTTGAAGATTGGCGGTTTAAAAGAAAAATTGTTGGCTGCTCGACGGGGAGGCATTTCCACCGTTATTATTCCAGACGAGAATGGGAGCGATCTCAAGGAGATTCCCGATAATATAAAATCAGATCTGAAGATATGTAGGGTCAAATGGATCGATGAGGTTTTGGATTTAGCTTTTGAAGCAAGTCCGACACCTCTNACAGATGAAGAGTTTAACAAGAGTAGCACACCAGCAAAAAGCGAACTACCAACCGCTATAGCCAATACACACTAACGCTGAAAAGTGGTTAATTTTAAGACTAGACTTGACCGAAGAAATCGCTGTTGGTATAACGTGTCTTAAACGGGTGCGGTCGCTTTTGCCTTCTGCATTTTCAGCCACGATGTGTGAGAGGATTTCAAAATATAAAAAAGGGGAACAAAAAGTGAATAAATCTGAATTAGTAGAGGCGATTGCAGATGGAGCAGATATATCAAAAGCGTCGGCGGGCAGAGCTCTCGATTCTGCGCTGGATGCCATAACTACAGCGTTACAAAATGGAGAGCAGGTCTCGCTAATTGGTTTCGGTACATACTCTGTCAAGCACCGGGCGGCTCGCACTGGGAGAAATCCCCAGACGGGTGCGGAGATTGAAATTTCTGCAGCGAATGTTCCAAGCTTTAAGGCTGGAAAGGCTTTGAAGGATGCCGTAAATTAGAGAATTTTTACAGAAATAAAGTTGTAAATAATAGGGCGCATCGCGAGGCGCCCTTTTTTATTTAGTGGATGTTTTTTATGTTAGATAGCTTTCGTGGACAGATGCGTGGTGTATCTATCTTTATTGTTATCGTTATTGGAGTGATCTTCACGTTTACTGGTATTGGATCAATCTCCCTTAGCGGTGCTGGTTCTAGCGAGTTGGCAACTGTGAATGGACAGGCTATAACAGAAAAGGAGTTTTTACTGGAATTGCAACGATTTAGAAATAGGATTCAATCAGAGGACACGAGCATCACATCAGAGGAACTCAATGACGATATTCTCCGACCAATTGTCCTCGAGCAGCTCATTGGTAGTGCTGTCGCATCTCAAATGGCGTTAAATCAGGGTATGGCAGTTTCAACTAACATGCTTAATAGGATGCTTATGTCTGTTGAGGCATTTCAAACAGATGCACAATTTGACGAAAATCGGTATCGATATTTCATCCGTAACCGGGGGCAAACTAATTCCGAGTTCAAATTACAGCTTGCCAATGAGATGCTATCCGGACAGCTTTTTGATGGTTATCGGTTATCAGGTTTCATTACTAATCAAATGTTATTGTCAGTCGCAGAATTAGTTTTTCAGACCAGGAGTTACTATTATCTTACTGTTCCGAGACAACCGGTTTTAGAGAGCATTGAGATTCCAGAAACTGAAGTTAGAGATTTTTATGCTCAAAATGGAAGCTCGTTTCGGTCTGAGGAGCAGGTCTCAGTTGATTATATAGAAATTTCGGCTGAGATCCTCGCACGGGATATAACAGTGGATAAAAATGAACTCGCCGCTCAATTCAGAGACGAGGCTGAAACTTTTAAACCTTCTACATCTCGGCGTGCTGCCCACATTTTGCTTCCAGATTTAAATAGAGATTTGATATCGGAAATAATGGAGTCAATCTCCGATGGAGAGACCTTTGAAGATCTCGCACAAAAGTTTTCGACTGATGTTGGATCAGCAGCAATAGGGGGTGATCTGGGATTCACCAATGGGTCTACCTTTCCAGAAAGTTTCGAGCGGGCTTTGGAGGAATTGTCGGTCGGCGATATTTCAGAGCCGGTGGCTACAGAAAGTGGCATCCACATTATAAAGCTACTCGAGATTGAACAATCTCGCTTTTCAGAGGAAGAGGAATTGCCTCGTATTGAGAGAGAGATCGTGGAAGAGCGACTTGACAGCCTTTTGAATGAAAAGCTCTCGGATCTTAGAGAGCTCAGTTTTAATGCTGAATCAATGGTAGAGCTGGCAGCACAAGTGGGTGCGACTGTTTCCGTTTCTTCTCTAATGACAAGAGTTGCCGGTGATGGAATCGGCTCATTCAAGAGTGTTAGGGATGCTGCTTTCAGCGATGAGGTGCTTGTTGACGGATATGTAAGTGAAGTTCTCGAGTTAGAACCCGATCGATTTATCGTGGTTAAAGTGAAACGTCATATTGAGGCAAGGCAAAAGGAATTTGACGAAGTCAGCTTGGATATCAAAAGATCTATGGCTTCGAATCTTGCTGATGTAAAGCTTCGAAGCCTCGGAGAGGGATTGATCTCACGGCTAGAATTGGGGGAAACAGTCGAACAACTTGCAAAATCTGATGGATTCCAATGGCAGGTTGTCTTAGACGCAGATAGAACAACTGCTTCAGTGAATTCAGAGGTGAATACCCTTGCATTCTCTGTTATTTTTGCTGGTACAAAAGCTCATGCGAGCTTTCAACTGGGCTCTGGGGATTTGGTGATTATCACGGTTAACGATCGGCAACCTGGTAACTATGCGGCATTGAATAGTGATGAACAGATTTCGTTCAAGAATTCTATTGTTTCCTCATTATTGAATAGAGAACTTCAGTCCTATCATTCTGGATTAATTGCAGCGGCGAAAGTAAGAAGGTGAGTTTTTTGTCAAGGCCTGTGATTTTCTATGAAATAAGTCCTAGATTTACAATTCAAAGACGCGTTATATCTGCTAGTATCTTAAGTGCTTGGTTTGGCTTCAATATCATATCCCGACGGATATTATTCCAGCGCGTTATATCTGTAACAGAGACTTTAAACTCACTGGCAATTCGAGTAAGTGAGTCACCTAACTTTATCCTGTAGACAATAGTTGTCTTGCTACGAGTGTCCTCGGTTTTAGCATAACAAGGAATTCGCAGTGTTTGACCGGTTTTAATGGTGTCACTAGAGAGTTGATTCGGCACTTTAAGCTCGGTCAGTGATAGGTTAAAGCGTTGCGCTATTTTCAGGAGGGAATCTCCCTGCATGACACGATAGCCTTTACAGTGTTCATTCCGTTCATTTACGTGCCAATGCGACCGACCCTTTATGGGTATCAAAATGACCTTTCCGACTTCAATGTGATTTGATTCCAAATTATTGAAACTTTTTAATAAGTCTAAATGGATTTTGTTCGACAAGGCTATCTTGCTCAATGTGTCGCCGTGGACAATCACGTGTTCGCGCATAGAGATCCATATATCCTGATTAACTCCCTCGATGAACTTCTTGAGTTGTTCACTTGATTGAACAGGGATAAGTAAGTTATATGATCCATCAGGTGGCGTTATTGATCGGTTGAATGCTGGATTTAAATTAAGGAATGCTTCTTGTGATAGATCAGCTTTTTCCTGAAGTAGAGCGATGTCATATGGGTTGTTTATCGTGATTATTTCAAAATATGCGCAATTTGGTATGAAAGGCAAATCAATGGCGTAATGCTGAGGATTTTTTATCAAATCCGCCAGAGCGAGAAGCCGGGGAACATATTGTGATGTTTCTTGAGATAACTCAAGGGTCCAAAAATCACCNTTTTGTCCTTTNGCGAGACTTTGCGAGATTTTCTTTGCTAANGATCCTTCTCCTGAATTATAAGCAGCCAGTGCTAAGAGCCAATCGTTATCAAAGAGCTTATGTAAGTAGGTTAAGTATTCAATTGCAGCAGCCGTTGATGCCATAACATCGCGGCGACCGTCGTACCAGCTATTTTTCTTTAGCCCAAAGTAGGCTCCAGTGGAAGGGATAAATTGCCAAAGTCCTGCGGCGTGGCTGCCAGAGTAAGCAAACGGATCGAAGGCGCTTTCAACGATTGGAAGTAATGCTAATTCAAGAGGCATGTTGTAATTTTCAAGCTCCTGGACTATAAAAAAAAGAAATGGTTTCGCGCGAGTAAATACNGTCTGTAAATAATTCTTTCTTTGCATATATACTTCCCTGTGGGAGTGCACGCTATTAGGCAAGCTTTTAGGCATTAGTTTGTATCCGTTACGTATTCGTTGCCAGAGGTCGTTGTCACACTTGTCTTTTGTTGCCGTAGAGTTGTTAGGATTCGGGTGAGTGACGTCTTTTTGATTAGCGAAAGGTGATGATCTGAAATTCTCTGAGTGCTGTGTTGTGGACAGAATTTTGGTTTTAAGTATCTTTAATTCGCTGGCCGTGGTACTCAACGAGGAGCAACCTGATAGATAAATAAAAGAGACTATCGCTATTACAAGCGGTAAGTGAAACATCAATCTATGTTGTAGTCTGAGCAATGCTGGATACTTGCCTAATGAGAAATTAAAAGGTTTTTTTAATGGTGTTTTTACGAGATTAAAAAATGTCTTTCCACTTTCGAAGGGCCTCAAATATTACCTGTTCGTTATGATCATTTATATTAAATTTTTTTTGTATTGCACTAATTACTGATTCATTACTCACTCGTAAAAATGGATTTGTATCTAGCTCTAATGAGAGCAGACTTGGCAATGTTGGTTGGTTCTTATTTCGTTTTTGACGATCATCTTGATAACGTTTTCTCAACTTATTATTGTCAGGCTCTGCTGAGATTGCAAAATTTAAATTAGAGAGCGTATATTCATGCCCACTATAGATAAGAGTGTTCTGAGGTAATCTTTTGATTTTTTCTAAAGAGCTATACATCTGCTGAGCTGTTCCCTCGAATAGCTTGCCGCATCCACCACCAAACAGGGTATCTCCAATGAATAATATATGATTGGTGTCCAAGGGACTGGACGAAAAATAAGCTATATGATCATTAGTATGCCCAGGAACTTCAATTACACTAAATCTGATTCCATGGAGTATTAGATCGTCATTCTCTCGTAATTTCTTCGTTATACATTTTTCGGGAGAGTTATGAGGCCCATACACGGGAATATCGTAATAGTCGACAAGATCTGCGACGCCCATAGTATGATCGGGGTGGTGATGAGTTATCAATATTCCAAGTAAATTGATTTTTCTTTTTTTGAGCCAGCTAAGAACTGCTGGAGCCTCTCCTGGATCAACCACAAATGCCGACGAGTCATGATAATTTACGAGTAACCAAATGTAGTTATCTGTCAATGATTCGATTACCTCAACGTTTAATAAAATCTCTCTCATCGATCTGCCTTTTTGTCTGGTTTTTAAAGTCAGTACCAAACATAATACGACCAAGAGAATTTCTAGTCACTTAATATGTTAAGTCGTAGTTACAAAGAAATTGTGGAAACTCTTTTCCGTCGATTTAAAGTTAGTAGTTTAGCTAGTACGGCTGAAGGTCTGAGGCGTTGGTCATCCTCAGATTTCTGGACATATATAGTTAACTGCGAAAAGCGTGTTTTCAATTCTAGGTTTTCACAACTGCCTGGTTTTCGTTTAATGAGCTTGGGAGCAATAGGTGACCCTGAAAGTCTAGATTGTTTTGGTCAGTTACATCGTTTTAGCTTTCATGCTTCGGACATTGGAACACAGCACGTAGCCGTCTGTGATTATAGTCAATTACCAATGCCGACGGGTGTTGTTGACGTGGTACTCTTACAGCATAGTCTAGAGTTTTCTTCCTCACCAAAGTTGGTTTTGGCTGAGGTCTGCAGAGTGGTAATGCCCGGAGGGCATTTAGTTCTTTGCGTTTTTAATCCGTTTGGTTTTCATGGTGGAATTAAATTTCTGATGCAGCTAGTCTCAAGGCAGCCACAATATCGGTTTCATAATCTTCGTAAAAATCGTCTTGTTGACTGGTTATCATTGTTGAGTTTCCAAGTTTTGGACGTGACTCATATTGCTCACAAGCCGTTTGGATTTGGTAACTCAAAAGTACAGAGCTCCTTTGAACACTGGTGTGAGGCGTTGAATGTGCCGTTTGGGAATGTGTACATCATTCATGCAATAAAGCGGGAAGTGCAAGGCATCGGATGGAAACGTACATCGTGGACGAGCTCACCTAAGCGATACGGAAAAGCGAGTCAGAATATTAATTCTATTTCACATAAACGAGTAATGAAGAGTGATACCAGTGATGGATAAACCTCTTCCACATGTAAAAATTTACACCGATGGCGCGTGTCGCGGTAATCCAGGTCGAGGTGGTTGGGGCGTATTGATGCAATATAAAAATAAAGAGAAAAGTTTTCATGGGGGATTGTTCAATACTACTAATAATCGTATGGAATTGACCGCCGTAATAGAGGGACTAAAAGCATTAAAGAGAAGTTGCAGCGTCACTATAGTCTCAGACTCTAATTACGTTTTAAAAGGTGTTCAAGAGTGGCTCCCGAATTGGAAACGTTGTGACTGGCGAAGAAACTCCAAAAAACCCGTAAAAAATATCGATTTGTGGAAAAAACTTGACTTTGTAATGCAAGATCATGAAATAACATGGACATGGGTTAAGGGTCACAGCGGTCATGTCGAGAATGAGCGCGCAGATTTTCTTGCGAACCTTGGCATCGACAACTTAGTGGATCAAATTCCATTTTCACCAGAGGGGGATCAATAAACCCAAATGAGGCAAATTGTTTTGGATACCGAGACCACTGGACTAGAAATCTCGCAAAATCACAGAATTATAGAGATTGGTGCAGTCGAATTAATAAATAGGAAATTAACGGGAAGGAATTTTCACCGATATATTAATCCGGAGCGGGATATTGACGAGGGTGCGATAGCTGTTCATGGGATCAGTAGCGAATTTCTAGCTGATAAACCTACGTTTCAATTTATCGCAAAAGAACTCTTTGAGTTCATCAATGGATCGGAATTAGTTATTCATAACGCTCCTTTTGACATTGGTTTCCTCAACCATGAGATTGCAAAATTACACGAAAATTTTGGATTAATTGAGACGCATTGTGGTGTTCTAGATACTTTGGCCCTGGCTCGAAACCTCCACCCTGGGCAACGAAACAACCTCGATGCTTTGTGCAAACGTTATCGTGTTGATAATTCAGAGAGAGAGCTCCATGGAGCTCTATTGGATGCGGAAATTCTCGCAGATGTCTATTTGTTGATGTCGGGTGGGCAGGTTGATATGAACATTAATACTAATTTTGGGGATGATCGAAATCCATCAAATGCCAAATCTTCGCCGAGTCGAATTTCCAGTGATCGACCAAAGTTGTCCATTATTCCCGCAACAAGAGATGAAAAGTTATTACACAATAAGAGGTTAGAAAATCTCCGTTCTTTGAGTGGGAAATGCTTGTGGATCGACCTTGGCATTTGAGCTCATGCCTATTCAACAACTTCCCGAATATCCAGCAAAACCGTGGCAATACAAGTCATTATTGAGAAGTATTGGTAAAAACGTTCATTTTTCAGACAAGCAGTACCTCATCAAAAACCTAAAAATGGTTCATGATCAGTATCAAAAAAAATATGATTTCATGATAGATTGGCGGATTTGGTGTGACGCATATGAGGTTGCACAGAAGCGGTTAGCAGCACGTCAGGCTAACCTTCCGAGGATTGATTATCTGGCATTGCCAATTTCAGATCATGCAGACAAGATTTGTGAGCTAATTCGCACCAATCGTGTTGTTGTAATTGCCGGCGAGACGGGTTCAGGAAAGACTACGCAAATTCCTAAGATTTGTTTACAGGCTGGCCAAGGCGTTCAAGGGTTTATCGTGCAGACACAGCCAAGGCGCTTGGCGGCGAGAACTATTGCCAGCCGACTCGCACAGGAATTTAAAAGTAATCTAGGCGAGTATGTTGGCTATAAAGTTAGGTTTTCAGATAAGACATCTGATGATGTTTTTGTAAAGGTTGTTACCGACGGTATTTTATTATCCGAACTTCAAGTTGATAGGAGTCTGAGTCCATACGACACTATCATTATTGATGAGGCTCATGAGAGAAACCTCAATATAGATTTCCTTTTGGGGTACATAAAATTGCTTTTACGAAAGAGAGAAGATTTAAAGTTAATTATTAGCTCTGCCACTATTGATGAAAATAAATTTTCTGATTACTTTTGGAATGCTCCTGTGGTCAGAGTGTCGGGTAGAACCTATCCTGTCGATATATTTTATCGACCGTATTTAGAGGAAAACATTGAGTTTAATCAACGTATCGTTGATTGCATTAAAGAGATATGTAGCCTAAGGATCGGCGGAGATATTTTGGTTTTTCTGAGTGGAGAGAGGGAGATACGAGAAGCGAGCCAAGTGCTTGGTAAGGCCTTTCAATTTAGTTTTGAAGTTATTCCTCTCTATGCTCGATTAACCCTCAGTGAGCAGGATAGAATTTTTTCGCCTCATAAACATCGTCGGATTGTATTGGCCACGAATGTGGCAGAGACATCGATCACTGTGCCGGGTATTACCTTCGTTATTGATGCTGGCAAAGCGAGAATTTCTCGATACAGTTATCGTGGCAAAGTCCAACGACTTCAGGTTGAAGCGGTCTCACGGGCGAGCGCAGAGCAGCGCGCGGGACGTTGTGGCCGCATCAGTGCTGGAATTTGTTACCGACTTTATTCAGAGCAGGATCTGGAGGGGCGGCCAGAATTTACGGATCCAGAAATTTTAAGGACGAATCTGGCTGCGGTAATACTTCGAATGTTATATCTCGGATTGGGGGATATAGAACACTTTCCTTTCATCTCTGCTCCTAACAATCGTATGATTAATGACGGTTATAAATTACTAGAAGAACTGCAAGCTATTACCGTTGAAAAGAAGCTTACCTCCANGGGTAGGAAATTGGTANTGTTTCAAGTGGATCCCCGCCTCGCGCGAATGCTTGTAGAAGCTTCCGNTAACGGTTCCCTNAAAGAGCTTTCGATCATTGCAAGCGCTTTGGGTATTCAAGATGTAAGAGAGCGCCCCCTTGAGTTTCAGCAGGCTGCAGATGCTAAACATGCGCAATGGAAAGATAAAACTTCCGATTTTGTAACTATTTTGAATTTATGGAATTCTCTCGATACACAAAGAAATCTACTCACTAAAAATCAGTTTTCGAAATACTGTCGTAATCAATTTTTGTCACCTGTTCGGGTTAGGGAATGGTATGATCTCGTTCGTCAGATTCGCTCTACTTGTCGCTCTATGAGTATGACTTTAAATCGTTTGCCGGCAGACTACAGGAGTGTACATTGTGCCATACTTTCCGGATTANTAAGTCACATTGGGGTGCGCGGAGAGAAAAACGAATTTCTTGGACCTCGCACTAGAAAATTTGTGATCTTCCCAAGCTCCGGAGTGGCGAAAGCTCCCCCTAAATGGTTAATGGTAGCCTCATTCCTTGAGACCAGCCGCATTTTCGCCGTCAATGTAGCCAGAATTGATCCTAGTTGGCTTTTGCCTATGGTCAAACATTTGATTAAAAGCAGTTATAGCGAACCATTTTACAATGTAAAATCCGGTCATGTTATGGCAACACGCCGTCGAATTCTATTTGGATTGACGATAGTTGAGGGAGAAAAAATCCATTTCGGTAAAATAGACCCGGCAGGAGCTCATAACATATTTATACAGAAAGCATTAGTTGAAAATGGTTACGAAGGATCCGGGATTTTCAAGATAAAAAATGATAGCCTTCTAAAAAAATTAGAAAAATTAGAAGACAGAACTCGGAGACGAGATATAGTTGCTGATGAGTCTGCGATCCAGACGTTCTANAGTCAAAAAATCCCCTTAAGTGTGAACAATTGCCCCGATTTCGAGAAGTGGAGGATTGAGCAAGAACAACGTGACTTAGAATTCCTTTGGATGAAACGAGAGCATTTNATGCTCAGAGATGTGTCACCGGAGGAGCTNTCTCAATTTCCCGATCGACTCCTATNCGAGGGCAATGAATATAATTTACATTATCGTTTTCAGCCTGGACATCCTGATGATGGTGTCAGCGTCATCATTCCAATCGCATTGCTCCATCAAGTGCCAAAATATTACTTTGAGTGGTTAGTTCCTGGCATGTTGAGGACTAAATGTATCCGTGTGCTGAAAAGTTTACCAAAACCGCTGCGGCGAAAATTGGTGCCGATTCCAGACACAGTCGACGTTTTATTAGATGGGGTCATTGCGCAAAATCGCCCATTAATAAGTTTCCTCGGTGAGAGATTAAACAAAGATTTTGCTCTTGGAGTACACAAAACAGACTGGAATTTAGATGAGATCGAACCATGGCATGAAATGAATTTCATTCTAGAGGACGTTGATAACCAAGTCTTGGCAAAGAGTCGTTGCCTAACAAGCTTAAAAAAGAAATACAGGAAAGAATTACGAATCCAAATTGAAAATGGAGACAATGGTTTCATAACTAGCGATAGGTTCGTAAATTGGGACTTTGATTTTCTTCCAGAAAGGATTTCAAAAAAAGTGGGAAAAATGAATATCGTATTATGGCCATCCCTTCGGGATCGTGTGAATTATGTGTCCGTGGAATTATTGGATAATGCTATTGAGGCAGATAATTATACCCGAAGAGGACAGCTGCGATTTGCAATGTTAAAGGGCAAAAAAATTGTAAAGTTCCTATCAAAAAAAATGTTACAAAGTAATGAGTTAAAGTTTTACTCTACCGGATTGGATAAAAGTGGACATCTGGTTGATGCACTTATTAAAGGAGCATTTAATGAAGCAATTTTTTCATCGGAAAAAGTCATTCGAACTCGAATTGAATTTGATGACTGTTACAACAAGGGAATCGGTAATGTGGCGAAAATTGCAGAAGCTAATTGGGGAGTGATTGAATCTCTTTTGCCAGAGTTGAGGGAAATTCAAATTAGGTTGTCGAAGCTTCGCGGACCGAGCGATTCACTGAAAAAAGATGTAAAGCACCAACTGTTGTGGTTATTTGACCCAGTTAACCTGCAAGCTTATTCGAGCGTCAATCTTAAGCAATACCGACGGTACACCCAAGCTTTGACGTCAAGATTAGAAAAGTGGCCACGGCAATCTACGCGTGACCAAACGCATAGTGAGTATTTATTTAAGCTGATCGATCCCTTTACATGTGCTTTGCAAGTTGGCGAGTTGAGCTTCGGCTCTCAAAAAAAAATTCGTGATTTTTTGTGGTTAGTTGAGGAATATCGTGTATCGCTTTTTGCACAACAACTCGGCACGCGAGTAAAAGTTTCTGCCAAGAGACTTGAGCGAGAGTGGAAGCTCATTTATCGTGAGTTGGAAGGAAATTGATACAGGGTTTTTTTCGCAGCAGCATATATTTTTAATAAAATTGTTCACACACTCGGTTCTCATCTTTTTTGAATTTTTGTTGTTGGCGATTTCATACAACAGCGTTACCATTAATTCCCAGATTGTTTTTAATATTAGGAATGCAAATCATTTGAAAAACTTGCGTATTATGCTATTCATGACCTTTATGATAACACCTGTGGTCGTTATAGCGAAGGTTCAAGATGATAAATTCGAATTATTAAATCGAGCGATGTTCAATTTCAATGAAACAGTTGATCTTTTGTTTCTAAAGCCATTAGCTCAACTTTATGTCCGACTGATGCCTGCGCCCTTTGAGAGGGCAGTTGGCAGCATGGTAGAAAATTTAAATGAAATGACCACCGCTGCCAATTGCGGGCTGCAGGGCAAATCGCGGGACATGTTTCGCTCGTCAGGACGATTTCTGATAAACACGTCGATTGGCTTAGGTGGTTTTTTTGATATGGCACATGCTATTTTTAAGCTTCAATCAGTACCCCCTGAGGATTTTGGGCAAACCCTGGCAGTTTGGGGGATTACCGAGGGCCCTTATCTTGTGCTACCGCTGGTTGGTCCATCCAGCCTCCGCGATGTCTCAGGGTTGATGTTGGGGAGTTTGACGAACCCACTCAATTTTTACTCGGAGGTAAAAGCACGGAATTCTATAAGGGCACTTTCTCTGGTGTCAATACGGGGAGAATTATTAGGAATTGAGGACATAATAACTGGAGATCGGTATATCTTTATTAGAGATGTTTATCATCAAAAACGAAAATATTCGATTATGGATGGAGTTGTAGAAGATGATTTTGGTTTCGACGATGACTATTGACGGCTTTTTTGAATAAGACTAACGTCATGAACAACGGTTTTATACTATTGGGTGAGTCCTATAAATAAATCAAAAGATGGCGTGACTTTGGTGGTTCAAGATTTTGAAAGCTTGGCTAATTTTCAAAATTGCTTTGCCTCACTTGGGATACCAACTCGACACGCGATCTTAAGTGAACTTGAAAATTTTACACTCCAATCTAATAACCGATTTATTNTACTTGATTCNCAAAGTGTAACTATTGATAGCAAGACCGAAATTAATCTGTTCAGAAAACTTTGTTCTACTCATTTGATAGTAATCGCTCTAGGAAATGACTNCGACTTTGAAAAGNCANTGGAGTTCTTTCGTCTAGGAGCAGCCGACGTTATTGTGCCGGGGTTTGATGAATCNTCTTTTCGCCAAATGGTTCTTAGAATCGNTGCGTTAGCTCAACTGCGAGCCCAAAGGCTGGATCAACANGCGCAGTTANAAAAAACTAANCATGACTTGGAGGAGAGNNTAAGAGTCCTCAAACAAGACCAAATCGCTGGATTAGAGGTGCAAAAAAGTTTGATGCCTGTGCGTCCGATTAGTTTTGGCGAGTACGAAATCTCCCANGTTATAATACCATCACTTTACTTGAGTGGTGATTTCGTTGGGTATAGCGTTGTCTTNGATCGATATNTATTGTTTTATTTTGCAGACGTTTCTGGTCATGGAGCATCCTCAGCCTTTGTNACNGTTTTATTNCAGTNTATGATTGGACGGATTATCCGAAAGCATGAGTTAGAGAGAGATTACAACGCTCTCGCAAGGGCGCCTGAGGGGTTAATTGAACATTTNAATAAACAAATTATGGGTATGAACCTCGAGAAACATATGACATTAATGGCAGGATCACTTGATATGTGTAGCCATTCGTTGCGTTATGTGACNGCAGCACAGTTACCGCGGCCTGTATTNATAGCAAACGGAGATTCTTCTTTTTTGCCTGGTGCCGGNAAACCTGTCGGGCTTTTTGAATCGGTAAGTTGGAAAGTGAATGAGGTACAATTTGCNAAAGGTAGTGCCTTAGTCCTTTTTTCTGATGGTGTATTTGATCTTTTATCCAAGAGTCATATGCANGAGAAAGAGGACACAATATTGAGCCGTTTGGCAGATTGCCCGCAAAGTTTGGATGATTTGAGGAAGACATTTTTTTTGTCAGATAATGATAGTCCTCAAGACGANGTGTCTGTGCTCTTGCTGCGCAGGAANTCNTGACATGAGTTCTGGNAAAATATTAGTCTATGATGCTGCCGGTAATTATTTATTGAAACTNACAGGGGACGTTCGCGTGACTCTTTGTGGNGCATTAAATAGACACATGGATAGGATTTTTGGGAGTAGCGCNGTAAATCAAGTAGTTATCGATATGCTCGAAGCGGAGTGTCTAGATAGCACTACCCTAGGAATTCTCGCGAAGTTAGGGTTTCATTGTCGGCGCGAATATGGTGTCAACGCCAAAATATTTTGCCAAAATCCTAGCATCTTAAGGATGTTAGAGGTAATGGGGTTCGACGAAATTTTTGAAATCTTCGATCAAGATATTAATAAAAGCTTCGCCACTATTGCTCTTGAGCCGTTAANCTCAGAAGACGCAGAAATTCGTCGACAAGTTTTGGAGGCACACAAGACGCTTATCGAGTTGTGTCCAGACAATAATGCACAGTTCTATGACCTAATAAATGCTTTGGAATCTTCGTCTTGACCNGAGAATTNGTCAGGTTGCCTAGCGGTCACTTTGCACTTTATGTACTCGGAGTGTCGGATGTGGATCAGGTCTGCAATCCGTCTNATTATGTTTTCTTCATACTTGTCTAATTTGCCATCTGCGTAAGCTACTCTCCACAAGGTAGTCATCAGCTGAAGTTTTTTGTCTATATTATAACTTTCGTTNATTTGCCTTGTGAATTGGTACAANGAGGTGGCGGCGGATACTTCTTTTTTTGATAGTTCGATGAGATCGTGTAGGTCATTTGCTTCAATATCCAGAAGCTCTCCTAAGCTTTTAGTAACTGTATTCAACTCAGCATCTGCAAGATCACCGTCAATAATCATTACCTCCACAAGNAGAGCTGCAACTGCTAAATGCTCATTCATTGATTTTTCGNCTTCTGATTNTGCGATGCGTTCTTTAAAAAAATGCTTTATGGACGAGANCATGATCTATAAAGACCTGAGCCAAGTTTCTAGTTTCATTTGATCACTTATAAAACNACGTATTCCTTCAGCGAGTTTTTCTGTTGCCATGGCATCCTCGTTAAGTTTGTATCGAAAATTTGCCTCNCCCCCTAGTTTAAAATGCTTTGCTTCACCGGTGTTGGCGGCGTCGAGCTTTTTTTCAAGTTGAGAAAAAGTATTNCCAAGTTCATTAAGAAGGGCAGGACTGATAGTGAGGCTATCGCATCCAGCTAACTCAATAATCTGATTAGTGTTTCTGAAACTTGCGCCCATCACAATAGTTNGATACTTTTTTTGTTTGAAATAATTATAAATTTGAGTGACTGATTGGACGCCTGGATCCTCTGAGGGCACGTCATAACTTTTACCCGTATATAATTTATACCAATCAAGAATGCGACCGACGAATGGTGATATTAGAAATACACCAGCATCCGCTGCTGCCGCCGCCTGCGANAAGTTGAAAAGTAGCGTGAGATTGCAATTTATTCCGTCACGTTCCAATTTCTCAGCAGCGCGAATNCCTTCCCAAGTAGATGCCATTTTGATTAGCACCCGGTCTGCTCCTATCCCGACTTGCTCATACTGCNTNATNAGGTCGTGAGCCTTTGCAACTGAACCATGCATNTCAAACGACAAACGTGCGTCGATCTCAGTTGAAACACGTCCGGGGATAATAGCTAAGATTTTCTGCCCGAAACGCACTGCCANAGTATCCATGCTTACCATGATTTGTTCATCAGATGATAAATTTTCACGGCGAACTATGGCCAAAGTCTCATCAACTANATGACGATATATTGGCATCTTTGCAGCTTTTAAAAGTAAGGAGGGATTTGTCGTGGCGTCTTGGGGTTGGAATTTGCTGATTGTTTCAAAGTCTCCGGTATCCGCAACTACGGTGGTAATTTCCTTTAATTGCTCAAGTTGACTCTTCATTATTAAATATCCATTGNTACTTTTGACACAGCTTCGTAAAGCACATCTAATTGGGCATTTGGATTACAAGCATTTTCACTTAAGTGCNGTCTAAACCGTTTTCCGTTACTCATGCCATGAAATAGACCCAATATGTGACGAGTCATTGCATTTAATGGTACGCCATTTAAGAGTTCCCCTTCAACAAATTGAGCAAATTCGTCGGCAATCTGCNTACGAGTTTTAATTGGTTTCTTTGACCCAAAAACTAATTGATCCACTTCAGCCAATACGTAAGGATTATGATACGCTGCTCTNCCCATCATTACACCATCAGTTTTGCTTAAGTGCGCAGTTGCCTCCGCTAAATTAGCAATGCCACCATTNATAATNATCGACAGGTGGGGGAAATCTTTTTTTATTTGATAAACCCGCTCATAGTCAAGAGGCGGCAACTCCCTATTCTGTTTNGGACTTATGCCCGTTAGCCAAGCTTTCCTTGCATGCAATATAAAAACTTTACATCCTGTGGCGGATATTGCTCCAATAAAATCTCGCAGAAAATCNTAGGAGTCGAGGTCGTCTACACCAAGCCTNTGTTTAATTGTGACTGGTAATTCAACTGCGTCAAGCATTGCTGAGACGCAATCGGCGGTCCGAGAGGCATCTNTCATCAGTACTGCCCCAAAGTGACCGTTTTGGACNCGAGAACTTGGACAACCACAGTTAAAATTAATCTCTGCATAGTTGTATGAGCTCGCTATTTTACTGGCACGAGCAAGTTCACAGGGAACTGCGCCCCCNAATTGAAGGGCGACTGGATGCTCACTAATGTGCATTTTTAGATGCCTAGTGGCATCACCGTAAAGGATTGCACCAGTACTTATCATTTCAGTATAAAGAAGAGCATTCTGACTGATGAGACGAAANAAATATCGACAAAANCTGTCTGTCCAGTTCATCATCGGAGCGACGCAAAATCTTCTATCAATTTTCAAAANCCCACCCCTCTCNNTTCGGTTCTAATTATTTTTCGTNACAATATCAAATTGCTATTTTTTGATTAAGTAACATTTCCTTCCTTTGGACCACCNGTACATTAAGCTAAAAAGTATGCCAAAAATTGNTAATTTTTAACAANTTTTCGAACCGTTCTACACCAATGACTTGATATNAATCANTTGNAAANAAAGAAGCTTTGCCTACCAATCCAATACATCNTGGGGGGATGTAANATTTAAANTTGATTGTAACAGCGGTTCAGGAAAGTAGTTATGGTTTTTATTGCATATTAATTTTTTAACCGCATCAATNATTAGGTGGNTGANGTNTACAAATATTGAAGGCTGATTTTTAAATGTTTCGGCACGGTAACCCAGTGTTAGGCATGACTAAGTTTATTTACTTATTGATTTTTGACTTTTGTTATCTGCTGNGGGCACAAAACAGGTTACACTTTAGTTATGNCATTCGAAGCAAAAAATTTCTTGAAAACTCAGACGGAACGTCCTGGCGTTTACCAGATGTTTGATGCGGAATCCGATATTCTTTACATCGGAAAAGCAAAAAATTTNAAGAATCGTCTNAGTAGTTATTTTCATGGAAGCGGNTTAAGCTTAAAGACGNTTGCTCTTNTAAAGCGTGTTGCCTCAATAGATGTGACGATTACAGAGACAGAAACNGAAGCTCTNCTTTTAGAACATAATCTAATCAAAGAAAATCGTCCTCCTTTTAACATTATTATGCGAGATGATAAAAGCTATCCTTACATATTTTTGTCTGATAAGGATAAATGGCCTAGATTGTCATTTCACCGCGGTAAAAAACATTATCGAGGACGATATTTTGGTCCTTTTCCAAGTTCACAAGCAGTTCGGGATAGCATGAGTTTTTTACAGAAAATGTTTCGGGTGCGGCAATGTGATGATGTTTTTTTTAAAAATAGATCTCGCCCGTGTTTACAATTTCAAATTAAACGTTGTACCGCACCTTGCGTTGGTTTTGTTTCTGAAGAAGATTATGCAATGGATGTAGAATTTACCCAACTTTATTTGGAAGGCAAAGCAAGTAAAGTACTACGGGAACTTGAGTGCCAAATGGAATCTGCAGCAGAAAAGTTAGATTATGAATCTGCAGCAGAAAAACGGGATCAGATCGCTGCAATGCGTCAGATTCAGACGGACCAAGTTATTGAAAAAGGTAATGGAAATATTGACGTCATAGCTGCCGTGATAAGTTCGGGGGACGCGTGCGTGCATGTATTGTTTGTTCGACAAGGTCGGATTATAGGTAGTCGAAGTTACTATCCAAAGGTCCCGTTGGCAGATTCAGTAGCAGAAATGCTCGAGGAGTATTTGCCCCGAATGTATTTGGATGGTTTTGGCAGCAGACCTGACGTACCCAAAGAGATTTTTGTTAACGCGTCGATTGCTAGTAAGGTTGCTCTTCAGCATGCGATCCAAGAGAGACTTGGTCGAGCAGTTAAAATACGAGAGGCTGTCAGAGGATTCCGGGCTAAGTGGTTGAGGTTGGCTGAGCGAACTGCAGAACAAAATCTCGCTGCTAAGCAGTTATCAAAGGCGACGTTAGAAAAACGGTTCGCCTCTTTGCGAGACACTCTAAGGTTAGATTCAACGCCCCAGCGAATTGAATGTTTTGATATTAGCCACAGCAGCGGGGAGGCCGTAGTGGCATCCTGCGTTGTTTTCGACAACACAGGCGCTCTCAAA
>PBJN01000019.1 GCA_002720735.1 Porticoccaceae bacterium
CTATCTCGCCGAAAAGTTAAATTGTTGAATCCGGACATATCTTTTGGACATACTTTTGCAGGCTTGAGCGTTTGGCGTCCTGAAATATTTGCCAGTTTTGTAGCTAAGAATGAAGCTTTTCCTTTGAGAAATATATTAAATCAGATTATAAAACTGGAGAGGGTTACAGGAGAATTATACTCGGGAGATTGGTGCGATATTGGGGATCTTTCACGCTATAAACAGTTATTAACTCAAATCTGATTGTGCTAATCTTTTTCTTAATACAGACCTTATTCCGCACCCTGTTAAAAATTGCGATGTAGATAAATTATGCATATGTCACGGCGTTACCTTCGATTTCTTTTCTGGTTAGTTCTATCAGTTGTGTTATTGGGCTCTCTTCTGCCGAATAAAATACCTGGCCCTGCAACCTTTTACTACGACAAGTTTCTTCACTTCTCGGCCTATGCGCTGTTATATTTTTTCGCAGAGCGCGCCTACGGTACTGTATCCTCGCGTTTATTACTGGGGTTTGTAGTTATTAGTTTTGGATTTGCGATTGAAGTAACACAGACTTTTATTTTATACAGGCATGGCGATCCTCTTGACATTATAGCCAACGCTCTTGGCGTATTATGCGCCGCTTCGCTGCCGAATCTTTATAAGTTTTATGGAAAAATATCAGAGCCACCTGACGATGTGATTAGGTGAAAATAGGGTAATTGGTTTTTTGTGGCTTTTTTAGATTGAATTATAAGCTACCTCAAAATACTGATTATTACAGTTATTTCGTGGTTCTTTCCCGAAGTTATTAAAGTAAACGTGAACTAATTATCTACAAGAATTCTCACATTCTTTGGTGTCAAAGTAGAGGCTCCGGCAAGAGATAGCGCGAGGACCATTAATTCATCCCAAATCAAAGCGTCTCGAAGGCCTTTTTCACCGCGGTCTATGGCACCAGCTTGATAGAGAAGCATACGTAATTTTGCTGGACTGCTACGATTCAACGCAGACTGCATCATCCTGATTTTCTTTTGCCAAACGCCTGATTTCGAGAGGCTAATCTCTGCCGTATCACCATTTTTTATTCTCTCACTCGCGGCTAATAGTGTCCTCAAGTCCCAAATGATGCTTCCGAGAATGGACAATGGCTTGGTTCCCTCCTCTCGGAGTCTTTGCAGTATTTTTCGGACTATTTTTGGTTTACCAAAAAGGATATTTTTTGTGAGTTCTACCGTACTATATTTAGCGTTTTCTGAGACTAGAGAAATCAGAAAAGTCTCATCAATAATCCCTTCAGGAGCGGCTAATTTAATTTTTTCAATTTCTTGAGAAGCCGCTAAAAGGTTACCCTCAACTCGATCAGTTAGAGCCTGGATAGCCATCTCATCCATTTGGATTTTTTCTAATTTGAGACGGGCCTTTACCCATCCAAATATTTGTTCAGGTCCAACGGATGGTATTTCAGTAACGCTACTGATGTTACTGATGGCTTTGAACCAGTTACTACTTTTTATCGATTTATTAAGCTTTGGAAGTGTAATAACGATTAGATTGTCAGGGTATTTTGTAGAGCTGATTTCAACTAAAATTTTTGCTCCAATATCTCCTGGTTTGCCAGTTGGTATTCGCACGACTAGAATTCTTTTTTCGCTAAAGAGAGATAGCGAATTTAATGCAAGGTGGAACTGCTCCCAGTCAACATTCAATTTTGGTTCAAATGTGATTCGTTCTTGGAACCCTTGTCTCTTTGCTGTCTTACAAACGAGGTCAAATGCCTCTTCCACTAACAAGATTTCATCACCAGAAATTATATTTACTGGGTGAAGGTTTTTGGATAATCTTTCACTGAGTTTTGTACCACTGTCTTTCATAGATTAAAAGTTGATTTGTTTAAGCATCATTTACCACCTTTCCCATGTACAGTCCTAAGATGACCAATTATTTGTCTNGCTATCTCTAGTTTCATTCTGGATTTNAGGGATCTNTCNTCATAAGATGAGGCCATCACGTCCTGCTCAATAAAATTAAATGNACGCTCAATCGACGCGGTATAAGGGGCACCGACTGGGAAACCCTCTAAANTGTAAACNACAAAATCAACTTCTTCGAACAATCTATATTCCGCTGCCCGTAACCCCGAATTATAAGTCCCTATCTTACGGTTATTCCGGTGCTNGATAATTACCACAATATAGTCCGCATCCTGTTTGCGTTTTGATATTATCAAGCCAGACTTCTCCAAAGCTTGTGNCAANTCTTGTANCAGAAGTTGCTGTGTATCCTCGGATTCGAGCCATAATTTGANGGCATCACCNGTAGGATAATCATGGCCTCTTACTTGCCAACCACAGCTNGTACTAGTTAATAATGANCATAGTGCAAAGCAAGTCAGAAAAAAGTGAACTTTTTTTCGCATTAATCGGCCACAATATTTATAAGTTTGTCTGGTATGTAAATTAATTTTCTTACGCTTAAGTTTAATAAAAAACGGTGCACATTTGGCTCTTCGAGCGCGAGTTTTTCCAACTCTGCTTTGGGATAATCTTTTGAAGTTTTGATTTTTCCTCTCACTTTGCCGTTCACCTGAATTACTATTTCTTTGTTTTTTTCTTTTATTAAAGATTTGTCTGCGATTGGCCATGCTGCATCAGCGATGGGTTCGCTAAAACCAAGTCGTATCCANAGACAATGACAGATGTGAGGAGCAATTGGGGAGAGTAACAGTAGGCTTGTCGTNATAGCCTCATAACAAACCGCGAAGCTTTTTGAATCTTTATATTCTAGTTTACCTGTTGCGTTGATTAATTCCATCACAGCTGCGATCGCTGTATTAAAGGTATTGCGCCGCCCAAAATCATCACTTACTTTGGCTATGGTTGAGTGNGTTTTTCTGCGAAGTTCCGCCTGTTTGTTGGTCAAATTATTAAAGTTATNCGACACTCGCTCANGAGGTAGTGTAAAGACAGAGACTAAGTACCAGATTTTTTTNAAAAAGCGTGCAGCCCCTCTTACACCCTCATTATTCCATTCAAGCGTCTGTTCTGGAGGTGCCGCGAACATTGTAAAAAGACGAACTGCATCAGCACCATAACGATCAATGGTTTCTTGCGGGTCAACACCATTATTCTTCGATTTGGACATTTTTGTTATGCCGCCGCTAAAAACCTTGTTACCCGTAGAAATTTCGACCATGCTCTCAATTTCTCCTTTNGAATCTCTCTTTACAGACACTTCCTTACTAGTAAGCCAACGTTTACGGCCATTTACCTCACGATAGAAAGATTCAGATAAAACCATTCCTTGACATAACAATTTTTTGAATGGCTCTGAAGTAGTCACCATACCGTCGTCGCGCATTAGCTTGTGGAAAAAACGTGCGTACAGAAGATGAAGAATTGCGTGCTCAATACCGCCAACATACTGATCNACTGGCAGCCAATAGTNAGCTAAATCAGAATCAAGCATTGAAGTGTCTGTGTTTGGACANGTAAAGCGGGCGTAGTACCAAGAAGATTCCATGAATGTATCGAAGGTATCTGTTTCTCTCTTGACCAGCTGACCGTTATGGCTTGTCCATTGCCAATCNGGATCAGTCTTCAGTGGGGAGGTCACGCCATCAATAATGACGTCTTCGGGCAAAAGCACTGGCAATCGATTTGAGGGAACGGGAATTTCTNCTCCATATGGCAAANTGTACATTGGGATAGGAGTTCCCCAATATCTCTGACGGCTGATTCCCCAATCCCGCAGCCGATAGCGGGTAACTATTGAGCCTAAGTCAAGTTCAATCAAGTTTCTCGCTATCATATCGAACGCCGTTTTAAAGTTTGTACCATCATAGATNCCAGAATTTTTTAGTGTACCTTTGCTTGNATTCGCCCCATTTTGGGTATCAGTTCCTTCGATAACACTTTTTATAGGTAATTTGTATTTTTTGGCGAATTCATAATCTCTTTGATCGTGAGCGGGCACTGCCATGACTGCTCCAGAGCCATATTCCATTAGTACGTAGTTGGTAATCCAGAGGGGTACCCTTTCTTCACTAAGCGGGTGTCTTGTTAGAATTCCAGTATCGATGCCTAGTTTTTCAGTGTTTGGGGNGACTTGTTCCGTAAATCTTTGTTTGGAACATAGTTGGAGGAACGCCGCGATCTCTGAGTTCGTCTCGGCAAGTTTGAGCGCAATTGGGTGCTCGGATGCCAGACAAAGGTACGTTACACCCATCAAAGTATCTGGCCTTGTGGTATACACTTCAACGTGANTAAAACCACAAATTGGTTTGTTTAAAGTAAATAGAATGTTAATCCCTTTACTCTTGCCAATCCAGTTTCGCTGCATTGTNACAACTTTTTCAGGCCACTCATGTAGGTGTTTTAAATCTTCTAATAATTGCTCGGCATAATCCGTTATGCGTATGAACCACTGAGGTATTTTTTTCTTTTGCACGAGTGTGTCACAACGCCAACATTTACCTTCAATAACCTGCTCATTCGCGAGCACTGTGGCATCATTTGGGCACCAATTTACCGAGCTAACTTTTTTATACACTAGCCCGCGCTTGTAAAGTTTTGTAAAAAACCACTGTTCCCATTTGTAATAAGCTGGATCACAAGTGCTCAACTCTCTCGACCAATCTATACCATATCCAAGCGCTTTCAATTGAGCACGCATATGTTGTATGTTTTTTCTCGTCCAGAGCGCTGGGGCGGTCTTGTTTTGAATGGCCGCATTNTCTGCGGGCAAACCGAATGAATCCCAACCCATTGGATGTAGCACATTTTTTCCCAGCATACGCTGATATCTGGCGATTACATCGGAGATTGTATAGTTTCGCACGTGGCCCATGTGCAGTTTNCCGCTTGGATAAGGAAACATCGCCAAGCAGTAGAATTTTTCTTTCTCGTCATCTTTTTGTACTTCGAAGGTACCGTTTTCCTCCCAATATCTTTGGGCTTCTCTTTCGATTTTTTTTGGCTGATATGGTTCTTCAGTCATTATTATTTTGAGTCGCAGATAGGGTAAATGTGTATGGAATAAAGTTTGGTATCGCTGAGGCCATTATAACACATAGCGGTCTCGCTTTTGTTGGAATCGGCANGCGTCATANTAATCGCGTGCTCATTATCTCTATCTAANTACGAATGCCAANTCCCAATTCTTTTAGTTTTGCGGCAATATCTTGAGCCGTATNCGCCGGGCGTACATTCCTATCAATAANCAATATGGTTNTGTCTGTATCGATGTAAAAATTGTGTCTTTTAGCGAAGAGGCCCATCGCGAGGACCTCGTAGTCTCTCGCTGTTTCTTTACTGGGGTCGCTTAAAATGGGGAAGTCTGCAGCATTTTGTTGAGCGAAAGCTATATTTTCCTCTAAAGGATCTACACTTGCCATGAAATATGCAACCGGCATGTTTTTTAGCAGATATCCATTTTCGGCTAAGGATTTGCATTCCAAGGTGCATCCGGAAGTAAATGCTCGAGGATACCAAGCGATTACAAATACCTGTTTCTTTGCGATTTTGCTGAGCTGATAGGTTTTTCCGTCAGAAGCTTCTAGCCTAAAGTCCGGCGCTAAATCACCTACCTCAAGGCCCGATGAATGGGCGCCCCAGAATAATAAAAATATACATAACATGGGATAAAATAGACATGATCTTTGGGTTAAATGCATTTTATTTAGTTTACCTTATAAATTTTTCTCGTAATCTTAGGCATGTAAGGAACACTACCACTATTGAGCAGAATGCGATACACGGTATTGAGCCGAATTTTGAAAACGGAGTTTGACCGGTCATGGGCTGAATGACCCCGGAGAGTTCGGTTGAAGTGAAAGGGTCGAGTTCATGCGTAATTCGTCCCTTGTGATCAATTATTGCGGTTAATCCGTTGTTGGTGGCACGAAGGATTGGTTTTGACAACTCTATGGCTCGCATTTGTGCCATTTGCAGGTGTTGCGGAAGTGCTAGTGAATTTCCAAACCATGAATCATTACTCATGGTTAGTATTATACTTGCCCCTTTTGAGTTCTTTGCAACGAGGTCTGGATACACTACTTCATAACAAATGGCAGACGCAATTTTATGCCCATGAGCAATCAAAGGATCCTGATCTTTTTTGCCGTGGGAAAAGTTAGACATCGGAAGATCGAAAAACCTGATGAGGCCCCGCAGAAGGGTTTCCAATGGAACATACTCGCCAAATGGCACCAACTTTGTTTTATTGTATTGACCAGTTATTTCTCCGAGAGAGAGGGCCGAATTATAGTAGCTCGACGTAGTCGCATCATAAGTCGGGATTCCAGTTATCAATACAGTGCTAGTTTCTTTTGCCAGACGATCCATTTTGCTTAAAAATAAGGGTGTGTTCTGTGGAATAATTGGTATTGCTGCTTCTGGCCAGATTAATAGGTTATGGTCCCAATATTTTGAGGATTGCTCAGAGAGTTGGTCAAGGATGCGACTTTGGCTACCGAGCGACCATTTTTGAAGCTGATCGATATTTGGCTGTATTAAAGCAACTGAAAGAATATCTTTAGATTGTTTCGTCCAGTTTACTTGTGACAAATTCAATCCCGTGACTGCCAAGAATAAAATTAGTGCAGAGATTAGAATTACTTCCTTAGGTTTCAGACGAGCTCGGTAAATCTCCCATATACAACCCGCAATTAAAGCTGAGATAAAACTCACCCAAAAGATGCCCCCAATTTTAGCCCAGCCGCTCAGCCAATTAGATGACTGGCTATATCCAATAAGTAACCACGGAAAGCCAGTCAAAAACCAACTTCGTAACCACTCACCTAAGACCCAAAGCGAGGAAAAAACAAGCACTCGGAACCCTCGGTTTTGGGAAATCTGTCCCCAGATTGCGAATGGGATGGAGTTTAAACAGGTCAATAGAAGACAAAAAAGAAACGTAGCAAGAAGTGCAAACGGTGCCGGAACGAAACCGTATTTATTGATGCTGATGAAAATCCAACTTGTTCCAGTGAGAAAAGTCCCTAGGTTGAAGGCGAATACAAGCGATAAAATTTTTTCAGACTTATGAGTTGTGATTTGTTGATATAAAAAAGTAAGGCAAAGCAGAGTGACAATCCATGTGTTAAAAGGCGCAAACCCGAGGGGGACTAGGCACCCTGATAACATGAGTAATAAATGTTTTTTGAGCGCCGGTTTACTTACCATTTGTTAGATGCTGACGTACCGATAATGAAATAATTTTACGGCGATCCGCGTTTGTGACTTTAAAATCAAATCCGCTTATTGTTATTTCTTCATTAATTTCTGGCAATCGACCGAACCCCTGCAGAACTAATCCCCCAACTGTGTCATATTCGTCATCGGCCAGTCCCACATCAAAAAATTCATTAAACACTTCTATCTCAGTGATCGCAGAGACCGAAAATAAATTGGCACTCATCAATTCTATGGGAGCACTCTCTTGCTCATCAGTTTCATCTTCGATTTCTCCCACGATTTCTTCTAACACATCCTCTATGGTGAGGAGCCCAGAAACGCCTCCGTATTCGTCCACGACGATAGCCATGTGATAGCGGTGTTCGCGAAATTCTTTTAGGAGAACGTCAAGACGTTTACTTTCGGGAATTATTGTCGCTGGTCTCAAAAACTTACTTAGTTGGAAGGATTTCTTTCCCTTTAGCAACAGTGGTAGAAGTTCTTTTGCAAGTAGTATCCCAGATACATCGTCGGAGGACTCGCCAAATACTGGGAACCGTGAATGTTGAGAATCAATGACGATGCCAAGGATCGCATTCAGACTTAAATCATGATCCAAGCTTACCACCTGTGAGCGCGGGATCATTATTTCTCTGGCCTGGAGATGTGAAACTTTTAGTGCACCCTCCATCATTTTGAGGACGCCGGTATCAATGACTGACTCGCTCTGCGCGCTACGCAACATCTCTGCTACTTCATTACTGCTTGTCGGTCCCGGGAAGAAAGATTTTATCCAACGTTTTAGCCTGATGAGACTAAAGGAATTTTTTTCTTGAAATTCACCGTTCATAATTAAACACTATCACCTATATGCTCATAGGGTGGTGGGAATTCTAGCTTGAGCATTATTGTTGTTTCTAAAGCCTCCATATCTTTGGCTTCCGAATCAGTTTTGTGGTCAAAGCCGAGCAAATGGAGTAATCCGTGAACTAATGTATGTGCCCAATGTGCAGTAATTTCTTTTCCTTGAACTTCGGCTTCCTCTCTAATTATTGGAGCGCACATTAGTAGGTCACCCAATATTCCCATGGGATGTGGAGTTGTAGCACAGAATGGAAATGCTAACACGTTGGTTGCAGAATTTTTATCTCTAAACAACTTATTAATTCGTGCACTTTCAGCTTTGTCAACTATCCGAATTGTAAATTCTTGTTCATTATTTTGAATTTCTAAAAATGAAACGGTAGTTATAGCCCAATGTGTTAGCTCTTTGTCACTGGGGTCTTGCCTATCGCTGGAGTCTCTTAGCACATGAAGATACATTGACATAAGCACCTAATTACTCTGCTTTTTCATATTTTTCATAAGCGCTGATTATAGATTGAACTAAAGGGTGTCTCACGACATCGAAACTAAAAAAGTGTGTGAAACTTATATCTTTCACATTTTTCAAGACCTCGCAGGCATGTATTAGGCCAGAGGGCACACCTCTAGGTAAATCAATTTGTGTCATGTCACCGGTAATTACTGCGGTGGAACCGAAGCCAATCCGGGTAAGAAACATTTTCATTTGTTCTCGAGTGGTGTTCTGGCTCTCGTCAAGGATTATAAAGGCGTTATTGAGTGTCCGACCCCGCATGTAAGCAAGCGGTGCGATTTCGATTATATTTCGTTCTTGTAATTTCGTGACCGTGTCAAATCCCATCATTTCATGGAGAGCATCGTAGAGCGGACGCAGATATGGATCTACTTTTTGTGCTAGGTCCCCAGGTAAAAAGCCAAGCCGTTCACCAGCCTCCACTGCGGGCCTGACCAAAACGAGCTTTTCAACATCTTTTCTGAGTATGGCCTCTACAGCGCAGGCGACTGCAAGGAAAGTCTTACCGGTACCTGCCGGACCAATCCCAAAATTTACATCATAAGTTTGCATAGAACGGACATATTTTTGCTGATTAAGCCCCCGCGGCTTAACATTTCCTTTTTTTGTGCGCACTACCGAAAAAGAGTCAATGTTATCTTTCTTAATTGGGTTTATGGGATCATTCATTGATTGCTCCAAAGCATATTGATGTAATTGCAAATGCACATCATTGAGTGAAATATCGCTTGAATATTCAGTTTGCTTATAAAGTTGGCAGAGGACTTTGGTGGCGAGCCAAGAGGGTTCAGCTTTTCCAAAAACCAAAATCATAGTTTCACGGAAGCGAATGTGCACATTCAAACGCGTCTCAATGAGACGAATGTTCTCATCGAGTTGACCGCAAAGAGCAGCTAAACGAGTGGAGTTTGAAGGCTCAAGTGTGGCACTTGCGGCGGGCTGATGTGAAAGGTGTTCCAAAAGTACTGCTTAAGCCTCCATCACTACAAATTTTAGTTAGCATAACGCGATGTAAATAGTGTGGTAAACCTTTTTACTCACAATACAAATAATTCTTTGCATACAAGCTTTCAGTCTGTGAGTCTACCCCTAAGTGAATTGGGTAAAGCTTCAGTTATTTTTACCTGAACAAACTGACCAATCAAAGATAGGTCATCGGATAAAAAATTAAGAACGCGGTTGTTTTCTGTCCGCCCTTGAAGCTGTTTTGAATTTTTTTTAGAGACACCCATTACAAGAATTTTTTCATTGGTTCCAATCATGCTGTGACTAATTTTAGCTGCATTTTTTTGTATGCTTGATTGGAGTATGGAAAGTCTGTTGCTTTTTATTTTTTCTGGCACTTGATTTGGAAGGTTAGCTGCGGGGGTTCCAGCACGAGGGCTGTATGCAAAGCTGAAAGAAGAATCAAACCCTATATCCTCAATAAGTTTCATCGTATCCTTAAAATCATCATCTGTTTCTCCTGGAAACCCGACAATAAAGTCAGAGGATATACTGATATTAGGACGAAGCTTTCGGATTGCACGAATTTTTGATTTGTACTCGAGTGCGGTGTGTCCTCGTNTCATGGCCATAAGAATTTTGTCTGACCCNCTTTGCACCGGGAGATGTAAGTGGCTTACGAGTTTCGGAACCGCTGAGTAGACTTCTATCAACGCGTCATTGAATTCGACGGGATGCGATGTGGTATACCTAATGCGNTCGACTCCCTCAATATCCGCAACAAGCGATATTAGTGAAGCTAGGTCGCAAATNGAACCATTNGGTAATTTTCCGCGATAAGCATTAACATTTTGGCCAAGTAAATTAACTTCTCGTACCCCCTGATCTGCTAGTTCAATGATTTCTTGGAGTATGTCCGGTACCGGTCGATTAACCTCTTCCCCTCTGGTGTAGGGCACAACGCAAAAAGAACAGTATTTAGAGCAGCCCTCCATTATAGANACGAATGCTGAAACACCATTAGCCTCTCTTGCAGGCAATCGATCAAATTTTTCGATTTCTGGGAAGCTGACGTCGACAATCGCTGACTTGCTCACTTCGTGCTTGTTTATTAGCTCGGGAAGTCGGTGCAATGTTTGAGGCCCAAAAATAAGATCGACATAAGGCGCCCGTTTTGCAATCGCCTCACCCTCTTGACTAGCAACACAACCTCCGACACCTATAATTAGTTCTGGTTTTTGCTTTTTAAGTCGTTTCCATCGTCCCAATTGATGGAACATTTTTTCTTGCGCCTTTTCGCGAATCGAACATGTATTGATAAGTAATACATCTGCATCGAGGGGATCATCGGTGCTCAACATATCATTACTCTCTCCGAGAAGATCACGCATTCGCTCTGAATCATATTCATTCATTTGACAACCATGAGTAATTATGTGTAGCTTTTTTTGAGATTCTTTCATGTCGCGAATAGGTACTATTAAATTTGATCGGCGCTTTATTATATCTTTCGACTAAAAATTGACAACATAAAGAGATGTTTCAACTTTTTACTGTGATATAATTTTTTTTTTTNACATTAGAGAGACATCGTGTCTGAAACTCCTGTTGACGCCATATACAGAATAACTTTTTANAATCAGCGCGAAGTATATGAAATATATGCCAGGCATGTTTTCCAAAGTGATCTCTGGGGATTCTTGGAGGTTGAAGAATTCGTATTTGGCGAGCGCACACAGGTTATTGTCGATCCTGCGGAAGAAAAATTAAAAACTGAGTTTAGTGGTATAAAGAGAAGCTTTATTCCTATGCAGTCCGTAGTCAGAATTGACGAAGTAGAAAAGGAAGGTGCCTCTAAAATAATGGAAGCCGGGGGCAGCAATATCAGCCCATTCCCGTATCAGGCTATGGCCGCCGCTAAGCCAAAAAAGGACTAGGTTCCTTTAGTTCGTTGAACAAGCATATTTTTCAGAATCTCCATGCAGGGAGGAAACGAAATGGAGGACGCAGCACATTTACTTCCCTATGAGTTNGCCCGGTCCTACAGGCTTTTGGTGACTGAACAGAAAGACCGTGTAGTAGTGAGNTCAACCGCGCCACTTTGGGCCCTTCTGGAGGTTGAAAGAGCTTACGGCAGCGATNTATCTGTCGAGANNATGGATGATAAAAACTTTGATCTGATGCTGAGTGACTTGTANAGTGGAAGGGCACACTCCTCNCTGTCAGTGATGGAGGATATCAAGGAATTTGTAGATATTGAGTCTGCAGCAACAGCGCTAGAAGAGGCTNCGGATTTNCTTGATGCTGAGAACGATGCCCCGATAATACGTTTGTTAAACGCAATTTTTGCGGAGTCGCTAAGAGAAAAAGCCTCCGACATNCATATTGAATCTTACGAAAAAAAAGCCTCAGTTCGTTTTCGTTTGGATGGTGTTCTTCGCACAGTTCTNGAACCTTCNATTCAGATTATTCCCCTTCTAGTTTCTAGAATCAAAGTCATGTCCAAACTAGATATAGCNGAAAAAAGATTGCCCCAAGATGGTCGTATGAGTGTCAAATTGGGAGGTAAAAATATTGATTTACGTGTTTCCACCATACCNGCAAGTCATGGAGAGAGGGTGGTTATGCGCGTTNTAGACAANGAGGCAGGCAACCTGCAGGTTGACGATTTAGGAATGCCTCAACNAATGAAAAAGAANTTAGATGAGCTTATTATGAGGCCACATGGAATTATTTTGGTTACTGGGCCGACGGGCTCGGGCAAGACCACTTCNTTGTACGCGGCNCTTCAGCAAATGGAGCGGAATGAACGTAATATTATGACCGTTGAGGATCCAGTTGAATATGACTTNCCTGGTGTTAGTCAGACTCAAATAAATCTGCGAGCAGGAATGACTTTCGCGAGAGGCTTGAGGGCNATTTTGCGCCAAGATCCAGATGTAATTCTCATAGGAGAAATTAGAGATGGTGAGACAGCAGAAATTGCAACACAAGCAAGTCTGACCGGCCATTTGGTATTCGCTACNTTGCATACAAANACTGCNTCTGGTGCAATTACCCGACTACAGGATTTGGGTGTTGACAGTTTTCTATTGGCTTCAACAGTGAGAGGAATACTTTCACAGCGATTACTCCGTATTTTATGTATTGAGTGTCGTAAGGCGGAGTCACCAGACGAATTTAACCGAGCACTTTTACAAATCTCGGACGAGACAAAAATATATAGCTCATGTGGGTGCATGAGTTGCAACAATACTGGATATAGTGGGCGCCAGGCTTTGTTTGAATTAGTTACTATAGATTCCGAATTACAAACACTAATTCATGATGGAGCTGGAGAGTTGGAGTTGGAAAAAGCTGTGCGTCAAACCGTGCCAAGTCTGCGTGAGGCCGGATTTGAGCTTGTTCTGAATGGTTCNACCACNATTGAGGAAGTCCTCAGAGTCACGAGCGTTTAATCTCTATGCCTGCTTTTGATTACGCAGCTTACGATGGTTTAGGAAAACTTCAGAGAGGAGTTATTTCAGCAGACTCAGAGCGCCATGCTAGACGGTTGCTCAAGGAACAACACTTATTGGCGTCATCAGTCAAAGAAATAGAGGTTTTCCAGCAAAAAGAAAGCTTTTGGTTTCTTCGAGCATTCAGTTTTTCAAAAAAAGTAAGTGTTGATAACTTTGATCTTTCACTTTTGTTGAGACAGCAAGCGATTTTAATTCAGTCTGGTCTCCCGCTAGAGGACGCTTTGAGAATGACCATTGAGCAAGCGGAAACTAACGCCCAACGTCGGATGGTTCAAAGCTGGCGAAGTGAGATAATCGAGGGCCGTAGTTTCTCAGAGGCGCTCCGACGTTCGCCGTATAAAATTTCAGACGCAGTGATTGCTGGAATTGGAGTGGGCGAAGAAAGNGGGCATTTNCATGAGGTATTGCAACGCTTGGCTGATGATATAGAGAGGAGTGCGGAAAATCGTAAAACTATAGGACGGGCGCTAATTTACCCGACCGCTTTGATGGCCACTGCAGTCGCGGTGATATCAATAATGATGGTGTGGGTGGTTCCCAAAATAACAACCATTTTTATAAGTACAAAAAGGGAATTACCATTGATCACCCGAGTGATTATGGAATTAAGCAATTTGTTTAAAGAAAACGGTTTNTTCTTATTAGTTTGCTCGGTTTTAGCATTTTTTGGGTTTCATTTATTGATGCGGGACGAAGTTAGACGTCGGCAATGGCATCGGGGATTGCTAATGATGCCCGGCATGGGTCGCTGGATTTACATGTCGAGTCTAGCCGATTGGTCNAGGAGCTTAGGTGTGCTATTGTCNAANGGNGTNCCTGCCCTTGCAGCGCTTAAGATCTCNTCTTCGGTTGTNGATAACTTGTATTTACGTTCAAAAATGGAACTNGTAACAGAGTCGATGCGCCGTGGAAATAGCTTNCAGAACGCGCTNTCAGAGCATCTCAACAAAAGCGGTTTTCTCATTCATATGGTGGGGAGCGGAGAGGCCTCNAGCGAGTTAGACGGAATGTTATTGCGTGTAGCTGATTACTATTCCTTGAGGCTGAGAAATGCTGTAGATGTGTTTATGAAGTTGATTAATCCCGTTTTGATTGTTTTCATGGGACTAGTTATTTTAGCGGTGGTCGCAGCGGTGATGTTGCCGATAATGGATATGAACACGATGATGTAGTGCTCGCTCTTCGTGAGGAGAATTTAAAATGANATTAAAAAAAACGTCAAGTAAACATGCGCAGAAAGGTTTCACTCTGATTGAAATGATGGTTGTGGTGGTAGTCATTGGTCTATTGGCCGCCATGATTGGACCTAGGCTATTTAATCAGGTTGAGAAAGCTCAGCGTGTACGGATTAAACAGGACATTCGTGCTATCGAGAGTGCGTTAAAATTTTATCGTCTGGACAACTATAGTTATCCGTCTCAGAGTGACGGATTAGAGGCACTCTTAACCGCTCCTGGAGGTTCGTCGGGAGGGCGCTGGAATGGCCCTTATCTTGAGGAAGTGCCTGTAGATCCTTTTCAAAAACCTTATGAGTATTCGAATCCAGGTACTCGCGGAAAAGAAATTGAGGTATTTACCCTNGGAAAGAGTCAAGCTCCCGGTGGAGACGGCGTTGAAAAGGATTGGGGAAGTTGGAACATAAACGAGATCCCCTGAAAAATAAGTTAATTGAAGCCCTCCCGATGNNACTNGGTCAAAGGGGTTTTACGCTCCTTGANGTTATGGTCGTTGTCATAATAATTGCGATTGTGTCAGGCATAAGTTTTGTGGCTATTACTCAGATNGAGGCGCGAAGNTATNTAAATCACTCAGAAAAGTTGTCTATGTGGTTTCAACAGCTTTCTGAACAGGCTGAGCTGACCGGCGCTCCCNATGGTTTCATGATTACNGGTGATCGCGATATTTCGGCTGATATTTACGGTTCCGAGCATCAGCAACTGCAGGCGGTTGTATTTTTTAATTATCGCTGGTGGAGAGCAACCGAGCCTCCAATGTTCAAGTTGATTCAGGGGGCTCAACTTGATTGGCAGAGTGACAACGATGCGGTATTCCTAACTCAACCGAAGTCTGACACATTAGAAACTTTGGAGTCCGATGAACCTCCGATCTTGCCCGTTACTGCATTTTTGCCAGAGGGAAATATGGAACCTGNTACTAATATATCATTGAGATTCNCNGAGTTCGACGGAGTTTTTGGTTATTTTTGGGATGAAGAAATATCAAAGATGGGCATGGTGGTGACGGTAAAGTGATTGGTGCTTCAAAAAGGATCATCTCGCCAGCGTGTCGGGTGTTTGTTCGGGGGTTTACGCTTATGGAGGTGGCGGTTGCACTACTGATACTCAGTTTGGTGCTTGCCAGTTCACTCCAAGTGGTAGGTCAATATGCTGATGAACGAGTCCTAATGCGCGAACGTTTCTTTGCAAACAGGGTAGCTTGGAATCGTTTGTTAGAGAAGTATGAGGAGTTAGAGGGTTGGCACTCTAGTGGTTTGTTAACTACTCGGCAGAGAGAGGGCTCAGAGATGCAAGGAGGTGCGGATTGGCAATGGAAACTTGGAGTTGAGGAGGCGATGGGACAACAGTTATATAGGTTTGAGGCAACTGTTGTTAAGGAGTCTCAAAAGCGACCTAGTTCCGTGTTAGCAGTTTTTTTGATCGATGAGGCTAGACATAAGTAGAAAACATCCGGTTGTTTTCTGAGAGAGGTAACATGACAAATAGTTTTGGTCGACAAGGAGGATTTTCGCTAATAGAGGTAGTGGTCTCCATCGGTTTGTTGTCAGTTATGTCCATTTTGGCCTATCAGGCGCTTGAGGTCGTCATGGCTACGAATGATCGTAGCCATGACACAATGTCTCAACAAGTTAATTTGCGGCGGGCGTGGGCGATTATTCAAAGGGACCTTCTCCACATGCGGAATCGACCTTTCAACGATGGTTTGGGACAATTAGAGAGGCCTTATGAGACCGATCTAAGCGAATTTGGCGTTCGATTTTCTCGGGGCGGAGGACCCATGTTGGCATCAAATCCTAGCGGTTTAATGCGGGTCTACTATGGTCTTGATGATGAACGTAACTTAGTTAGAACAACTTGGGCAATCACGGCCTCTCCTCGCTATAGTGACGGGAATACCCGTACTTTACTCTCTAACGTTGATGAAGTGATTTTTGAGCATCTTTCAGAAAAAAATGAATACTCAGAGAATTGGCCGCCACTCAATTCTCAATCGGCACCGATGTTACCGAAGATGATTAGGGTAATGATTAAATTAAAAGATGGTGATTCAACTTCTAGATTATTTCCTGGAGTCATCGTTGAGTAGGACGTTAAACTCGTTAAGACACCTCTCGGCTAGGCAAAAAGGGGTAGCTCTTTTGGCTGCTCTTGTTTTGATGTTGGGGATTGTAATGGTGCTTAGTAATATCTTTTATCGACACCAAATTGATGTATCGCAAGCGAGTAGTGCTTCGCTGAGTGATCAAGCATTTTTGTTAGCCTTGAGCGTTGAGAGATGGGCACGACAGCGTTTGTCCAAAAAAGATGGGATGGACGAGAACACAGATGTTGATCATCATGGAGAGAATTGGGCGCAAGCTGTACCATTATTACCTGTCGAAGGCGGAGTCATTCGTGGATGCCTGTCAGACCTTCAGGGACGCATTAACCTTAATAATTTTTCGCTTTACGCTTCAGATCCAGAGTCTCTGGAGACGGAACTCTCTGCTTTATCGCAAGGTTCTGTTGGCATTGCATCATTGTGGCGTAAACTGTTGATCATGGCCGATTTACCCGTAACCCCCGCTCGGATGGCTGCGGTGGTAGATTGGTTAGATAGCGATAGTGAGTTGGTCAATCCATGGGGGGCTGAACAGCCCGATTACGACAGCTTGCCGAGAGTAGTGTCCAACACTCTTATGAGTGATGCAACTGAATTGGCGGCCGTGGCTGGATATCATGTGCGTGAAGTTCAATATTTATTACCTTACATCACTGCACTGCCCTTGACGGGGAGCCCCCCTAAACTGACGCCGACCACAGTTAACATAAACACGGCATCGGAAAATATATTGCTGGCGCTTGGGGGTGAATTTAGTGACGCGTTCGCGGCGGTAATTCTGGACACCCGTGAGGAGGGAAGTTATTTTGAAACTATCGAAACTTTGTATCAAGCATTGGAAGCTGTGCTCCCGATTTCACCGGGAGACGCAGCGAAATTTTGGCCTTCCACTTTGATTGGTGTGAGATCGGACTTATTTCAGCTTTATTTAGAGGTTCTTTTGGGTGACATCGAACTACGGCTAAAGAGTACAATAGACCGACGTGAGAATAAGGAGAATCCAGTAGTCATGGCGAGAGAAATGTTTTTAGTCCCAGATATTGTGTCGGAGCCAAAATTAGAATTAGCGGGGTATGAGACGGACGAGAGCAAGGAGGATGCCGATCAACAAAGGGAATCTTACCGCATTCAAACGGCATGCGAAGCCTTGGGAGTTTAGAAAAGGTGGCCACTCAAGTTGATCATCTATATGACCTGGACAAGCGTTTTAGCGCGATGGATGGTCAAGTTGCGTATGTAGACCTTTGGATTCCATCTGATCAAATAACTGTTCAACGGATTCAGGCTCCTACTGCACCTCGCAGAAAGTGGCCGAGCCTAATCCCCTGGATTATGGAGGAGCGTATTCTTGACAGAGTTGATGACATGCATTTTGTTATTGGCGAATACCTAGAAGACGACTTTGTTGAGGTATTTAGTGTTCGAAAAACGGACTTGTTGAATTGGCTTAGAGTCGCGGAAAATTCGGGAGTCGTCGTAAGAAAGATGGTTCCAGATTACTTTGCTCTTCCGTGGGAGGTTGGAAGATTGTCGGTGGGTTGGCGTGAGGGTTATTGTTTAGTTCGTTATTCCGCCAGTGAGGGTTTTTCGTCGAAACCAAATTCTGCATGGAAAATAATAGAGCGCTATATTGAAAGTGAAGATGTGCCGCCTCGGGTGTCAATAAGCGTTCCGGCACACGTCTCCGTACCAGAGAGTCTTAGCAAAATTTCTGAAGTAAATAGGTCAGAGGTAGATTGGCAAACATGCGATATGCGGGATGGAATAAATCTTTTAGAGGGCGAGTTTAAGCCTGTAGACAAGCCATTTTCGCGGCTGTGGGGTGTCAATATTACTTTGGCGACAATCCTATGCGCGTTGATGTTTGGTTATCTTCAATTGGATGTGAAAAAAATCTCTGCAGACCTTAGAGAAATAGAGCAGCATATAGAAGTCAGTTATGGAAGGATCTTTTCAGGTGAAAGTATTGAAGTAGATGAACTCCGCAGTGCTTTCGATATACAACTTCGAAGGATGTTAGCGCAACGAAAAGCAACAGAAAGTATGCCTCTTGCTGGGCTTAGGGCGCTATCAAATGTAATGAGTAACTGTGACTGTGACTTGCACTCTCTTGATGCATCTTCTGATACAATCAGAGTAAGGGTAGACCGCTCTGCGGAGCTACGCCGACGGGCTCTAAAACTGTCTGAGTTTGACGTTGATATCGAGACTATAGACGAATCCTCAGACAGGTTGTTGCTTACCTTGAGTCCAAGGAGAGACCAGTGAAACTTGCAGACTCTTTTAAAGGCTGGAGTCGAGGTCTCAGTCACCGTGAGCATATTATAATTGTCACTTCAATTATTTTAATAGTGCTTACCTCGGTTATGCTGGTTTTTGAGCCCACTTGGAGAAACTATCAGCAGTTGAGGAAAAAGCTTGCAGAGCTTGAAGTAGACGCAACTTGGCTTAATGAGCAAGCTAAAACGGTTAAGAAGCTCGGGAATAATTGTGCTGGTCGATCTATAAAAAATAGCTCTGATAGTGAAATCTTAAATTTAATTTTGCGTCGAAATCAGTTGAGACCAAAGGTCAACAATGAGAGTCGTGGATCGCATTTTCTTGAGTTTGAGGCAAATAACGCAAATAAGATCTTAAAATTGATGAGTCATTTGGCATGTGATCAGTTCGCTTTGGAGAAGTTATCGATCGAACGGGTTCAAATAAATGAAAATTTAGGACGCTACGGCGCCAAAATGCAGTTAAGGCGTGTTCGTTAAATTTGATAATATCAAAACATATAAAAAGAGTTTCTTAGCGTGGGGATTTTAAGGTTGAGCCGTCAAAAGTTATCTTGGATCATTCCAGAGTTTAAATCTTTCGTGAGTTTCAGGGCTAACCAATCATTAACCACTACCTTATGTGCATTGTTTACCTCTGTCTTTCTTGTAACAGCTCTTATAGTTGTGACCGTATCCTTTATAGACCTAGCAAATAAGAAACCAATGTCTTTTCGGTTAATTGAGCGGGTTACTGCACCTCCTATTCAAGATTGGAACTGGTTTAGGAGTGCCCTGCCAAAACCGGTAGTCGCTAAATCTGCTGTGTTAAATCTGAGAAATGCCGACATCAATGTGGAGCTTCTCGGCGTTATGATCGGAGAAGAAGTATCTGCTGCAACCTTAAGTGCTACCGGAAAACCAGAAACTGTTTACCAAAATGGAGATGAAATAAAAGCGGGTGTTACCATCACAGGGATAGAGGCGAATCGCGTTATTATAGACCAAAATGGGTCGCCTCGGCAGATACCACTGAAAAAGCCAGAGTCAATTATAGAGTCTTTGGAGGCAACTGAGTCAGATGGTTTGGGAAAAAGTATGCAGGCCGGTTTTAAGCTGGCGAATATGTTTGGTGCGGTGCCTGTAAGGCTAGATAACGCAAGCGGAGCTTACGCGTCGGGATTTAAGCTCAATGAGCTCTCTGCTGAAATGCGTTCCCTTGCGGATGTTGAGGATGGTGACGTAATTGTTAAGGTTAGTGACACTGGAATACAGGAACTCTTGAAGAATCCTGCTGCTTGGATAAATTACAGTAGTCAAACTAGTCTACCTGTGACAGTTATTCGAGATGGCCGCGAGGTGGTAGTTTACGTAAATGCTGCTAGTTTATCGGCAAAAATGTTACCGAACTTAGGGCAAATCAGATGAACAATTCTTATTTAAAAGTACATAGATCTGGGTCGTATGCAGTCGCCTTGGTGGCTATATTACTGATATTTCCCGGTCAAGTTGGTGCGCAAGAAGAGGTGCGTATTAATTTCCGAGATGCGGATATTCGAAGTGTGATTGAAAGCGTAGCCGAAATCACTGGTAAATCTTTTGTGTTAGATCCGAGGGTTAAAGGAAAAGTAACAATAATTGCTCCCCAACCTATTGACTCTCGCCTGCTATATGAAGCGGTTTTGTCTGCCATTCAGGTCCAAGGTTTTCAAGCGGTGCGAGATGGAGCAGTCACACGTATTATACCGTTTAGCCAAGCATTTAATTTCGCTGCTGGTGATGGCGGCAATGAGATGCGCACCGAGGTATTACCTATAAAACATGTTCAGGCGGCAACCTTGGTATCGGTACTGAAGCCTATGCTGAGCAACGGCGCTCGTCTTATGGCTTATGCGCCGAGTAACTATCTAGTTGTGTCTGATATAGAAACAAACATTCTTCAGTTGAAACGTTTCATCGCAATCATGGATGACCCTGATAGCTCAGCGGTAGAGGTGGTAAATTTGCGGCATATATCGGCCGCTGAGGCCGTGCATATTGCAAGTCAGTTAAAGCAGCTGCAGAAGCAAGAATTGTCTTTAGTTGAAGATGGCCTCAATGATCGAATAATTGTGAGTGGTCCGGGCATAGCAAGGGCAGCTTTCAAGGCAATGCTCTTAAACTTGGATGTGCCCTCCGCTAAACAGGCAAGTGTTGAGGTGATGTATTTAGATTTTTTAAGAGCTGCAGAAATCAAGCCAGTCATTGACGGGATGTTGCAGTCAGATACCTTTTTGCGCTTAGCCGGTCAATCTGGCGGAGATGGGAAGAAGAAGACAAACTATAAAATTGAGATTGACGAACTCAATAATGCGCTCATCTTAGCGGCCCCACGTGAGGTAATCCGAGAGGTTAATAAGGTACTGGATCAGCTCGACCAACCCCGACCCCAAGTGCTGATAGAGGCAGTTATTGCGGAACTGTCTGAGGATCAGGCGGAGGACCTTAGCTCACAGCTGGTGTATTCGAGTAAAAATCGCGGGGCTTATCTGACAAATTTTGATGGCGTTTTGACAAGTTTGATGGGTGCAACCGTGCTTGACGGAAGTCAAAATACATCTTCTTCAATGTTAAGTCAGGGCTTACCAGCTTCTGGGCTCGGTGTTCTCGGTGATTTCGATAACGCTACCGGAAAGGGTATGGGCTTGTTGGTGCAGGCGCTGAAAACTGATGGAGCGACAAAAGTTCTGTCCACTCCTTCTGTGGTGACGTTGGATAATGAGGAAGCGACGCTTACCGTGGGGGAAGAGGTGCCCTTCCAAACTGGGAGTTTTACCAACAGCAACAATGTAAGTACAAACCCTTTTACGACGATCAATCGAGAAGAAGTCGGGGTAACGCTCAAGGTTAAACCTCAAATAAGTAAGGGCGATGCAGTGCGTTTAGAGATCGAGCAGGAATCGTCCAAGGTGCAAGCTGGCGGTATCGTTGGATTGCAAACAACTTCAAAAACCACGATGCAAACTAANGTAATGGTTCAGGATGGAGAACTACTCGTGCTGGGTGGCTTAATTGAAGACACTGGCAGTGATAACCTAAGACAATTACCTGTTATCGGCGATATACCGTTATTGGGGCGTTTATTTCGGGCAACCAAAAACGAATCTAAGCAGCGAGTGATGATGATGTTTATTCGACCAACTATTTTAAGAGATTCTCTTGATGCGAAGACCGCCACTAAGGGTCGTTTTGACCATCTAATTTTTCGGGATTTAGATGGAGATGCTCCAGGATATCTCACCCCTAAGTTGAAGGAATTTGAATGAGAGCCTGGGCAACANAATTTAGAGGATAAATCAAAAATAGAGACGTCCACTGATTACGATTACGGTCGGCTCTTTTGATATATCGAATTCGTGGCAATCACGCTCTTTTGGAGTATACATGTCTCTCTATCTTGAACATTTCGGTTTGACACGCGAACCCTTTTCAATTGTTCCTGATCCAAGCTTTTTATACCCCAGTNACTTCCATCGGCAAGCAGTAGCACACCTCAAATATGGCTTGGAGCGCGAGGGTGGTTTTGTACTTCTTACAGGTGAAGTTGGGACCGGGAAAACAACTTTAATTCGGACATTTGTCAAAGGCATGCCTGCGCATGTGCGAATCGCATATCTTCTTAACAGTCAGTTGCAAGTCAGTGACCTGCTCGCGAGTGTGTGTCACGAGTTATCTATTAAACCTGTTGCTCGGGAAGGCCTGTCATTTGTAAAAGCTTGCATNGATGCTCTATATGATGACCTGCTAGCAGATCATGCCCGTGGCAATAAGACTTTGATAATCATAGAGGAAGCTCAGAATTTAGGACGCGATGTGTTGGAGACACTTCGCCTTCTGAGCAACTTGGAAACTCACACAGACAAATTGCTCCATATTCTCTTAGTGGGTCAGCCTGAGTTCTTGGAGACATTAGCCCAACATGATATGCGTCAGTTAAATCAACGGGTAGTAGCGCGGTTTCATTTGAAACCCATTGATCGTGGGGAATTAGCCGATTATATCAGACACAGGCTACACAAGGCGGGAGCAACTAGGCCTATATTTGAAGATGCGTGCATGCCCATAATGTACAACCTGACCGAGGGTATACCGAGGCTAATCAATCTGATTTGCCAACACGCCCTAGTTGCCGCTTATGCTACCGGACGACACTCGATCTCAAAAAGGCTTTTGAAGGAAGCAGCCACCGAAGCACTTCTCTNATCTGAGTCGCAGCGGGGTGTCAAGGGACGTTGGATGGTACCCCTGGCATTGGCACTCATTGTAGTTTTGGGCGGTTTTGGATTGCAGGCGGTTATTAGAAACAATTACTCCGCGCTTAATGCCGGTCAATCTACAGATTTACTGCCAAATGCTAAGGATTTGAATGTAAAAATGTTGGTGGATGCGAGANTTCCCAACGATGTGTTGACTGATCGGCCTCTCTCCNAGCAAACCAGTGGAAAGTTTGCTGGAACGAGTAAAGTTGATATTTCGCAATCCACTCCCAACGACGTGGGGGATCTCAATGATTCCTCGATTCAGGTTAAAGCCCAACGCTTCGATGCAAAAAATGAGTTATTAAAATTGTGGGTTCCCGATAGTTCATCGGGATTATCCTACACTNTGGCAAAGGAAATATTGAGATTNAAAGAAGAGACTATATTNTTGTCGGACTTCGATGCTNTGCGTGCATTAGATAGACCAGGTTTAGTGACATTGGCTCAAAATGGTCGNGCTAAAACCATGGTATTAATTGCGATTGACAATACTTTTGTTACNCTNAGAGGNGAATTTGGAGATGAAAAATTGGAATTTTCGTATTTATCCNCAGTGTGGGACCAAGAGTATACGTATATTTGGAGACCGCCACCGAACTATGAGGTTCTGCAGGTAGGCCAGAGGAATGAACGATTAATAACCTGGTTGCAAGAACGACTTCTAAAATTGGATAGAGCCTACGAGCGAATTATTACAGGTGGGCGCTATACCGAAGCTTTACAAATTCATGTGCGCGAGTTTCAGCGCTTCCATGGTCTGAAACAAGATGGTATCTTGGGGCCAAAAACTATTATGATTATTAATAGATTGAGTGATCCAAATACCCCTTCAATATTGGTTAGATGAGACTGATGTCGTTTATTCTGAATGCATTACAAAAAGCTGAACGTGATCGACTGCGTGATGAAAAATTTGAAATTGAGGATTTAACTAGCTCTGTTTGGGAGCCCAATAATACGACTCGCAAACCCAGTAGAAGATTAATTTTTCAAATCAGCTCGATACTTATTCTTTTTTGCATTGGAGTTTTGATCTTTGTTTATGTAAGTTTGAAAGACGTTATATTGGATGCTGAGACAGCTGACACAGATGTAACGCATTTGCCGATTGAGTCTGCACCCGAGACAAGTGTAATCTCCGGTTTGCAGGTTGGAAAGTCTTCCATAATTGAAGCTCCATCTACCCCCAATATTGAGATCACTGGTAGTATTTTTTTAAGCGACGGATCGAAATCGAACAGAATTTTAATTGATGATAAAGCGTTGAGAACTGGTGATCTCGTGGATCTAAATTGGAGGGTGGAATCAATTCGGGGTGATGGAGTTGTGCTTAGATTCAAAAAACATACAGTGGAAATACCATATCCCTGACTCAGATCAATTTGAGCTTGAGATTTTTGAAAAGTTCTTTAATCAGTAAAAACCTCGAACTCTGAGTGAATTTTCTGACTAAATCGTTTTGAGCGTCGGTAAGGGAAGACGTCGATTATGTAACCCTCGTTAATTTTTTTCTGCAAATTTGTCCAAAAAGATACCTCATAAAGATCACTATGCATCTCCTCAAAGATCTTTCTCGCTTCTCTGTTGCCTGAAAAAAATAGCCGAAATTCCTCTGGAAATATGTCTGAATCACCCACGGAAAACCAGACCTCAGCCTTTAACTCATCCTCTGAATTTATTGCTTTCGGAATTTTTCGGAAGTTACATTTCGTGAGCGGGATTATTTCATCGTAATCATAGAAAACAACTCTGCCATGACGAGTGACACCAAAGTTTTTTAAAGGCATATCACCGGGAAATATATTGGCAGCGGCTAGTTGTTTGATGCAATTGCCATACTCTTCCATTACATTTCGGATCTCTTTATTTGAGGCATTATTGAGGAATATGTTCAGTGGTGTCATGTAGCGTTCAATGTAGAGATGTTTAATAAGTAACTGATCTCTGCGTAGTTCAATTTGAGAATTTGCTACACTTTTTAACTCGTTTAAAAGCGTCTTTGAAAACCTTTCGATTGGAAAAATAAGGTTATTAAATTCTTGTGTATCCGCCATGCGTCCGATTCGATCGTGGCGAGACACCATGTGATATTTTTGGCGGACGATGTCATGAGTAACCTCCTTTGGAGGGTCGAATTTATCTTTTATAATCTTGAATACAATATTGTATGAGGGTAGCGTGAATACTACCATGACCATACCTTTTATACCTGGTGCGATTATAAAGGTATCTTTNGATTGTTTTAGATGGTGAATAAGTTGGCGATAAAATTCTGTTTTTGCATGCTTTGGGAAACCAAGACTATTGTAAATTTCATGGTCTAATTTATTTGGCATCAAATTTTTTAAAAAATGTGCATACTGATAGGGGAGGGGCGCGTCGACCATGAAGTGGTTTCTGGTAAAACTAAATACGACGCTTAGTTCATCTGCGTTAAAAAGAGCGGTATCAACAAAAACGTGTCCGTGTTCGTTGTTAAGTATTACTAACGCCATTGGGAAGACATTTTGTCCATCGACGATTCGACCTACCATATATGCTGCCTTACTTCGATAAAAGATAGATTCAAGTATGTCAAAGTGTATATTTTCCTCGTGCTGATCAAGTTTTGGGACTACCTCTCGACTAAATGCTGTCATAATATTATCGAGATCTCGGGCGATGTTTTCCCTAGGAAGAGAAAACTCTGATTCCGACAAGATTTGGTGAAACGTGTCGCGGTAATTATTTCCGTTATAGCGAATGAAGATACTGTACTCCGACTCAGGTGCCTCAATAGCTTGAGAAGAACCCACGAACACAACGTCTTCCGCAATTTTGTCGTGATCATGGATCTGGCTAAATACAGAATTGAAAAATGTTTCGGCAATTTCAAAATTCGGAAAATTAAAGACTAGTTGAGTGTATGCTAACTTGGCTTCACGCCAAAGGTCCAACTTGGCTAAATCTTTGTTGGTGACCATTCCTAGATACTGCACGGTCTGATTGATCTTATCAGTGTAAAGTTCCAGTCGATCTACGTTGGCCTTTTGGGTGCCTATCCAATCTGCCTTTTCAAACCTCGCTTTGGCACTGAGGGTCGCATTCAGATGATCAGCAAAATAACTTCTGAAGCCATTTAAGATAGTTTTTGCCATTCGCCGAGCTGTAGGGTTTCTTATCAACTATTTGTTAGCCACTAATAGAATATTTAATTTAACTGTTAATTGAACATTTTTTTCATACTAGTTAGGTGTTTTTTCGCTAATGCCTTGTCGGAGTTTCCAGGCTTTGAAATTGGCTTTGAATTTTCCTTAGAAATGCTGTAAGTGATTCCAGCTTGTAATCCACTGCAATACTTTGTGTATATTTTTTTAAATTCGGTTAGAGCTTGATATTCTGGAGTGTTGGCTAGATAAAACCAACCACAATCTCTTCCTGCCAAGTAGACAATGGCGTGAGACCAAGTCTGCTGTATTTTTGGACTATTTTTATTGCAGGCTTCCAAATAAGCTTGACGTGGGTCCGGCAACCCTGAAAGGAAAACACGTTTTCGGCACTCTGTTATCATTTTATTCAGCGTTGGGAGATACTCACTTTCAGCGATAACATTTCTTGCTGCAAAATAAATAGTTTCCGATGAAAAGTTGTCCAAAGTGTCTAGCCAAAGCTTTTTAGCCAAATTTTCTGACTTGGGATTGTCACCGAAAGCGCTGTAGAATTGATTGTGATAATTGAGTCTAAAAAGTGCGAATATTTGATTTACTGTATCAATTCGGTCTGACTGATATTTCTGTTCCTCAAGTGGCCCAGCTTCTGTCTGATAACGCGTCGATGATGCTTCGATCTCTGAGACGACCTTTTCGATCATTTTTGAATTGTTTTTCATAGCCGTTTTCCAATAATTTCGTCTGACTCTCTCTAGCCCATTGTCCTTTAACATATTGCAAAAATTTTGTGCTCCATGAGCACTTTAGGGCTCCATTTTCTTGCCAATATAAAATAAATTCAGGCAACAAAACCTCTGCAAATTGACGATCTATATTAGCCAGATCTAGAACATCATACACTGACTCTCTTGGCCGCCAAGCTGAGGTGATTGGTTTAGGCTGGAGTTCACGGTCCGTTATCCCGATAAAAAACTGCCACTGTCGCCTAACATGGTGTATAAATTTAGTGTCCCAAGTATTTGATACATCGCCCCTTTCACGCCAATAAAGAATGAATTCTGGAACGGCATCTTCAACAAAATTAGCGCTTATACCACCTTTTTCAATAAGTATGTGCATCGCGTCTTCAGATGGACGCCATTGTCGGTCGATTGATATCTGTTGACTGCGTTGATGGTTACTTGATTCTAGTTTCTGCCACTGACGCCATACTTCTTTTAGGTACTTGGATTCCCAACTGTACCTTGGTACTTTTTTATCGCGCCAATAAGCAACAAANTGCGGCACTTGCTGCAGAGCGAATTCTCTAGTTGCTCCAAGCTGAGAAAGCTGTCTCAGAGCATCCTCACTTGGGNGCCAGTCGTTACTGATTAATTGCGCCTGANTCGGTGTTGCAGCGTTCCCGTTTAATATGTGACTTTTCTTTGGAAGTTTAGTCCGAACTTCAGTTGCTGGTTCATTAAATGCAAAACACAATGCTTGCTCATCATTGTTCGAATCATTTTTTAGAACGATGATTCCTTTTTCGGCTAGATTTAATGAAAGGCGATNGATTTCAGCTTTGCTCCAAAACGGAGCAAGTTTTGATAGTTGCTGTAGATATACGTCAGTCCATTGCAGGTCACCATGAACTTGTGTTGACGAATGCATCTTACATTCTTGTAATAGCTGCAACATTATAGTTTCCTTCAAACCAATTGTTGCGGCTAATGTTGGCGAGATATTAATCTGTTTTTCAGGGATNAGAGACATNGCANAACTTTAGCAGATGGCTTGTAAATCTCAAGATCAAAAAGCACGACTTATATTTTTTTACAGAGACATTTTGACCTAAGGGATTTTGACAAGAGCTAAAAAACTGTATATAAAAACAGCTTATATTTAGAAGACAGCGATGTAATAAAATAAGTCTGCAAAATTGGGGTTCCGCAACAATGATGAAACAGAAGACAGCTTTTGTGTGTAATGACTGCGGTGCTAACTATCGTAAATGGCAGGGCCAATGTGCTGAATGCAGGGCATGGAATACGCTGTCTGAATTACGTTTAGGGATGTCTGAGAATAAGCGTTTGAGCAGATCAGGCGGCTTCGCGGGAGCAAGTGATAATGAAATTAGGTCGCTGAGTGCCATAGATCTCGATGAAATACCCCGAATAGTTACTGGTATGAGTGAATTAGATTTGGTTCTGGGTGGAGGTCTGGTGTCTGGATCATGCATTCTTGTTGGTGGAGAGCCTGGAGCGGGCAAAAGCACACTGTTACTGCAAGCTTTGTGTAAAATTTCAAAAGCTCATAGCGCGCTTTACGTTACTGGTGAGGAGTCTCCTCAACAGATTGCAATGCGCGCGGATCGACTCGGTTTGAGAAATGAAAGATTACAGATTATGACAGAGACGTCTGTGGAAAAGCTATGCTTTGTGGCTGAAGAACAGAGGCCAAAAATCTTGGTAGTTGACTCAATTCAAGTAATGTATTGTGAAGAGATAAGTTCGGCGCCTGGGAGTGTCTCTCAGGTGCGAGAGGGCGCTGCGATGCTCGTCCGTTTCGCCAAAAAGACAGGTACTGTACTAATTTTGGTAGGACATGTGACCAAAGATGGTTCACTAGCAGGACCTAAAGTCCTAGAGCATATGATTGATTGTTCACTGATGTTGGAGAGTTCGACTGGCACCCATTTCCGGACATTGAGAAGTCAAAAAAATCGTTTCGGTGCAGTCAATGAACTTGGGGTATTTGCGATGACCGAAAAGGGTCTAATCGAAGTAGCTAACCCCTCAGCAATTTTTTTACAACGCGAAGAAGAGGTGTCTTCAGGCAGTGTCGTGATGAGTATCTGGGAGGGCACGAGGCCGCTTTTAGTTGAACTCCAGTCACTGGTGGATGACAGTCATATAGCAAATCCTCGTCGCGTAACCGTTGGGCTCGATCAAAACCGTTTGTCGATGTTGCTGGCAGTACTGCACCGGCATGGAGGAATAATGATGGGAGATCAAGACGTTTTCGTAAATATTGTTGGAGGTGTAAAAGTTCTTGAAACTAGTGCCGACCTCGCGTTGATACTTTCGGTAGTGTCAAGCTTCAGGGATAAGCCGATATCAGATGACTTGGTTGTATTTGGGGAAGTCGGATTGTCTGGTGAAATTCGACCCGTGCCAAATGGTCAAGAGCGGCTGAGAGAGGCGGTAAAGCATGGTTTTAGACACGCGATCATTCCTGCGAAAAATGCACCTAAGAAGACAATTTTGGGTATGAAGGTGACTCCCGTAAGGCGGCTCACTCAGGCGATCGAGGCTTTATTTTAACTTGCTATTTGACTGGTAAGATCGAATTTTGATTGACAGTCACATTTATCCAACTTACGCTTATTATAATGTTTTGGCAAAAGGTGTTGAGAGCTTACTTTGTATTTTAGAGTAAAGCAATCAGTTAAACGGGAAGTCGGTGCGCGGTTTATTAAAATTTGCGGCAAACCCGACGCTGCCCCCGCAACGGTAGATAAAAATATCTGGTAGTAGTGCCACTGCGCAATAGTGTGGGAAGGTTATCAGGTAGGGTTTACCCCCACTTATGAGTCCGGAGACCGGCCTTTTAGTCATCAACACAAACTACGGGGTGTGGTTGTGTGTGATTGAGACGAGGTGTTTCGTCGATTCATGCTGTCGCCCTAAAAAATGCTTTGTCGTTCGGGTGTGGGTGTAAATGGGTCAGATGAAAATAAAAAGTACGTGTGCTACGGCAATCATGCTTACTGCGCTCTTAATGAGTTTACCATTAATTTCGAAAACNAATGATGACATTGAGGAAGTCGTAGTNACTGCGTCTTTGACGCCCATTCTGAGATCAAGATCAGGTAATGCGGTGAGCATCCTCAGTAAAGAACAGCTCAAGAATCATGCATCCGTGGGTATAACTAGTGNATTGAGAGGTGTTCCCGGTTTCTCTGTGAGCCGCGTTGGCGTCTTAGGTTCTCAGACTCAGGTGCGGGTTCGCGGTGCAGAAGCGAATCACTTGGTAGTATTGTTTGATGGCGTCGAAGCCAATGATCCATCTCAGGGAGATGAGTTTAGTTGGGCAACGGTGACCGCGGCAGACATAGAAAGAATTGAAATTATTCGCGGTCCGCAGAGCTCATTGCGAGGAAGCGACGCTGTAGCGGGCGTGGTAAACATCATTACTCCCAGCGCTGAAAAGACCAGTTTTGGATTTTTTCTGGAGAGCGGTAGCAGGTCTACCCACCATACCGGTTTCAACCTAGGCCTTAAACAGCCAGACTTCGATTTTCGTCTCGGGCTCGGTCATATTGAGTCAAATGGTGGCAACATTGCCCGCTTGGGCGATGAGAAAGATGGTTACCAAAATACGACGCTCACTATCAAAGCAGGAGCAAAAATAAATGAACAAGTAAGAGTTTCGTTTTCGGCTCGAGAGTCAGATGGGATGAACCAGTACGATGCTGACAACAACTACGATGGCCTTGTTGAAGATCAAGATAGACAATCAAATTTTTATAGCAGTACTAAGCGGCTTCAGTTAGATTATTCTCCAACAGGAGGTTATTGGCGCCACAAACTAATGATTTCAAGATCGATAAATGACAATTCAGCATTTGCTGAGGGTGTAAAGGGTAATATTACCGCTTCAAGCAAGGACCACTATCAATATGTCGGTTCAGTCTCATTCGCATACGGAACAAAAACACTCTCTTTTCTCGCAGAACGTGAGCAAGAGGACTGGATGCAACGCGGAGATGATCCTTGGGGAGATGTTAATCAAGATAGGGAGCGAGACACAGACAGCTTAGCGGTTGAGTATCGCATTGACATTAATGATCGATTGACAATGGCAGCAAGTGGACGTATCGAAGACAACTCTGAATTTAGCAACGCAAAGACATTCAGAACTGAGACTACCTATCGGCTATCAAATCAAACTCGTGTTAGAGGCGCCTTTGGTACCGCAATAAAGAATCCCACTTTCACCGAAAGGTTTGGTTATTACACTAATTTTATCGGCAACCCAAACCTTGTTCCAGAGAAGTCCAGAAGTTGGGAGCTGGGATTTGATACAGAAATGTTAGACGGTAACGTGACTTTATCCGCGACTATTTTTGACAGTCAATTAGCTAATGAGATAGATGGGTTTGTGTATGATCCAACGATTTTTGCCTTCACCGCAGGCAATATCGATTTAAACAGTGAACGAAAAGGCTTTGAGTTGAGTTTTGTTGCTAATTTCTGGGACTCTTTATCAATATCTTCTGCCTATACCTATACTGATTCAAAGGATGGAAACTCCGTTTCCGAAGTAAGAAGGCCCAATCATATTGCAAGCGTCAATCTTAGCTGGGAAACAACTGAAAATCTTTTATTTAATGCTAACCTTCAGTTTACTGGGGATCAGACTGATGTTTATTACCCACCTTATCCTGAACCATCACAGGTGGTAATCATGGACGATCATACTTTGCTAAACCTCAATATGAATTATAGTGCAAGTGACAAACTTGAAATTTATGTTAATTTAGACAATGCCTTGGATAAGGATTACGAGCAGGTTTTTGGCTATAAAACTTTAGGTTTCGGCGTTAGCGTGGGGCTTCGTTATAGTCTTTAGGTTAAAATATTACGAATCACCAGTGGGTCCTCTCCAATAATCGTTAAGTGTTTGTGGCTGGGCAAGAAATTAAATAGAGGTCAAGAATCCGGCCTGTTAATCGGAGACATGATATGAGAATCGTATCTTTTTTACCAAGTGCCACGGAGCTTATTTGTGGGGTGGGATTAAGGTATAACTTAATTGGTATCGCTCACGAATGTAATTATCCTAATTCAGTGGTTAGGTAGCCTATTTTGACTAGTACTCATATTTTAGTGAACCTAAACAGCGCACTTTTTGATGAATTGGTATTCAAAAAACTTAGTAATGAAAACGCGTTATATGACCCCGATGTTACGACCCTTGTCAACTTCCAGCCAGATCTAATTGTCACTCAGGCTCTCTGTAATGTTTGCGCGTTATCCGGTTGCGATTTAGCTCGAGCGTTGGCTGCACTTGCTGACAGCGTTGAGGTTGTAGCGCTGGAGCCTGCTGGCTCACATTATGTTTAAGCCAACGTTAAGATTGTCGCGGCTGCTACCAATTGTGGCGATCGGGAGGAGGATTTTTCGAAAAATTCAGGACAGAACATATGTGATTAGGGTCAAATCCGCTAAAACGGAAAAACCGGATAGGCCTCGAGTTGTTCTGCTAAATTGGCTAGATCTACTTTTTTAATGAGGGCATTGCAGTCCCGAAATCGACTATATAGCGGGAGGTTATCCATGTTTCGGTTCTGGAAAAACTCCCTCCCAACGAAGAACGTGGGTTCAGCTCACTGTGGCTGTGCCAGATATTCTTTTTGTCGCACTTTATGAGTTTGATGTGGAGGGATTTAAGCGTAATGAGAAAAGTGTTTTACAGTCTGTGGGGTTCGCAAAGTTGTATAAGTCTTTTGATACAAAAATATTTATAGTTGAGGGTATCGCTTATTTTAGTCGCGCAGGTCCGAGACTCGTTGATTCTTTGGAAATTATGGCTCATACCATGCATCCATCGTTATTTTAACTGCCCCACAATCTTCCTGCGGCGGTTCAGGTCAAATAGAAAAAGGACGTGTTTATGTCAGAGAAGCAAGTAAAGGACGAACAGCGCCACAAGCAAAAAATGCAAAAACAGAAGAAAAAAATTGACGCGAGNATAGCGGCTGCAAACGAGGACCGTGGAGTTTTAATTTTACTAACCGGTGATGGGAAGGGAAAGACTAGTTCGGCATTTGGGATGATAATGCGCGCTCTGGGATATGGATACCGAGTGGGAGTGGTCCAATTTATAAAAGGTGAACAGCTCTCTGGAGAGGAACTGTTCCTAAAGAATGTATTACCGCACGTAGACTTCTATCAAATGGGCACGGGTTTTACCTGGGACACACAAGACCGNGCTGGGGACATTGAGGCGGCTGAAAAGACTTGGTCTGTGGTGGAGCCAATGTTATCNGACCACAGTTATCATTTAGTTGTCCTAGATGAGATTACTTATATGCTTAGTTTTAAGTATTTGGATGAGGAGCGAGTCGTGAATGCTTTAACCGCGAGACCAAGAAATCAGAGTGTTGTCTTAACTGGACGTGGTGGCGGAACCGCAATAAAAGAGATAGCTGATACCGTCTCGGAGGTTAAAGAGGTGAAACATGCTTACAACTCGGGAATTAAGGCACGTAGAGGGGTGGACTTCTAATTGCAAAGAATTCTACCCCAAGAATTAAGCGCTCTTTTGTTGCTGTCTTTGCCGTTGGTAGCTATTGCGGGAATGAGNACAGGANCGGTNAAAATTCCGATTGATATNATTATCCAGCACTTNGTAANTNCATTTTTTCGTCNGAACGATACTGACGTNAGCTCAGCGCAAATCCATACTATATTATTTCACATACGATTACCCCGGTTGTGTCTTGCCCTCTTGGTGGGAGTGATACTCGCAATGAGTGGCGCAGTGATGCAAGGTCTTTTCAGAAACCCTCTGGCGGCGCCATCGTTGATAGGTGTTTCAAGCGGAGCATCGTTAGGTGCCAGTTTAGTAATAGTTTTTGTCGGAGCATGGTTGCAAAGTAATTCGATTTTGGGATTATCATTGATTGCCTTGGGAGCTTTCGTCGGTAGTCTTTTTGTAACTCTTACCGTCTACAGGCTTTCTACGTCAATGTTGGGTACTTCGGTATCAACTATGTTACTTGCAGGAATAGCTGTAAGTGCGCTGGCGGGTGCTGTAAATAGTTGGCTTAGCTACTTTGCTGACAACGAAATGCTGAGGCAAATAAGTCTATGGCAAATGGGTAACCTGAGTAATGCAAATTGGCCCCGGGTTTTTATCACTGGTTTTGTGGCCGCATTTGTTCTGGTGATGTTTTCTCGGGAAAGTCAATCGCTTAATGCATTACTTTTAGGAGAATCAGAGGCACGGCACTTGGGTATTGATGTGCAGTACGTCAAGAAAAAACTTATTCTATTTACAACACTAGGCGTTGGTTCTGCCGTTGCTGTAGCAGGCATGATTGGTTTTGTTGGGTTAGTTATACCACATATGGTGCGGTTATTGATCGGTCCTGATCATAGATGGTTGTTGCCCCTATCGGCGCTAGCTGGCGGTATTCTTTTGCTGATCGCAGATATTCTTGCCCGTGTTGTTTTTGCACCGATCGAAATTCCGCCTGGGATTTTGACGGCTGCCTTAGGTGCTCCATTTTTTATTGTGTTGCTTGCAGACCAACGTAAACAAATTTGATTTATGTCCTTCAAAATAGACAATATTTCGCTTACTAGATCTGGGTTCGATATCCTCCAGGCTGTTAATCTTTTTATAAATAGCGGACAAACTACAGTAATAGTTGGTCCTAACGGCGCCGGCAAATCCAGTTTTATTAAGGTTCTAAGTGGTGATCTCGCACCAACTTGTGGTCGGATAATTTTTAACGGGAAGGACCTTATTGAGTGGAGATCTGAACATCGGGCAAGAATGATTAGCGTGCTCCCTCAACATAGCTCGCTTGATTTTCCATTTACTGCTTTAGAGGTGGTTTCATTGGGACGTATTCCACACCGATCTGGTATTTTTAGAGACACTGAAATTGCCAGAGAGGCCCTTCAGGCCTTAGATGCTATGCATTTGGAGGGACGACTTTTCACTAAAATGTCTGGAGGTGAGAAACAGCGAGTCCAACTTGCTCGGGTAATGGCTCAAATATGGGAGCCGACCTCAACTGGAGCGCAATTCTTAGTTTTGGATGAGCCAACATCCCCCCTTGATCTTTCGCATCAGGTATTGGTGATGGAACTTGTATCCGATTTTGCGCAACGTGGTATTGGCGTCATTATTGTGTCACATGACTTAAATTTGGCTAATCGTTTTGCCGATCATGTTATTGTTTTCGATAAAGGTTCTGTTGTTGCGGCGGGAACGCCAGACAAAATTCTCAGTGAAACACTAGTTTCTGATGTCTTCGGCATAGACCCTTATGTTATCAAACACCCTGAAACTGGAAAAAATATAGTGGTTAATTGGTGAAATTCTTCACGCTTTNTNTCATCCCAATCATTAGTATNGGCATTCTNTGTTCNTTATTTCCAGCTATTGCTGTTAGCAATATTACGGAAGTCGATGATTTAAAACGTGAAATAACCTTAGCAGTTCCAGCAAAAAGGATCATAAGTTTAGCACCCAACATAACTGAACTTCTTTTCCACATTGGTGCCGGGGGTAATATTGTTGGTGTAGATGAGTTTAGTAATTATCCCGATGAGGCCAAAAGTATAACCCGAGTTAATAATCACGCACTGGTTAATTATGAACTTATTCTCAGTTTACAGCCTGACCTCATATTTGCATGGAGCTCGGGTAATGGTTATGAAATCGTTCAGCGTCTTNGCGAACTAGAGTTACCGGTTTTTGTTACCGAAGTAACAAANCTGCAGCATATTCCGGAGCTTTTGAAAAGGTTGGGTAGGCTAACGGATAAAATTACCGAAAGCAATCGCGTCGCAGCCAATTTTTACGAAAAGTTACGGTATCTTAATAAATTGTATGCAGGCAAAAAGAGGGTAAAAATTTTTTATCAAATATGGGATGAACCCATTATGACTCTGAATGGCGAACACTTAGTTAGTGATGTGATAAGGATATGTGGTGGTATTAATATTTTTGCAACTTCTTCGCCATTAGTGCCACGTGTTAATATTGAAACGATCATGAGATTTGATCCAGAAGTTATAATAACTAGTGGTACGCAGGAGCGATTAGAGTCTTGGAAAAAAACTTGGAGTCGATGGAGAAGCATTACCGCTGTTAAGGGAGGACATCTGTACCTACTCCCTCCTGATTTAATCCAAAGAGCNACNTATCGAACTCTTGATGGCGCGACATACATGTGCGAATATTTGGATCGGTACCGTGAATATGGCAGCTAATCGATAGATGAGCTGACGATGTTAATCAACGGCCACGCTATGCAACCTCTTGGTTAATCTGTTTATAACTTTTTGGTGTGACTATTTTTCAGAGATCATAACCTCTCCCATCGTGTTTTACCAAGTCGTGCACCTGTGTCTCCCCCTATGAATCGATTCTGAGTTCTTAAATATTGGCTACCAATTTCAAGAGTAACAGCGAGACTAAGCTTTATATAAGACCGTGCTCATGACACGAAAAAGCTGAACATAGATTTGTAAGCTCATTGTAACCCCTTCCTCATACCCTCGACCGCTGAGNACATCAAGATGGTCGTAGGTAAAATTATCAGCACACACCGTTNTAAGCATTNTGCCAACTCCGCGAATGGGAAAGACAATTAGAGAGTCTTCAATTTTAAATGTCTGCTTTATTATTTGCATCACGTAATGACACATTACACCCGAATCGATAGCAATACTTAACGTGTCGCCCCCTTCCTTGAAATAGNTAGACTATGGGGGCATTGCCTGATTTAGGACCCATAGCGGCTGTCGATGTCTAATTTTGCCACAAAAGCCCCAACGCCCGCTGTAATTTGCATCACCTTGCCTCNAGCAAAATCGCGTAACCCCATTTCCCCTAACTATATGCCTCCTAATCCCCAATGGGTAATGGGCACATAAGCAAATACGGCCNATAAACCTCTAAATACAAGTACACAACTAGAGCGCATTCGTTTAGCGAATTTGTCAACAATGAAAGTGGACGTAAATATCGCAAAGGTGAGCTGAAACATCGCAAATACTGATTCTGGAGTGTCGGTATCCTTTGAATTTTCCTGGACCTGACTCATCAAAAATTTTTTAATTCCCAACCAGTGCGTCCGCGGCACCACCGTCTCCCATGGCAAGACTTTAGCATGCTACTAACCAGACAATTGATACTGAGAGTGTTGTTGAAAAACACTGCATAAAAATGAAAGCTCACCTCTCGAGCGATCTAGACTNTCTAAAATNAATTGTNACGGGTNAAAGACTTTTGCTATAAGCTTGTGTTTNTACTTATGTACATGTTTTAGGTGGAAAATTTGTTATATGGGATGTAATTAAACAGTGTTTGGGAGGAAGTAAAATCTACTTTAGCACCCTGTTTGCGCACTAAAAAGTGTCACGTGAGGCGTTCAATGTCTTCGCTAAAACACTTTTTTTGATGTCGAATTAGGAAAAAAGGTGATCATGCAGTCACTTATGAACACGACTATATTTGGCACTATTTAATTTATGTTGAAATTTAGCACTTAAGCTGTATTTCACTGTATTGTTGAANCCTTATTCTTTCTTTCAGGTGTGAATTGGAAACTTCGTAGAATGACTTTTATGAATCGTCTTCTTATTATCTTGTTTTGCGTTTTAGCATCAAACGGGTGCATCAAGGATGCCAAGTTTCGGAACTCAAATGNTAAGCACTCGGATCNCGTTGCTTGGTCGTGCGCGAGTGGCGAAAAATTTGGCTCCGTATGGCGATGCCACTCTCAAGAATCTTATATTGATGGCAAAAAAGAATTTAGAGACACTGTAANATCCGGCCTTGATAGGCGGGCGCCACCTTCTCGTTCCGTCAAGCAAGGAGAATATTTTGGTGGAGCATCGTCAGATACTATGTGGACGATTCAGTTGGGAGCATATTCCTCACGAGATGCTGCAGTAAAACATCGGGACGAGTATGTAAGTGAATTAAGTAGNTTNTGGTTTACAAANATACAAAGACANCAAAANGTACTNACTCTCTTGCTTTATGGCAAGTTCGCGAACCGACGGCTTGCGGAAGACGCTGCGAGTGCGCTGCAACAGTTATATCCAAGACTGGAGTATTGGATACGCTCAGTGAAAATTGATAGTTGATAGCTGCTAACATTCTAATGGAGAAAACCTTTCGCAGTTGTTGTACTAACCGAAAAGCTGGGTTATCCCTTAAAATATTTTGATTCCTACTTAAGGTGACATCTAGGCAAGATATTCGTATAGGTGACTACGTTTCCGGATGAGTCATCGCGCGCCTGNNAGGTAAGTTTTTCGTATGTTTTTTAAACTNGGCTTAAATCAATCTTACCCTCAGACCTTGTTTTGATTTTTTTCTATTATNGCTAAGATAAGCCTAGCCACACAAGTGAGTTTCCCTGCACTGTTACGAAGCTGTATTTCCCACACATGGGAACGTCGTCCCAGGTGGATTGGCCGGGTTGTTCCTGTAACCACACCTTCATAAACAGGACGCAGGTGCGTCGCGCTTATGTCTTGACCTCGGCATTGTTGAAAATCTCTGTCGATCACGTGGTGTCCAGCAGTACTGCCCAATGTTTCCGCTAACACGACATTCGCTCCACCATGAATGATACCGCTGGGTTGGAAAGTCCTAGCGTCTGCAGGCATAGTTGCAGATAAGAAGTCGTCACCCACTTCCGTCATTGAAATACCGAGNTGACTATCTATNGTACCTGAAAGGATGTATTGGTTGATATATTGTAAGTCTGGTTTAGTGTGCCAGATAGATGCCATATAAATTGCCTAACTTTTAAGACGCTTGTGTTTAATTCGTGAGGGCTGTATTTCGGAGCCTTTTCGCTCCAAAAAATCATCATGATAAGCGCTATAACAACCCTCATAAAAAATGATTTCACCATCATCCTCATAGGCTAGTGTGTGAGTGGCGATGCGATCAAGGAACCAACGGTCGTGAGAAATAACCAAGACACACCCTGGAAACGAGAGTATTGCTTCCTCCAAAGCACGTAATGTCTCAATATCAAGATCGTTAGAGGGTTCATCTAGTAGTAAGACATTAGCACCCTGCTTCAAGGTATTGGCAAGGTGAAGGCGTCCCCGTTCCCCTCCAGATAAATCACCCACTCTTTTTTGCTGGTCAGAACCCTTGAAATTGAAACGTCCTGCATATGCTCGTGAAGACACCTCATAGTTACCGATTCGGAGCAAATCTTGACCCTCAGAAATGGCCTCCCAGACATTTTGATCATTAGATAAGGAATCACGACTTTGCTCTACGAANGCTATTTTTACGGTATCACCGATTATGATTGACCCGCTNTCAGGTTTCTCGCTCCCCGCAATCATTCGGAAAAGCGTCGATTTTCCAGTTCCGTTTCCGCCAATNATTCCTACGACGGAACCCTTAGGAATAGATANCGACAGGTCTTTNATGAGNAACGCACTGCCGAACCCTTTGGATACTCTGTCGAGTACAATTACTTTATCACCTAGCCGTTCGCCCGGGGCTATGTATATTTCATTTGTTTCATTTCGGGACTGGAACTCTTGTGAATTGAGTTCATCGAAGCGTGCTAGTCTAGCTTTATTCTTTGCTTGCCGACCTCTCGGATTTTGTCTAACCCATTCTAGCTCTTGTTTTATAGCGCGTTGACGCGATGCCTCCTGTTTAGATTCGGTTTGCAAGCGTTTTTCTTTTGCACTCAGCCACATCGAATAATTACCCTCATAAGGAATACCGTGACCTCGATCCAGCTCGAGTATCCAGCCCGCGACATTGTCTAAGAAGTAGCGATCGTGAGTTACAGCTACGACGGTCCCGGCGAACTCTTCGAGGAATTTTTCCAACCAATGAACTGATTCGGCGTCTAAGTGGTTTGTTGGTTCGTCTAGCAACAACATATCAGGTTTTGATAGAAGTAGCCGACAGAGGGCGACACGCCTTTTCTCTCCTCCTGAAAGTGATTCTATGTTAGATTCCCAGGGTGGCAAACGCAGAGCATCTGCAGCAATATCCAGCGTATTATCGAGATTATGTGCGTCTGTGGCTTCAATGATTGCCTCAAGTTCCTCTTGCTTTTTGGCTAGTTTTTCGAAATCTGCATTTTCGTCCGCATAATCGATATATACCTGCTCTAAGCCAGCAAGTGCATCTACGGCCTCGCGAACTCCATCTTCGACATTTTCACGAACAGTTTTTTCGACATCTAATTCTGGCTCTTGTGCTAAGTAACCAATTTTTATTCCCTGCATTGGCCGAGCTTCGCCTTGAATATCGGTGTCAATAGCGGCCATAATTTTTAAAAGTGTCGATTTACCTGCACCATTGAGTCCCAGAACTCCGATTTTAGCCCCGGGAAAGAACGATAATGAGATGTCTTTTAAAATCTCTCGCTTTGGGGGTACAATTTTTCCAACCCGGTTCATTGTGTAGACGTATTGAGCCATATGTGTCGCGCTGCGTGAAAGTTTTCGAGTGTTAGGTGGTCTTGNTTCAGAAAGCCCATTGTAACTGAAAGAAATCTATCGGTGTACGATGTTTGAGAATATTATTTTATCTCATCCAATTGAAGTATTCAGAGAGCAAAAAANANAGAGTGTAANGTGTAAATTTAGAGTTTTTCTTCCTCAAAAGTCAATCCCGCATTCTTTTGAAGTCTCGACATGAGTATACCCCCCATTGCGGCCGCTGGGGTTAAAAATCCTCCTGGGACTTTAGTTTTTGGAATCTCTAACAAACACAGAGCACATTGTCCGAGCATTTTTGCCGTNCTTCCATATCCAGGATCACTGTCGCCCTTGACACAAACGCGAAGTTGGTGATTTTCATGATTTCTTCCTAGCATGTGGATTTTAAAACTACCTCGTTTTTGAGATTTTATTGAGGGCCCTTTACCGGGCGCGGGTAAAAAAAACAGATTNAAGATGCCCCGAGTGGTTCGAAAGTAAAGACACCACAACAATACACTNAAGATGAAAGATATACCGAGGGATTTTAGTAGGCCTAAAAGACCCTTTCCGGTAAGGATCGCTTCATCGTAGGTGAAATCGGCACCGTAGTTGATATTTCCTAAGCAAGAAGAGCGCATTACGATTCGACTATTTATATTTTCCATGATGAAGGGCGCTATCCAAGAGGAAAAGTTGTTGTCAAAACGTTTTCTTTTGGATTTTTTTCGCAGTTTGTTTTCTGGGACATATTCTGGACACAGGTATCGCGGATTTGCCATCTCACGGCTCAAACTAGGATTAGCTCTCATTTCTTCTATTGTGCTAATAAAACTTGCTACCGTACCCCCAGATACCCCACCGATGATTTTTGCAACTCGCATAGAAACGTAGGGTAGATAGCACTGAAATTTTTCTTGCGCTTTTGCCTGTAAAAAATAATTACCGATATCCGATGGGATCGAGTCAAAACCGCAACTATTCACTATCCTAGCCCCACTAGATTGGGCTAAAACTTGGTACTGATCAATCATTCGTTTAATCCATTGAACCTCTCCGGTGATGTCGCAGTAGTCAGTCCCTGTCTCGGCGCAAATTGCTACAAGATTCTCGCCATACAGCGCATATGGACCGACTGTGCTCACTATTAGTCTTGTTAAACTGCAGAGATTACGAAGTGATTCTATATCCTCAGAATCAGCAATCACGATTGGAAGAGTTTCGAATGTGGTTCCAAGACTAACCTGAAGTTGCTCTAGTTTGTGTTGAGATCTCCCTGCTAGCGCCCATTTAAAATTTGCTCTTAAATTTCCTTGGGAAGAAAGGTACCTACTCAGGATAGCGCCAACGAAGCTTGTAGCGCCAAATAATATTAGATCATATTTATAATTTGCCAAATTTGTCCCCCAAGAGATGTGCTGTTTTAAAATATAAACTGATCACCAGGCTAACTATTATTGACAATGATGATGCAAAATAACAGGCCAACAAGTTCGATGGCTCAGCCTCCGCTATTTAATTTACGCTATCACTATCACGCATATTTGTGTAGATGATTACGTCCAGATCATTTTTTTTTCGTATAATTAAGGTGGTACGTAATGTCATAAGATAAATAAAATTTCCATATACTTCGGTATTTTGTTACTTAAGTAGTAATTGAAATTATTCGGTGGACTGGCGTAAGGAAAAAAAATGTTTGCGTTTTTCGAGAGGCGCTTGGACCCATTTCCGATAGCGGAGCCGCACCAACCTCCAGATACCCTCTTCGCATTTTGTAAGTTCTTCACTCGTGGTTCCGAGCCGTGGCTTATTTTTATGGCTTCTCTCACAGCTGTAATGGCTATTTCTGAGGCGATGCTTTTCGGATTCTTGGGTTCCATAGTGGATTGGCTGGCACTCCAAAAGCAAGAGAATTTTATTGAGGAAATGTGGCCATTTCTCTTAATGATGACTGTGTTTGTTCTTTTGGTCATACCCTCGCTTGAGTCAATACGATCGTTAGTAATTCATCAAACGTTGATGGGCAACTTTCCGATGCGAGTTCGATGGCTCATGCATCGATATCTTTTGAGTCAGAGTTACGCCTATTTTCAAAATGAGTTCAGTGGGCGAATTGCAACCAAAGTCATGCAGACTGCGTTGGCTGTTCGTGACGTCGTTATGAAAATTCTGGACGTGCTTTTGTTCATCTTGGTATATTTGATTACCACCACTTTCTTGATTGCTAGCGCAGATCCAATGCTGTGTATACCACTGTTCATCTGGTTAGTGCTCTTTATTGTTATTCAACGAATCTTCGTCCCACGATTAAGAAAAATATCGACTCGACAAGCTGATGCTCGGTCGCTAATGACTGGCAGAATTGTAGACAGCTACACGAACATTCTCACCGTCAAAGTATTTTCTGACAACAATCGTGAATCAATGTATGTTAAAAGCGGTATGGGAGAATTCTTGAGTACCGTGCACCCCCAAATGCGTCTCGTTACATTGCTAAATATTACAATGTGGTCCCTTAATGTGTTACTAATTTTTTCAACATCCGCGCTTGGTATCACGCTTTGGCTGGACGATATGGTTTCGCCGGGTGCGATAGCGGTTGTTATCGGTTTAGCAATCCGACTCACGGGCATGTCACATTGGATTATGTGGGAAATTGCCAACCTTTTTGAAAACCTAGGTGTTGTTCAGGACGGTATTAATTCTTTTTCAGTACCGAACGAGGTCTTTGACCAAATTGATGCTCAGAAGTTGGAGGTAAGCGATTGTGTCATTGATTTTAAAAAGGTACATTTTGCTTATAACAACCGAGCTACTGAGCATGGTGGCCCAGTTTTTCGGGGTCTTAACTTGAGGATTGAGTCTGGTGAAAAGGTGGGGGTTGTCGGACGTAGTGGCGCTGGAAAATCAACCTTAGTCAACTTGCTAATGAGATTTTATGACATCCAGAGTGGAGAGATCACTATTGATGGAAAAAATATAGCCGAGGTTCAGCAAAATAGTTTGAGAGGCAAAATCGCTTTGGTTTCGCAGGATACTTCACTCTTACACCGATCGGTAAGAGAAAATATTCTATTTTCAAGACCCAAGGCCTCAGAGGAAGAGATGATTGATGCTGCGCTTCGAGCAGAGGCGCATGAATTTATTTTAGAGCTTCGAGACTCCGCAGGAAGGAGAGGCTATGACGCACATGTAGGAGAACGTGGCGTGACTCTTTCCGGGGGGCAGCGGCAAAGGATAGCGATAGCCCGGGTCCTATTAAAGGATGCGCCGATCCTAATACTTGATGAGGCCACCTCTGCACTCGATTCTGAGGTTGAGGCAGCTATAAAACTCAGTTTTGATCGCTTGATGCAGGGGAAGACAGTTATCGCTATTGCACACAGGCTGTCGACTATCGCTGCGATGGACCGTCTAATAGTTTTCGATAGAGGTGAGATCGTGGAAGAGGGATGTCATAAAGACTTACTAGCCTTGAATCGTATCTATGCGAAATTATGGCGTCACCAATCGGGCGGTTTTTTGGGTTTTGATTGAAGATGATGTTATTGTATGATTAGGATTTCTAATTTTGAACTGCGTCGCGAGGAGAACTTACTTTTTAAACACGACAATCTCTCGATTCATGCTGCATAAAAGGTCGACGTTACGAGACTCAATGGTTTTGGGGCAAACGGTTCTGGTAAATTGAGTTTGCTATCCGGATAATTTGAATCTCTTAAGGTTTAAAGTTATGCTCGTATGGTCTAAAAACATTTGCAAAGAGAATATTTCGCTCAGTATTTAATAGAAAGTCGGGACTAAAGCGCGAGCGACTCCAGAATTTGAGAGGAAGTTGATCTGAGGCTCGGATCAAGGAGTAAGCAATTTTCCTGGCGGCTTCGCTTCCTTAATGCGTGAGCATTAAATCCGGTTTAGTTTTTTTTTGGGGAGAGTAATCAAGATATTCTTTAGCACTTATAATTAGTCCTTACCCCATTATTGCTCTATGATTAGGGTGAAAACGACCTCAATCTTGATATGCGGCGAGCCTTGGTTTGCANCTTAAAAAGTGATAGGGGCGCCTTAATTTTCGTCTCTCATGATCATAATATACTGCGACATACTCTGGAAAACTTTTATTTACTGAAGGATCACAAAGTGTTCTGGTTGATGGTCAAATGGGAGACTAAGAGAACCGATTACGCGAAAACAGAGTTAGCATTAAAGCAAACAGATCCAGGGAAGGAAAGAATGTTGTATCTAGAAGGTTGAATCGCCATAACCTGGCGAGAGAATGAGAGCTGAGTTGGTCACTTATAATCGAGAACAGGCAAATCGAGATAGAAACATGCGACTAGCTGAAAAGAGCACGTAAGGCGCAAATCGTTTTAGCGGATGTTTCTTCAAATGATCAAGAAAATCAGGAAAATTCGTGACTGTATCGGCTTAAGAGGGCTATCTAAGGGCTCATTTAGAGCAACGAGCGGACCGTAGCTTACAATCAAGTAATGAAATTGAGCATTTGTAATGAGTTGGAGATGTTTTTTTTTCCCAAATACGCTAACTTGCCGACGTGTAAGCTAATAAGTTCATATAAAAAAGCGAGGTAAGAAATTATGTTTGAAAAAAGTAAAAAATTTACTGATCAGAGAGGTGAATTAATAGCCAAAGCACCTGATGATCGATTATTCAAAGCGGTTATTGGATCAACTGTAAAGGTCGTAGGACAGATCACATCTGAGGAGAATATTCAGATTGATGGTAGTGTTGAGGGTAATATTAATTCTGAAGAGCATGAGGTTTTTGTTAGCGTTTCTGGGAGCTTGTTAGCTGACGTAAGGGCGCATGTGGTTGTTATTGAGGGTACCGTGAAAGGAGACATAACTGGTTTGGAGAAAGTGGTAGTTTGTCAGAGTGGAAATGTTCTTGGNAATATTGACGCACCAAGGGTAACGCTAGAAGATGGCGCAAAATTTAAGGGTAACATTGAAATGGATCCCACATTACCGCCTGCCGTGAACGCAAGGCCGAGTAAAGTAACTGCGCATTCAGTTGATAGTGCTGAGGCTGCTAAGTCCTCTTGAGTATGGCCTCAATTTTAGATCAGAGCAATCATAATGTCTTTGAGAATTGCTGGGCATGGACAACATGAATANGGAGATCAATAATTCGGTAAATGACTACTCATTCCTGAACTCTCAAGTATTTGAAGAGATATGGCGAGATTTGCCCAAAACTACTCCACTGTGCGTACTCAATNTTGGGTGTGCGGGGTCAGCAACCGTAAATTTTTTTGCAGAATATTGTAGCAGCCAAAANTGTAACTTATTCTTTCCCGATCTTTATTCTGATCCCCTCTTNANTGGATCTCAGCCTGATATTCTANCNTCCACTCTGGANAANCTNTTTTGCTCAATGCTTAACTTGAAGCCTGGAATTACTTTAGACGTCTGTTTATTCTGGGATTTTTTTTATTTTCTCAAGAGAACATACGTAAAGGCGTTTATAAAGGCCTTAAGACCATTCCTCAAGACTTCGACTAAAGCATATTGTATCGGAAGTATGAATATCGAGAAGATGACAACTTTTAATTACGGGGTCTTAGATACGCAACACATAACACAGTCTCCTAGGCATATGGATAACTTACCATTATTTGGACATTCTATGGGTGATTTGCGGGCTCTTTTAAGTCCCTTTGCTATTAGCAAGGTCCGTTTGATGACAGATGGTCGCTCAGAATTTTTGCTTGCCGATAAGGCAGCAATCAAAGGGTTTAGAGATACTCCAATAATATAGGTAGGTTTTGAAAGGTAATCGATTATTCGTGTTTTTTTATTTTTGAATCATTCGGAATAACCAACTTTGTGTTACAGCAGAACCTTCTTTCGGGGAAATAATTCATTACTCAATTTAATTTGACTTTTTAACCATCGTAGATCAATTTTTTACTCACTGGACTCATAATTCATTTGTCGGAGGTTCGAGTCCTCCCGGGCCAAGCATTTATCTGGCNATTTTTTTATTAAAGCAGCGCACTAAAAGTTGACTAGCCGGAGATTAGGGAGGGCTCTCCTGAGATCACTGCTCTAAACGGGTTCTAAGGAATTAAATTTTTGTAAATTTTATTTAGTGGCTTCATTGAATTTCTGACCATGGCGGGAAAGTATCGCTCAAAGATTCCCAGAAATCTTCTCCTCTTTCAAGATCCTNCTCAGATACCAAGCAGTCATTTAGAGCATCAATCATCCTAGTTTTATCAAGGTTTTGACCAATGAAAACTAATTCCTGGCGCAGATCACCAAAANGCTCAACCCATAATTCTTCAATTGACTCCATTGACNAGCATATTCAAGGCGAGACCNTAACCAAAAAAAGCCTTTTGATCNAATTAATTTTCCATATTNCTCAGTGCCGNAGAGGAATTCATAAAATTTTNGTGGATAAAANGGGCGACGCGCAATATAACTAAAACTGCTGATGCCATATTCTTCTGTTTCGGGAATATGATCCCCACGTATTTCTTTTACCCACCCTGGAGCTTGCTTTGCATTTTCAAAATCAAAGGGGGAAGTATTAAGAACATCATCAGTAGAGACCTGTCCTCGAGTTATTGGAATGATTTTAGCGTGTGTATTGAGAGGTTTAAGAGTAGCATTGAGTTTTTCAATATCTTCTGCATCTACTAAATNTATTTTGCTAACCAAAAGAACATCAGCAAATTCTGGCAAATAAACTAATATATCAGCTACACTGCGTTCATCATCCTCACCCAATGATTCTCCAGTATCTTGAGGGTACTTTGCTTCCTAGTAATCTTTTAANNAGTTTACAGCATCGACGANGGTTACCATGGTGTCTCGCTTTGCTCCTCCCGATAAAGAAATACCTTCTTCATCTGCAAAAGTAAAAGTTTCAGTAAAGGGTAATCGCTCTGAAATTCTCCCAGATTCAATAACCAAATAATCAAACTTATTATCTTTTGCTGGTTTGTTAACCTCTAGCAGAAGATTTTCTCGCAGTGTGCAGCAAATACAGCTATTGCTAATTACAACTAATTTTTCCTCGCTATGATTAAGCGAGATATCACTTTTGATCATAGCTGCATCGATATTAATCTACCTCATATCATTAACAATGACGNCTACTTTTTTGCCTTCACGATTATTAAGCATATGACTCAGAACAGTTGTTTTTCCAGCACCTAGAAAGCCACAGAATACAGTAATAAGTAATCTGTTCGATAGATTATTTTGCATTTTGAAATACTAAGAAAAGTTAAATTTTTCAGACTAGCATACTTGTCAAGTGCTTTTACTTTCGCAGAAAACCATGGCTAAAATTAATGAAATATATTGGTAACCAGAAGGTAAACATTAAATAAAGGTCTCCAGCCCCCATCCTTAAAGCATTTATTGGTTAGAGCAGAGGACTTTAATAACTTTGTGACTAATACTTTTCCAAGTGTGCGATAAGAGCCTCGGCGGCAGAATATCCGGATAAAAACGCCCCCTCGACCCGTGGTCCCGCAAAAGCGTCGCCTGCAATGATGAGAGTTGGATTATTCTGAATCAGCATAAAACGTTCTGTGTCCACATATTTTGGTTTACTGTAACGCCATCTATGTATGGCAAAATGTTTGACAGCAACTCCAAGCCACGGTTTTGAGAGTTTAATTATTTTTTTACCCATTTTATCACTGTCTTCATTGAAATGTTTTTTACTGAAGTCAGCAGAGGCGTGAATTGTGACAGATGGTATCACGGACACTCCTTTCTTCATGTTATCGCTAATCCAGTCTATATCATCACTATTCGGAACTAANATCCCAGGAGGAGCAATTTTACTNGGTCCCTCAAGTAGGGCCAACATTGCGATGCATGGATCATANGTCAACTGTTGTAATCTCAACCGCTGATCTTGATTNAGTTTTGTATTACCTCGGTCGATTATTTCCAGAGATTGTGGCACAGGCGGGGTAAGAAGAATATTGTTTGCGTATATTACTTTACCGTCTTTAAAATCAACTCTCCANNGCGTTTGTTGCAAGGTTATTTTTACTACCTGTCTTGCGGTCTTTATGTTTAGCGTGCCTGCTAAACTCCTCGCAAGCTCTCGCATGTTGGGTATTCCCCGCCATCTTTTGTAATTTTCGGACCGTCCAGGATATCCTCTNAACCATAATTNTGCAGTTCCGTCAGAGACCCAGTTATTNACCTGATCTAGAAATCTNGGTTCTTTGGCGGTCATAAATTGAGCGCCATAATCAAAACTCGCAGATTCTAGTGAACGGCTAGCAAGTCTCCCTCCGACCGATTTCCCTTTGTCTACAACTAATACCTGATATCCCTTATCGGCTAGCTTTCTGCTTGCGGAGAGGCCCGCTAGACCAGCGCCAATAACCAGAATATCAACCATTGAAGGCAGATTTTTTTCTTCTTGAGTTATGTTTATGACTTCCTGTTANGTATATTTTTCAGTCGAGATTGATTTCTACATCGTTGTGAACAGTAACGTATCTGCGGCCAGTTTTTCTTCCATTTTTTTCTCCATGAAAAAGGGAGATTACAAATTTTACAAATCTTTTGTGGAAAATTCCGCTTTTTCTGCATTTTTAAATATTCTCAATATAAGTTTACCAAATTTATGCNATTCATTTTTTNGAGGTTTTATTAGTTAAAGTTGAAATAGTTTTTCGGGTTTTTTGTCAAGTCGGTGAGATTGCGTCACTAGGCTTGTAAGCCAAAGAGTGTAAGGTTGTGTTTGATTAAATATAATACGAATATTTTTGTCATCACGTTCCTCTCGGAATGCTCGTCTGAACGCCGGAGAATAATACAGTGGTTTCCCCAAGTAAGCTTGCTCTTTAGAGAGCGCGTGTCGGAGTTCATTAAATTCATCGCGGCTGTCGACTAGGTTTGGTAGGATAACCAAAGCTGGGCTCGCGGCCCGGTGTCTGTTGCCACTAGCACCGAAAAGTGCGTGCAGTCCAGAGATGTAACTACGCGTGGCATAAATATCGGCATCGCTCACAGAGGTGGGGATCAGCATTATGTCACAATGATGAAGAAACGCACTATTGTTAGGTTGGTGCCCGGCTGCTCCATCAAGCACAACAAAGCGTTTTTTAAAGTTATTTAGCCGTTCTTTTTCTATCTGCTTAAGAATATTTTCGTTATTAGGGGATCCATCATCATATCGCAGTGAGGTACCTTGGATAACCGAGAATCTTTGATCACAGAATCTTTGCAATGAATTGCTGCTGGTTGCTTGTGGATCCAAATCAATTAGTTTCACACTAGCATCCCTATGGCGAGTGGCCAGTCCAAGGGCCATCAAAAGGGCCAACGTGCTNTTGCCCACGCCACCTTTTGAATTTCCAAAGATGACTGTTTTGGGCCTTGCTGTTGATCTGAGTGCTTGNCCTGNGATCATATTTACTACATCAGTCTTTACCTAAATTTAGCAGAACAATTACGTTTCCATTGTTTGGCCATCGCCTGACATGGTTGTACCTGCATTGAATGCCTCTAAACGACTGGATACTACTGGCTGTCCATGATCTTGATCCCAATCAGTAGTTATTTCACCAACAAGCTTAGCGCCCTCTTCCGTTTGTAATGCGCCGTATTGAATTTTTCCCCGAATCCTTCCTGACGCGCACACCGTGAGTTTTCCCGTAAGTGACAGAGTATCTTCAACAGTGCCCTCTATAGTTGCCGTCTCGCCTGAGATATCTCCCTGAACGACCCCCCCTACTCCAACAATAAGATGTTTAACCGAGACTTTTCCNACAATCTTACCATCTATTCTTGCTGTCCCGTCAATTGCAAGCGACGCTCCTTCCAAATGAGTGGCAGGNCCTACATAAAATTCGAATTCTTGTTCTGTTTCTGTCATTAACAACTCCTGTATGTCTGATGTAACAGCTCTCTAAGGGTGATTAATACATCTATCTCTCCCATTTGCCATATTAGCATAACAAAAATTATAAGTGAGGACTTATTAGATTTGTTAAGCAGTTGAAAATAAATAACTATTTTAATTATTCGAAGACTATNAGATGTCGCACTCAGTTTGTTAAATTAAACACTAAGATAACTTGTGTTAGTTGNGGTTTGGAANTAAAACTTAGGTATTTTTATAAAGTGCTGCTGGATATCCATAGAAGTCGGTTCTAAAAATCGGTGATTTGATTTTTGNTTAGTTTAATTGCCCTCTCCGTTTATTATTTGGTGCAATTTATGGGATAAAAGATTATTTGCCAGCTTTGGATCTGCTTGGCCCTTGGATCGTTTCATAATCTGTCCCATCAGGCCNCCCAGCTTCTTTNTCCGACGTNGAGGGTCTGCNTTNATAAAATCGGACACCATTTTAGGGTTGTCGGATATCACGGAAGTNACTATCTTATTTAAAGCCTTGGTATCTGTTAGTTGTTTTAAACCTCGCTCCTTAATAATGACGTCTGTAGTTCCCTCACCTTNCCAAATAGCATCTAANACCTGTTTTGCGATTTTTCCAGAAATAGTNTNGTCACAAATACGCCTAATAAGTATTCCCAANTCCTCTGCAGAAACAGGACTTTCTAAAATTNGCAAGTTCGCAGTGTTTAAGCGACTCATCAACTCTCCAATCGTCCAATTTGCAGCTTGGTTTGCGTTCTCTGATGTAATTGCCACAGTTTCGAAGTATTCAGATAGTTCTTTGGTTGCAGCGAGTAAATGAGCTTCAGATTTACCAATACCATACTCAGCTACTAATCGAGTCGATCTTTCATCGGGCAATTCAGGTAATTTTTTTCGGATTTTTTTAAGATAAGATGCAGTGATCGCAACNGGAAGTAAATCTGGGCACGGAAAGTATCGGTAGTCATTGGCCTCCTCTTTGCTTCGCATTGAATACCCAGTCTTTGTTTCTCCGTTGTAAAGTCTGGTTTCTTGTATTACGGATCCACCATTTTCTAGGATGTCGATTTGTCTACCGACTTCTAGTAAAATTGCCTCCTCCATAAATTTGAATGAATTGAGGTTTTTCGTTTCAGTACGTGTACCGAGCTCATTGGTACCGTTTGGTCGAACTGAAACATTCACATCAAAGCGAAGAGATCCCTCCGCCATTCGTCCATCACAAATTCCTAGTGAAGTTACGAGACTGTGAAGCTTTTTTGCGAAGATTACTGCTTCGGTTGCGCTCGATAGATCGGGCTCTGTNACAATCTCAATNAGCGGAATGCCAGCCCGATTTAGATCGATGCCAGAGAGCTCCGAATCAAAATCTCCCGTGTGCAACGATTTTCCAGCATCTTCTTCGAGGTGGGCGTGATGAATTCTTATTTCCTTGATGGTCCCGTCTTCCAAAACAATGGGTATTTTACCTTTACCAATAACNGGCCGCTCTAATTGCGTGGTTTGGTAACCNTTNGGAAGGTCAGGGTAAAAGTAATTTTTTCGCTCGAAAACTGATATGGAAGGGATTTCTGCATCTATAGCGAGCCCGAGCATAATTGCATTATCAACTGCTTTAGAATTAAGGACTGGAAGTGTTCCTGGCATAGCTAGATCAACAGCACACGCCTGACTATTTGGTTTTGCTCCAAATAGCGTGCTCGCGCCGGAAAATATTTTTGTAGCGGTTGAAAGTTGAACGTGGATTTCAAGGCCAATTACTGTGTCCCAGCGCATCACGATGGCTCTTTTGGTGTGTGTTTATGCCAATCTGTCTCCCTTTGGATACAGTGCGCAATGTTGAGAATACGAGTCTCTTGCAAATAATCACCGATCAGTTGAAAGCCTACGGGATTTTGATCAACAAAACCGCATGGAATAGACATTCCTGGCAGGCCTGCTAAATTTGTTGCTATTGTGTAAATGTCTTCCAAGTACATTTTAACTGGGTCATCACTTTTCTCGCCAAACTTAAATGCGGGTGCTGGGCAAGTAGGACTCACTATGACATCGACTTTGGAGAAAGACTCTGTAAAGTCTTGCTTTATTAAATTTCGAACTTGCTGCGCTTTTTTGTAATACGCATCATGNTACCCAGCCGAAAGACAATAAGTGCCGATTAATATTCGCCGNTGCACTTCCTCGCCGAAGCCCTCTGCTCTACTGCGGCAATATAAGTCTTCCAGACTTTTTGGATTCTCGCAGCGATGTCCATACCTAATGCCGTCAAATCGAGCTAAGTTTGCTGATGCTTCCGCCGGTGCAATAACATAATACGCAGGGACTGATAATTTGGTATTTGGAAGACTGATGTCAACTAACTTAGCTCCCATATCTGTCAGTACTTTGAGCGTATCAAAGATGGTTGCCTCAACATTNGGGTTTAGTGAGTCAGTAAAATATTCTTTTGGAATCCCGATTTTACAACCGGATATGGGTCGATTGATACCNTCTTTATAATTTTTTTCGGGTAACCTCAACGAAGTAGAATCACGATGATCAAAACTCGCCATGGCATTTAGCAATATGGCGCAGTCTTCGGCAGTTCTTGCAATTGGACCTCCTTGGTCCAAACTTGAGGCGAACGCGATCATTCCCCATCTCGAAACAAGCCCATAAGTTGGTTTTAGACCGGTGACTCCGCAGAGTGCAGCAGGCTGGCGTATGGAACCACCAGTGTCTGTGGCGGTTGCTGCTGGTGTCATCCGAGCAGCGACGGCTGCCGCAGATCCTCCTGATGATCCCCCTGGAACTCTCGAAATGTCCCAAGGATTTTTCACTGACCCATAAAAACTGGTTTCATTGGAGGAGCCCATTGCAAATTCGTCCATGTTGGCCTTTCCAAGCATAATTGTGCCTGCTTCAGCCAAGTTTTTTACAACAGTTGCGTCATAGGGAGGTACAAAGTCGTTCAGCATTTTCGAACCGCAACTAGTTCTAACCCCTTGCGTACAAAAAATATCTTTGTGCACGATTGGTATACCGCAAAGTTCATTATTATTATCACCATTCAGTGCTCGATCAGCTTTTTTTGCGCTATCTAATGCTTTTTCTTCGGTAACAGTTATTAAAGCATTTAAACTGGGATTTAACCTTTTAATTCGATCTAAATAATGCTGAGTGAGCTCTGAGGATGAGAATTCACGTGTTTTTAATGCTTGGATTTGGGATGCTATTGACATGTCATGCATGACGAGACCCTATCATTCAATTACTTTAGGTACCAAGTAAAGACCGTTGTGGACATCTTTACTCAACTTTTGGAACGCTTTTTGATCATTTTCTTCTGTTATTTGATCTTCACGCAAAGCTTGAAAACCTTGTTGCGGATGGGCCATAGGTTCAATATTCACAGTATCAGCAGTTTGTAACTGGTTTACCAACTCAAGGACATTTTCTAGTCTAGACTTAATATCGCTTATCGTATTTTCATCGATGGCCAATTTTGCCAATATTCCGAGTTGTGTTACGTCTTCCCTTTTTAATTTCATAAGCTTGCCTCGCACGAAATATTGAATATCTCCATTATACCACATCTAAAGGGTTCTATTAGATGTGAAAATTGTTTTGATAAGTTGTCAAATACAACTTTTTGTTGTCTCACCGATCAATTAGGACGGCGCTAGAAATAGTTGGAGGACATAAAAAAAATAATGTTAAACGGCACTATCGGCTTGCGCTGATACTTTCCCGCTGTTATCTTCAATTTTGCTTATCGGAGCATGTCGCTGCTGTTCATTCTTTTTTTATAAGGTTGCAAAACATGGTTTTTAAGAAAATAAGAGGGTTTTTTTCTAGCGATTTATCTATTGATTTAGGGACTGCGAATACTCTAATTTATGTTCGTGAGAAGGGTATAGTGTTGAATGAACCCTCTGTAGTAGCTATCCGACACCATTTAGGGCAGAAAATAGTTGAGGCTGTTGGTATTGATGCGAAACGAATGTTGGGAAGGACGCCAGGTAATATAACAGCCATTCGACCTTTAAAAGATGGGGTGATCGCCGACTTTCAAGTGACTGAAAAAATGTTGCAACATTTTATAAAGAAGGTGCATTCAGCTGCCATTACAAAAAGCTTATTGCCTCCAAGTCCAAGAGTTTTAATTTGTGTACCGTGTATGGCAACCGAAGTAGAAAAACGTGCAATCAAAGAATCTGCGTTTAGCGCCGGCGCCCGTGAGGTTTTTCTTATCGAGGAGCCAATGGCAGCCGCAATCGGTGCAGGGCTCCCTGTTGAGGATGCGGTAGGATCAATGGTTGTAGACATAGGTGGTGGTACGACAGAAATAGCGATACTTTCTTTAAATGGAGTGGTTTTCTCCGACTCTGTTAGAATTGGCGGTGATCGTTTTGATGAAGCCATAGTAAATTTTGTTCGGCGTAAATACGGAAGTGTAATTGGGGACAGCACTGCGGAACGCGTAAAGATTGAGGTAGGCACTGCTTTCTTATCTGACGATTCAAGAGAAATCGATGTCAGGGGAAGAAATTTAGCAGAGGGAGTGCCCCGCAGTTTCACTCTTGATAGTGAAGAGATTCTAGAGTCGCTGCAGGAGCCTTTATCAGGTATTGTGACTGCCGTTAAGCGTGTGCTTGAGCAGTCGCCTCCTGAATTAGCTTCTGATATTGCGGATACGGGTCTTGTTTTGACAGGAGGAGGTTCGTTACTGCGAGATTTAGATCGGTTGCTGAGTTCCGAGACGGGCCTGCCTGTTATTCTCGCAGAGGATCCATTGACTTGCGTTGCTCGAGGCGGTGGTGAGGCATTGGATCTCATGAGCACTCACAGACTGGAGTCTTTAACTCATGAAATTTAGTAAAGCTTTTTTTATTGTTTTGTACTGAGCGCGCTTTGTTCGGGAATTTTAGATAGGTAAGACGCATTGTACTCACCTTTCCTTCGCCAAATCTTATTCCTCGCCCTGCTCTCCACAGGCTTGATGATAATTGATCAGTCTACTGACTGGTTGAAGCCTGCAAGGGTTTTTATCGATCAACTCATGAGGCCATTATACTGGGTCACCAACATCCCAGGTAACGTGTTGGAGTGGGGTGAGGATAACCTAGTTAGAAAATCCGAGCTTATTGAAAAGAATGAGCAACTCAAACAAGAAATAGTGATTTATAGAGGTAGGCTTCAAAGACTATCTGAGTTGGCAACTGAAAATTTACAACTAATGCAGTTGTTAAATGCCTCAGAGCTTTTGGTTGATAGACTCCTTTTGACTAAAGTGATTGGTATTTCGCCGACTACACAGCGTCATACAATCACCATTGATAAGGGAGCAAAAAATGGTGCTTATGTTGGTCAGCCAGTGCTCGATTCAGAAGGACTGATGGGCCAATTAATCAGGGTTTACGACCATCACAGCATAGTGCTTCTGATCACTGATGCCAGACATGCTCTTCCTGTTAAAGTTCTTCGAAATGGAGTTCGCTCAATCGCTGAGGGCAGAGCGGACTACCAACGCTTGACACTTCGCTATGTATCCCCAACCGCTGATATAAAATTGGGAGATCAGCTCCTTAGTTCTGGGTTAGGAGGCCGATATCCGGCCGGATATCCGGTTGGGAAAGTCGTTAAGATTCAGGATATAACCGGATCTGTTTTCATGTCAGTCGAGGTTGCTCCAAGCGCACTATTAGATCGTAGTTCACATCTGCTTTTAGTGTTTACAATGGACCAGAATGGTAGATCTAAAAATAAGTTATGAGCTTTGTCACGCCAAAATTCGACCTAGTATTAGGTTTATCAATTGCTATTTTTTTGCAAATCATGCCTCTGCCCATTGATTTAATGGGATATCGACCAAACTTTATTTTGGTAATGGTTTTGATGGCAACGCTCCACTACCCAAAGCGCCATTCTCTTAATGTGTACGCAGTCGCTGGACTAATTGCCGATGGAGTTAATGACACCAGTTTTGGACATTTTATGTTGGTATTTGTTTTGTGCGGTGGGGTGGTAAGTTTATTGAGTAGATGGACATCGTATTTTGCCTCGTTCTACAGAATATGTGTTGTCCTTTTTTTGAGTCTTTTGGGATCTTTTTTGCAAGGAGTTATTGCGAAAATGCAAGGGTTATCATCTCCATTAGAATTAATGCCAACACAAGCGATAATAGCGGTTATGTTCTTCTACCTTTGTGATCGTTTAGTTTTTAGACGAGCGGTTTAAAAGATGGGATTGAATTTTGATTTAATACTGGCATCTGCCTCACCCAGGCGCAGGGACATTCTGCACCAAATGGGTGTTCGGTATCGTGCAGAGCCAAGCGGAATTGATGAGGATTTAATCGCTTGTGAAAAACCTTTTGATTACGTTTCGCGTTTAGCTCGAAAAAAAGCAATATATGTGCAAGAACTTATAAAGTCTACAAAGCCTGTCCTTGGAGCTGACACGATAGTCGTTTTCGGAGGAAAGATCTTCGGGAAGCCAAAAAATAAAGATGATGCACAGAAAATTCTTATGACTTTATCCGGGAAAAATCACAAAGTTATTACGGCCGTCGCAATAACTGACGGTAAAAGTTTAGTTCAGGACTTGTCAATTTCTGAAGTGGTTTTTAATATAATTACGTTGAGTGATTGTAAGGAGTATTGCGAATCGGGAGAACCTCTCGGTAAAGCAGGAGCTTATGCTATTCAAGGAAAAGGTGCGTTTTTTGTCAAGGAGATTTTAGGGAGTTACAGCGGGATAGTCGGGTTGCCCATAGACATCACTTATAAGCTATTACAGTTATACGAAGTGCCCACGTTTTGGACGGCTGATGGTCCGAAAGCACTTTGAACCGTTGCAATCGATAGTGAATTTGACCTCAGATAATGAACTTTAGTTTTCTACTTCGTAACATCGTGGTGTTCATTAAAATGATTTTTTTGTAATTCTGCAAAATTTGATTGGACGCAGTAATTAGGTAAATAAAGTTTTTTCTACTTTGACTCTTTTCAAATAGCCTGGATTTGCGGTGAACCAAGGAAATCTTAGACGCCAGCACCTCTTAATTTATTTGTTTAAACAAAGCAACTTGCTATTCTTGTCATATGTTTAGCCTTGGAAAGACAATGATTTCTGCCAAGAAAAAAATTAGGAAATGGATTAGTTTCATCTGTATAGCTTCGGTCTTGCTAGCTGTGTTTTTTCTTTTTCTCTATATACGCGAGCTAGTTTTAAATGTTGATCAACATCGCGATTCAATAGAGACGTTTATAATTGACCGAACCGGAGCTCGATTTCACCTGGGTCCACTCTCGGCCAGTTGGAACGGGCTTTCACCTGTAATTGAGGTGGATAACATAAGGATTGGGGACGTTAAAGCCCCTTCATTAATTTTCACTCAATGGCATGCCGATATCGATCTCGTAAAAAGTATCTGGCATAGGTCGCTTATTTGGAGAGAATTTTCAATAAATAAGATAGATGTTTCGTTTGAGGAGAATGAAAAGGGATTTTGGCAATTGAAGGGATTGTCCAAAGGCGGGGGTGATAATTTGAAATTGATTGTAGAGCCATTAGTTTACAGTAAGTCTACTAATATAGATCGCCTCAATATTGATTTAGATTTTTATTCTGGTGACACTTACCGATTTCGAGGAAACAAACTTAAACTGGAAAATGACTTGGGTCTCCACCACCTCGAATTGTCCTTGTTGTCACAACGGAAGGAGGCTTTAGCATATCTATTAATTGAGGGCGTTGGTGATCCTTTGAACGCAAATGATTTTTCTGCCAAGGGATATTTAAACGCGCACAAATTTGAGATGAGCGCACTTTTAGCGCATGCCACAAAAAGATTAATCCCCGGATTTACAACTGTTGGTGCTCACGAGAGAGTTAGGGTTGACGGAGAAATATGGTTCGATGTGAAGCCTGGAGGTAAAACCGATGTGAAAGGGTACATTAATACAAGTAATGAAGCCGAAAATAAAAATATGACTAATCTGCGGGAGTTTAAAACTAATTTGACTGGCTGGTATTCCCCTGGCGAAGATTGGGGAGTTCGTTTGCAAAATTTGGAAATGACGCTCCCGAGCAAGAGGTTAGAGCCGATAAACATCATTTTTGAGAAAAATATGGGCGCACGATGGCAAGATTTTAGCTTTTTTTTGGATGGAGCGAAGTTAGACACTCTAGTATCTTTTTTTGAAGACCCCGTTGAAAATAAAACATCTGTGAGCACTTGGCTCAATCGGTTACAACCCAAAGGAGAAATAATAGCACTAATGGCAGGAAAAGATTCTGGAAAAATATTTGCAGACGTCACTTTGAAAGAATTTAGTAGTGCAAATTTCAAAGGTATACCTCGGATCCAAGATTTGGATGCGAAGTTGTCAATTCGTGGAGAAGATTCGGTATTAAAAATCGTTGATAGTGATGGATTTTTAATACACTTTCCTAATATTTTTGCTGATTCATTTCCGGTAATTTCTATGGAGGGCAAAATATTCAGTTCTTGGGATTCAGCTGTCGGTTCTTTCGTTATCAGCAGTGACTTATTAAGTGCTGTAATGGATGCAGGACATATTAATTTGCAGTTTTCTACTAGATCAGAAATAAACGGCGGTGATGCTGGGCCAGATGTTAACATTATAATAGATGGAAGTGATATTGATGCGCGATATTGGAGAAAATATTTGCCAAAAAAAGTATCACCTGAGGTAAAAAAATGGCTTCAGAGCTCTATTTTAGATACAACTTTGAAGGAATTTGCTTACTCACTGAGAACCGCAAACTCAAGCTACTTCGAGAATAATAGGACAAATCAGATTTTGTTAGATTTAGATCATACCAACTTCAACTTCCACCCGGAGTGGTTGGATGCTTCTAATGCGCGTGGATTAGTTATGATTGATGACAGTAATGTAACTGCAGTCGTCGAGTATGCAAATCTTGGCAGTACGACCGTAACAAATGCACAAATTGAATTCAGGGGCGATGATGATCCTCTTTTCCCTCAACTTGCTGTTGATATGCATATTAAATCGAGTATGGCGGAGGCTGTCGGGGCTATTGGTAGATCTCCATTAAAACGATTTTTGGGTGACCCATTGGATTGGCGTTATGGGGGCAGACAAAAAAGTAGTATTCAATTAAGTCTGCCAATAACATACGAAAAAACCTCAGCCTCGCAAGCAAAACCAGTCTATAGAGTGCAGACGTCGTTTTATGATGGAGTCTTGGCCATTCCCAACAGTGCTTTAGAAATTACTGAAATAAGTGGTGATTTATTTTACACATCTGATCATGGTTTTTCGGGGGATAACCTTAGTGGAGTTTTCTGGGGTGAGCGACTTGATGCGGCGGTCTCCTCAGGACTGGAAAATCAAAAAGTCAAATTTAAAGGAATCATTCAACCGGGAAAGATTTCTAAATTAATTCCATTCGCTTGGGAAGAGTTAATATATGGCGAGATTAAAGCGGACGGAGTTTTGACTATACCCCGAAAAGTTGGTCATGCAGGAACAAAATTGCGTCTTACAAGCAATTTAGATGATGTGGCAATTATGTTACCCAAACCACTTGGAAAAACTAAATCGCAGTTGAGAAACTTGGAAATTTTGTTAGATATTGATGATGGTATTGAAAAATTACGAGGTTCTGTAGGAAAAGAAGGTTCCATAGAAGTAAAGTTTACTGACGGCGTTTTTGATTCTGGAGTGTTTAGTTATGGGCGAATTGCAGAGCCTCCATCATCAGGAACGATGCTATTTTCTGGGTATTTTCCGCATACCTATATAGAAAGTTGGTTTCCTTTGGCAGATTTAGTGCAAAAATCCAATACTAAATCTGGGGCTTGGAAATCTTTATTTGAGTTACAATTCGACTCGGCCTCCCTGGCAGGTATGACCTTTTCTGACGTGCATGCAAGTGCAGAGCGGGGCGACGAAAGTATGGATATAAGTTTCGACAGTGCATGGACCTCAGGATATCTGAGCATTCCAGATGCAGAAGATCATTTTCCTAAGTTGTCTTTAAATAATTTAAATTTCGGGAGCCAGTTTTTGGAGGGAGGACTATCAAAAGGACGCCTAGATCCAAAAAATTTTCCTAATCTGGATATTAAAATAGACCAATTGATAGTGTCGAATGTAGATATAGGTCAGATTAAATTTCAGTTGCGCTCTGAGGTTTCCGGCGCTGCTTTTGGTGCTATCGAGGGTAATTTCCTGGGGTTGGAATTTGGTTTNGATGANACGCTCCCNCCTTTAGATTTTTTTTGGGGACAAGATGCAACCGGCCATTTTAGTCGATTGATAGGACCTGCTTCTTTATCAGATGTTGGAAATNTCTTCNAGNNTATGNAGTTTCCACAAATCGCATCNAGTCAGTCTGGNAGATTAACTTTTAATTTAAACTGGCCNACNGAGCCNTGGAATTTTTCTCGAAAAAATATCGCAGGAGATTTTAAATTTTCGTTNTCGGATGGAACTTTGTACNGGTCAAATGANGGNGCGGACGCAGCGCTTAAANTGATTAGTCTGATGAATTTTGCAAATTGGTTGCGCAGATTGCAGCTTGATTTTTCTGATGTGGTTGGACAGGATCTCGCATATGATTCGATGGATGGTCTGTTTGTTTTTGAAAATGGTACCGCTCGGTTGGATACCCCTCTAGAAATGGAGATGCCTTCAGGGCGGATGGAAATGACGGGGAACTTTGACTTGTTGGAAGAAAAAATTGATGGTCGACTGGTTGCAACTTTACCTGTGGCTCCTAATTTGCCATGGGTGGGTGCACTTGTGGGCGGATTACCGGCTGCGCTTGGTGTTTATGTTACGGGAAAGTTAGTTGAAGANCAGGTTGATCGATTATCAAGTATAAGNTACTCGGTGACTGGTCCNTGGGACAACATTGATATTCAAGTTGATCGTATTTTTGCTGCGGGACTAGGTGACGATGGTAGTGTCAACCCACCAGCATCTCGTCAACCTTAATAGCGNAGTTAACCATATAGAAGGATTATGTAATCTAGTAATTTTTTTTTAGCTTTAGGTTTTTTGTCTTGGCACTTTGTTCGAAAAATTGATCTGAGCAAATTTTTAAGTTTTTGTCGGTCTGTATTTGGATACTCACTAATAAACTCTTCCACAGCTCTTGTGCCGCCCAATAATAATTTTTCATGCCATGAGTGTACTTCTTCTGGCTGAGACCTCGGNTGAGGTTGAGAGGATGCTATTCGCTTTTTTACNTGGAGAAGATCTGAATCTCCCATATTACGTAGTTGTTTTCCCAAGAAACTGATCTGACGACGTTTCGCTTCGTTAGACGACATTTTTTTCACTAATTGTATTGAGAGGCAAATATGATCCGGTAAGTCTATTTGTTTGAGAGTCCCGTCAGAGAGAGCGACGAGTCTCCTCCCTAAATTTCTTAGATGTCGCATGTCATTTTTTACACTCGTTTTACTTGGCTTGTTTNACATCTTGGTTCCGTTACCCNNNGCAAAATAAGTCTGCTTATGAAAGGCTTAACTATCTTCTCCGAACTTNTCCTCAATNAACCGCTTGACCTCCATAGAAACTATTTCTTCATCACTNCCATCGAACTCGAATGTCAAAGAAGTGCCAACCGGAGCTTCCAGCATCAATAGCGAAATGATACTTTTAGCATCTACTNATTTGTCATCTTTATAAACCTGTGCGCTNCTATTNTAGCGAGATACCACACGAGCTAATTTCGTTGCTGCCCGNGCATGTAGGCCTAATTTATTTTTAATTNTAACTGAGCATTTAATCATTATGCCGGNTTCGTCGATCGTGGAAGTGCCCTNTGATTAATTTGTGCATTGGGATAAATTGCCGAAAAATGNTTATATAATTTAGATGAAATGTAAACTGATCGATGTTGGCCTCCAGTACACCCGATTGCGACTGTGAGGTAACTTCGATGATTAGCTTGAAATTTACAAATCCAGTTATCTAAAAAATTTGTTAAATCTGAAAGCATATCCGTGACCTCTTGTTGGGCCTGAAGAAAGGTGACTACGTCCTCGTGTAGACCTGTTTTCCCTCGNAGTGAACGCTCCCAATACGGATTTGGCAAACATCTGATATCGAAGACGAAGTCTGCATTGATTGGAAGCCCCTGCTTGTAACCAAACGACTCAAATAGNAGAGTAATATTATTTTCCTTTTTAGGTAAAACAATATTTTTCACTAGTTTTCGAAGCTGATGGAGAGCAAGACCGGTGGTATCCACCTTGTAATCAGTGATGGTTTCCATTGGACCGAGTAATAACTCTTCTTTGTCGATCGCCTCCATTAGNCTCAAAGAACCGGTGGTTAGAGGGTGTTTGCGTCTTGTTTCGCTAAAGCGTCGCATTAAATCACTNTGNCGTGCCGTTAAAAATATAACTTTTATATCGANNCCGGATGCTTTTANTTCTTGAAGAATTNTCGGAATTGAAGTGNAGTCNAAGACTGGATTTCGCGCATCAATACCAACCGCCAATTTTTCCACGAACGGTAAGCAGTTCTCTCTCATTTCACAAATTAATTTCGGCAATAAAATTGCGGGTAAATTGTCTATGCAGATAAAACCTACATCTTCTAANATATTAAGAGCAGTTGTCTTTCCTGATCCCGAGTGCCCGCTGATAACCACAACACGCACGTTTAGACCGTTCGATCAAGCATAATAGCGGTATCAAATAATTGTCGATTATTATTGCATTTGCGAAGCTGTTTACGAGCTGATTCTTTTTGGAAGATATGTGCAATTTTGGAGAGTGTCTGGAGGTGTTCGTCATTTTTTTCATNTGGGACAATCAANGCAAAGATCAAATCCACCGGTTGATCGTCGAAAGCATCAAAGTCAATTGAAAAATTAAGTTTGATTAAGCATCCATGCACTTTTTCTAGTCCCATCACTTGACAGTGAGGGATGGCTACACCTTTCCCAATTCCGGTACTTCCAAGTCTCTCTCGAGCCAACATGCTTCGAAATAGTGTAAAAGCTTGTTCTTGATCTGAGCCGAGCTTTTGAGCAATAAATTGGGAAATGTTTTCAAGAACTTTCTTCTTACTGCAANCATCAAGATCGCACATTGCAAGTTCTGGAATTAATACATCTGAAATCTTCATAATTTCCGTTATCGTCCTCNAGTTTTCTCTTTGTGTTTAATTATTTGCCTATCTAGTTTGTCTGCAAGCGCATCAATAGCCGCATACAGATCTTGATGTTCAGAATTTGCAAAAAGATCTGCTCCCACCACTGAAACCGTCGCCTCAGCTTTTTGTACNAGCTTATCCACGGTAAGACCGACCACGATGCGAGTTATTTGCTCATAGTGACGTTCAAGCTTAGAAAACTTTGTTTTTACGTAGTTTCTGAGAGGATCTGTTACTGTTAAATGGTGTCCACTAATTGTCAGTCTCATATTTTTATCCTCTCATATTGCACTTTCGAAACGCTTTCTTTGGCTGGATGATGCGATGCCCATACTTTCCCTATATTTGGCGACGGTTCGACGAGCAACTTGGATTCCTTGTTCTCCCAGAAGGGAGGTNAATTTACTGTCACTTAAAGGCTTGGTTGCTGGCTCTGCATTGATCATGGCCTTGAGGATCGCACAAACCGCGGTTGATGAGCATTCACCACCACCAGCGGTTCCTACATGGCTGGAAAAGAAGTACTTAAGCTCAAATACGCCTTGTGGAGTTGCTAAATATTTAGTGGTTGTAACCCTTGAAATTGTAGATTCATGGAGATCTAAACGACTAGCGATATCTGCAAGTACCATCGGTCGCATGGCCACTGGCCCCTGATTAAGGAAATTCTGTTGTAACTCAACNATAGTTTTTGTAACCCTCATNAGCGTTTCATTTCGACTCTCAACGCTTCGAAGAAACCAGCGAGCTTCTGCAAGATTATCCTTAAGATATTGATTTTCGTTGCTGGTGTCAGAGCGCTTNATTAATTGACTGTAGGAATCGTTTATNCGGAGTTTTGGCATATTGGCATCGTTTAGCCTAACNCTCCAACGTCCATCAAATTTTTCGACGAAAACATCAGGCACAATNTAGTCTATATTTTGGGAAGACAACGCGTCCCCTGGACGGGGGTTNAGACTTTTTATGAGCAACATGGCACCTGAGATTTCGTCTCGAGAACANCCAACTTTTTTTGCTAGTCGTGTTTGATCGGTGGANGCAATTTCTTTTAAAAATTCGGTAATGAGTCGTNTTGCTTGAACGAGAAACGGAGTATTTTCAGGAAGTTGGTTTATCTGAATGAGCAGACACTCTCTTATGTCCCTTGCAAACACTCCGGCTGGGTCAAATTGCTGGAGCCTGTGGAGTACGGCGATTATTTCATCTGATAAAAGGATTTCCTCTCCGTTAGCATACCTTAAATGCTCAGTTATACTGAAAACGTCCTCGATTAGTAATCCGTTTTCATCGATTGAGTCAATCAAAGCAGTGGCGACTTGTCGGTCAATATCAGAGAAGGGTGTTAGGTTTAGTTGCCAATGAAGNNGGTCTCTGAGAGATTCCGTTACCTGGTAGACTTGTTCAAGATCAACTTCCCCGCCACTAGCAGATCCAGAGGGAGAATTATACACGTCGTCCCAATTTGCATCTACTGGAAGTTCAGTGGAGNGGTCTTCCTCCCATTGATGATCCGGTGTGTCTTGGGTGGAAGCTGCAAGTAAATTGTTTGCTTCGTCCTCTGAAAGATTGTGGTCTTGAATTGTTTCAACATTTTCAGTGTCGGATTGACCGACTCCACTCAGATTATCTCCTAGTGTATTTTCAGATGCGTCGATTGCCCGGTCATCCTCTTCTTCCAANTCCAAAAGGGGATTATTGTATAATTGTTCTATCACTTCTTGACGCAGCTCCAAAGTAGANAGCTGAAGGAGTCGAATCGCCTGNTGGAGTTGAGGCGTCATCGTGAGTTGCTGACTGATTTTTAATTGTAAGCCAGGTCTCATTATCTCAAAAGCCGCCTAGTTTGGACACGTGTAAGTTTAGTACTTGNGAGCTCCTCATGGCAATGCTCTATTCTGGTGGTAGCGCTATTCATAAACTAAAGTGTTCCCCGAGGTAGGTTTGGCGAACTTTATCGTCCCGAGAGACTTGATCGGGTGATCCGTGAGCAATTACACGCCCTTCCCCCATGATAAAAGCATTTTCGCAGATATCTAGTGTTTCTCTGACATTGTGATCCGTTATTAAAACACCGATGCCTCGATGACTTAAATAGCGAATGATATTTTTTATATCATTCATAGAGATTGGATCTACGCCGGCAAAGGGTTCATCTAGTANTATAAATTGAGGTTGAGTTGCAAGTGCACGCGCTATTTCTACTCGACGGCGCTCGCCACCGGACAGACTGCCGCCTAAACTTTTTTTTAGGTGCGTAATGTTGAACTCTTCCATGAGCTCTACTAGTTGTCGCTTTTTTTCCTGTTTTGTTAGACCCTTTACTGTCTCCAAAATTGCCAAAATATTATTCTGTACATTCAATTTTCTGAAAATCGATGGTTCTTGAGGAAGATAACCCAGACCTTTCCTTGCACGACCATGCATTGGTAAATTTCCAATGTCAGAGCCATCAATTGTTATTCGGCCTCGGTCTTGCTCAATTAGCCCTATGATCATGTAAAAGCATGTGGTTTTACCAGCACCATTTGGGCCAAGTAGACCCACTATTTCTCCTTGATTTAACCAAAGAGACACGTCCTGCACCACAGGTTTACGCGCATATGACTTAGCTAAGTTGTGTGCTTCGAGTCGTTTCATGGTATTAAATTCTGTGATTTTACGCTTTTGGGAGGAATAAAAAGTCTGATACGCTTCTGGCTGTTCTCTGTTCCTCCCGCCTTCCAAATCTCATTTTTTAAATCGTAGTTTATCGAGTCCCCAGTTATCAAAGCACCATTGCTCGAGAGAGAGGCGTTTTGACTCAGGTTAATCTGTTGTTCTTGAAGTAAATACTCTACATCATTTGCGCTTCCAATTAATACCGGCTTGACGGACATAACATCTAATTGTTCGAAACTGGCTGGCGATCCAGCACACTGAATTTTTGAAATTTGTTCTGCATTTTCCGTAATTGTCACAAAATCGGCTTTGATCGATAAATTGCCTTGAGTTATAAGCACATTTCCTTTGTAAACAGTAACCCTGGTTTTTTCATTGCGTTCTGCCAAATCAGATTCAATGCTTATTGGCAACAGCGTTTGTGCTTTCATCCCACCGCTGACTAAAATTAAAAAAATGGCAAGCGATTTGAAAAAACTAGCGAAAAGTTTCATAGCGAGCTTGGATGTTTTTCTTGAATTGATAATTTCCATTGATTGGTTGCGCTGTGATCCCATTTCCAGTTAACGTAATATTATTAGATTTGAGCGTAAAAAATGCTTCATTCTCTACCAGCCCTAAGTCAAACAAATAGGTTAACTTTTCAGTGGAAAGAGTTGAAGTTTCAATTCCTAAGGCTGATCGAAGTTGCACGTCACCAGACAGAAAAATTTTACTCGTCTCCCTGTCAAGGACCGCACTATTTGCTGATAACTGCACTGTATTTCCAGCATTACCAGTGGTAATAAAGGGTTTTTCAAAAAATGTGCTGCCTTTTTCAACAAATAGTTCGATTTTTTGAGTGACTAATGACAAATTCCTCTGGCCATTGGTCCCAAAGATACTTGTTTTTGCTTGTCCCATGTAACTATCCGCTATTANTTTCCTATCAGAATTCATGTGTTTTTTTTCCAGGAAGGATTCTGGGGGCGAGTCCCAGACTAATAGGAATCCTGTAATCATTATTATTGCAGAGCTAATTATAAAAAACTGCTTTATCACCTGTATTTTTCCAGAGTATTTTGATATTTGCCTTGAGAAGCTAATAAGAGCTCGGCTACTTCTCGCACCGCACCATTTCCGCCACTCGAGTTGGTGCACCATTTGGCGATTTGCCGTGTAGCGAGACAGCCATCTGCAACGCTAATACCGAGGCCGACATGCTGAATAGCTCTCAGATCAGGAAAATCATCGCCCACAAAACAGATTTGGTTGAGTTTCAGTGAGTATTTCAGACAAATTTTTTTAATATCTTCAAATTTATCTTCACTATTTTGTATGATCGTTGCCATGTTTAACTCTTTTGCTCTGCGAAGTACTAGTTTAGAGGTTCTCCCGGTGACTATGCCAACCATAATGTTTGAGGAATTGAGCAATCTTATGCCCAGGCCGTCTTTGATGTTGAAGGCCTTTAATTCTTCCCCAGAGTTGCCATAGTATATTGTCCCGTTGGTGAGCACGCCGTCAACGTCCAGTAAAACAAGCTTTACACGTTTTGCGGCCTTGACTACATGCGATGGCACGCCAGCAAGAATCTCAGAAGAAAGGCTCATATTAACCCCGCTCTGACAAGATCATGCATGTGCAAAATTCCGCGTAGGCAATTCGAGTCGTCCGTTATCAATAGGGTTGTAATTGACAAGTCTTCCATTATGTTCAGGGCCTCTGCGGCAAGAACATCGCCAGAAATAGTTTTTGGATTCGCTGACATTACATCTTTGACTATGGTGTCACCAATATTTAATCCTTGCGATGNCATCCTTCTTAAATCGCCATCTGTAAAAATTCCTACCAGACGTTCAGAAATATCGAATATTGCTGTTACACCAAAACCCTTCTCGGTCATCTCNATAAGAGCGGTCTGAACACAATCATTGAAATATACTCGGGGCACCGAGGTGTTTTCATGCATTAAGTCCCGCGCTCTCAAAAGAAGTTTTCGTCCGAGTGCTCCACCGGGATGAGACATCGCAAAATCATATTCACTAAAACCGCGAGTTTCCAAAAGTGATATCGCTAATGCATCACCAAGAACGAGACTAGCGGTAGTGCTTGTCGTTGGAGCTAAATTCATTGGACATGCTTCGCGAGCAACTTGGATACAAAGATGTACGGCCGCAGCTTTCGCAACTTCAGACTGAGAATTCCCCGTCATACTTATAATGGGTACATCTAATCGTTTTAGTCTTGGGATAATCGTCATGATCTCTGATGTGGAGCCTGAATTAGAGATGGCNAGAACAACATCTGCCGATGTGATCATTCCTAAGTCTCCATGGCTTGCCTCGGCAGGATGTAAGAAAAAAGCAGGTGTCCCTGTGCTTGCAAGTGTTGACGCAATCTTATTAGCTATGTGCCCTGATTTGCCCATGCCGGTCACCGCTACTCGACCTTCACATTGAAGGATAATATTGCATGCCTGTTCAAACTGTTTATTTATCTTTTCTTTCAATTGACTTATAGCTTCGGCAGCTAAATCAATGGTGCGAATGGCGGAGTTAGTTATTTTTTTCGATGTCATCTTTGTGATCTTCGGGCCTCATTTTAATGAATCACTAATAGCTTTTGGGGAGGCATGTTGTTGAATAAACCAGTTATATTTACACACTACCTTACAAAATTGAGTGAAGTCCATAAGATCCCATAGTAAACAATATATCCAACAAGGAATAGAGCGCCAACACGCCTTGATATTGTTCCGGAGCCAACAATGTAGGTTTCTTTCGTTATTGCTTGAGCAACAAAAACAATAAGAAGAACGGTCATTAATGTCATGCTCATGTAATCTCGCAAAAAAACGTCTGAGCTCAAATTAATCGGGGATATAGCGCCGGCAGCGCTCATTACAAGCAACAGATTAAAAAGGTTAGAACCAAAAACATTACCAACGGCAATATCATGATGGCCCTTTAGTGCGCTTGCGATTGAGGCGGCCAACTCTGGAAGACTTGTGCCCAATGCTATGATTGTTAATCCAATTACTAATTCACTTATGCCCAAATATACGGCAACTTCACGCGCTCCCCAAACCGTTGTTTTGGCACTGACAAGAAGAACTGTTAGGCCACCTAAAAACCAAAAAATCGCAGTTTTGGTATCAATTTCGGCGGTGTCTGTTTCTATTTCTGAAGCAGTTGCGTTATTTTCCCCTTTATATTTTACCACGGCTATTAGGAGAGGGATTGTGAGCATTGCGAGGAAAATACTTTCCATGCGTCCCAACACGCCGTCAAAAAGACAGAAACCTACAATTAAAGTTACCACCAAAAGCACTGGGCTTTCCTCGCGCAAAAGGTGTTGCTTTACCGGAAGAGGGGCAATAAGCGCGGTTACGCCTAAAACGAGTCCAATATTGGCCAAATTTGAGCCTATGGCGTTACCAACAGCCAATTCGCCAGCACCATCTATTGCAGCGTTGATGGATACAATTATCTCCGGTGCCGATGTGCCAACAGAAACAATTGTCAGCCCAACTACCATTGGAGATATTCCAAGTTTTCTCGCAGCAGCCGCACTACCAACGACAAATTTATCCGCTCCCAGCACTAATCCCATAATGCCAAGGATTAATGCCATGATGGCTATAAGTAAAGTTGTCATAGGGACTCCGGAAACGGTAATTAGTTTTTTTACAAGCGATGAAATGGTATAGTTATTCTAAGGCGTTGTCATGTTGGTGAAAGGGCTTTATTAATGAAAAAACCCTGAGTGAGCTTTATACATATCTTAATTTATTGAGGATGATGACTTGAAGAGCAATCAGTTGACTGTGGTAGCAGCAGGTATGGCGATTATGCTGTTATCTCCCAGTTCTCTCGGAGAACCTGAAAGAGAGACTAAGGAAATTTTTCCTGAGAGATCGTTGAACGAGACAAAAGAAGTAAATTTGAAAACCATTGAAGGACACAACAGTGACCCATTTGATCTCATAGATAAACTAACTGTTTCTCTACTAGCAATCATCTCAAATCATAAAAACGCTTCCCCTACCAAGGAAGAGGTGTTTTTTGAAACAATCATGGCCCAAATGTCGCCGCATGTAGATTTTTGGCGTATGTCGCGTTCCGTTATGGGCAGTTATAGAACGGAAGCGACTGAAAAGCAGTTGATGGAGTTCACTAATGTGTTTCGAAAAAGCATGGTGGAAACATACGGCCGCGGTCTTCTGAGCTTTAACGATGAGAAAATCATTATTATAAATCGGCGTGAGATTTCAGCAGATGAGGTCAGAGTCTCAGTGAAACANGAGATTCATAGTTCGGGAAAAGTATATCCTCTNTCTTACTCTATGAAAAAAAATGAGAATGGAGCGTGGATAATCTCAAATGTCCTGATAGACGGTATAAATCTCGGTAAAACCCTCCGGAATCAATTTCGTCTNGCGGCACAAAAGAATAATGGAAATTTAGATGTTGTAATTAAAAATTGGTTGGCTGAAACTAATTGACTGTTGATGCNGAGATTAAATACTTATGTCGATTGACGATCTGCATGCACTTTTGGAACAAGAATTTCCTAAAGCTTATATAGATGTGAAGCATAGTGGGAATCATTACTCAATAACCGTTGTAGATGATGTATTTGTCGGTAAAAAAACGGTGCAAAGACAGCAATTGGTGTATTCTGTATTACAAAAAGAAATCACCAGCGGGTCCATACACGCTGTTCAAATCAAAACATACAGCAATCAAGAGTGGCAGCAGTATATTTCTGATTTGGGGTAGAGTGCTCAACCTTTAGTNAGGTGCCCACAAAAAAGTCAAACAATTCCTTAGGCATAACATGGAAAAATTAATTATCCAAGGTGGTACTTCACTGATGGGGTTGCTGGAAATATCTGGCTCCAAAAATTCTTCTCTACCTATACTAGCTGCGACNTTGCTTTGTGATGGTAAGACAACAGTTGCAAATTTACCACATCTCAAAGATGTGACGACTTCTTTGGAGTTGCTGGGNTCTCTCGGGGTAGAATTAAGTATAGATGAAAACCGTTACGTGGAGGCAGATACGCGGACAGTTCATAGTTTAGTAACACCCCCTGAGTTGGTCAGGAAGATGCGTGCTTCAATTTTGGTATTGGGCCCAATGTTGAGTAGGTTTGGGGAGGCAAAAGTATCTTTTCCGGGTGGCTGTGCCATCGGCAATCGCCCAGTAGACCTNCACATAGCGGGAATGGAATCTTTGGGAGCTGAAATTTCAATTGAGGATGGATTTATTAAAGCCTCTCGCAAGGGGCGTTTGCGTGGGGCAACGATAATTTTGCCTTTTCCGTCAGTCGGAGCGACGGAAAACATTATCATGGCGGCCTCTTTGGCTGAGGGAACAACGCGGATAAAGAATTGTGCTTTAGAACCTGAAATTACCGACCTGATTAAATGTTTGAATGCCTGGGGGGCAAATATTAGCGGTGCTGGAACCTCTTCGATAGTGGTTCAGGGCGTTAATAAAATGGANGGTGGTTTTTTTAGAGTGATGTCAGATCGTATAGAGACCGCGACTTATCTAGCCGCAGCAGCTGCCACTGGTGGGAAAATTCGAACAATGAATGCCGACCCATCAAATATAAGCGCAGTGCTTGAGAAATTGCAAAAAACCGGAGGAGATCTAACCTGTGGGGTGGATTGGATCGAACTTGATATGCGAGGTAAACGCCCAAAGGCGGTAAATATTACGACTGGTCCTCATCCGGGCTTTCCAACCGACATGCAAGCTCAATTTACAGTCGTTAATTCTTTAGCAATGGGGATTGCACAAGTCACGGAAACAATCTTTGAAAATCGTCTTACGCAAATAAAAGAACTTCGTTGCATGGGAGCTAAAATTGCTCTCAATAANAATGTGGCGGTTATTACGGGAGTTCCAAAACTTATAGGAACTCGTGTTATGGCTTCCGATTTGAGGGCGTCAGCTGCATTAGTTATCGCTGGAGTCGCAGCGGAGGGAGAAACAACGATTGACGAAATTCACCATGTAGATCGTGGGTATGAGTGTTTTGANGAGAAATTGCATCAGCTTGGTGCTAAAATCACACGCTTGCCGAGTTAACAAAAAGGGGAAATAGTGTTGCATACAGTTACATTGGCCCTGACAAAGGGGCGAATATTAAAAGAATCCCTTCCTTTATTGCGTGAGGCAGGTATCTGCCCAATAGAGGATATTTTTGATAGTCGTAAACTAATGTTTCTGACAAANATCCAGCACTTGAGACTATTGATATTGCGAGGAGTTGATGTGCCAACTTATGTGCAATTTGGAGCTGCTCATCTGGGAATTACCGGTAAAGACCAGCTTTTAGAGCACGGAGGGGAGGGATACTATGAGCCTCTTGATTTAAAGATTGCCAAATGCAGGCTTATGACNGCGAGGCTGCCGAACTCAGAAGTCAAACTTGAACGAACTGTTGTGGCGACAAAGTATGTTAACGTGGCTCGAGGATTTTATGCGGGATTGGGACGCCAAACAGAATTAATAAAGTTATANGGCGCGATGGAATTAGCACCATTATTAGATTTGTCTGATGAAATAGTCGATATTGTAGATACCGGTAATACGCTTGCCGCACATGGGCTTGTCGCTGAAAAACTAATTTCTAACATAAGTTCTCGTTTGATTGTCAATAAACTAGCAATGAAGGGTAATTTTATAGTGGTGAATAAAATTATTAATGCGATCAGGAATGTTGTGGGGTCTGACTATGAATCAAATTGATAAAATCAGAGTGCTTGACTCAAATGAGTCTGATTTTGACGATAAATTCCGTCAGATTTCCACTTCGGAAATGGCCGTGAACGAGTCTGTTGATAACATCGTTGACGAAATCATTCGAGNTGTGAGAGACGATGGAGACGACGCACTCTTAAAATATACTAATCGATTTGATGGAAGAAATTGCCGAAAAGTAAGTGATCTTCTTGTTTCCTACGATAATTTGGAAAAAGCAAAAATGAAAGTTGATCAAAATGTTTTTGAAGCCCTGAAGTTGGCGGCAAAACGGATACAAGCTTACCATCAACGGCAAGTGCAGGAATCTTGGCAGTACCGGGAGGAAGATGGGAATCTGCTTGGACAAAAAATTACTGCAATTGANCGAGTTGGCGTTTATGTGCCTGGAGGAAAGGCAAGCTATCCGTCATCGGTACTGATGAACGTTATTCCCGCGCGAATTGCTGGAGTTGATGAAATCGTAATGGTTGTGCCGGCGCCTAATGGAGAAATCAATCCAAGTGTTTTAGCGGCCGCTGAGTTAGTCGGTGTTGACGAAGTATGGACTATAGGGGGCGCACAAGCTGTCGCCGGTCTTGCATATGGTACTCAGTCTTTGAGGAGAGTTGACAAAATAGTTGGNCCAGGAAATATTTATGTTGCTTCTGCTAAGCGTAAAGTATTTGGAAAAGTTGGATTGGATATGGTTGCTGGACCCAGCGAAATNATGATTATNTGTGATGGAGGGACCAATCCAGATTGGATTGCTATGGATCTCTTTTCGCAGGCAGAGCACGATGAGAATGCTCAGGCGGTATTGTTGTCATGGGATGAAGCTTTCATAAANCAGGTGCATGCAAGTATCAAGAAGTTACTGCCCGACATGGAGCGAAAAGAGATCATTGAAAAGTCTTTCTTCAATCGTGGAGCACTAATAAAGGTCAGAGATAGTGATGAAGCGGTGGAGCTATGTAATCAAATGGCGCCCGAGCATCTTGAATTATCTGTTTCAGAGCCCGAGGCATTACTTTTACAAATTCGTCATGCAGGTTCTATTTTCCTCGGAAGGCACTCGGCGGAGGCGTTGGGTGATTATTGTGCCGGTCCAAATCATGTTTTACCGACTTCGGCGACAGCAAGGTTTTCATCACCTCTTGGGGTATATGATTTCCAAAAGCGCAGCTCCGTTATTTCCTGCACATCAAAAGGGGCCACTTTTCTTGGACGTGTTGCTTCAACACTAGCGCGAAGTGAGTCGCTAGAGGCACATGCCCGCTCNGCAGAATATCGAATTGAAGATAAGTGTTANTAAAAATAANGGTGAGGTGATGGGCGAGGGGGAAAACATATATTGGAGTAAATTCGTTAAAGATTTATCTCCATATGAGCCTGGTGAACAACCAGGCGACGAAAATGTTATAAAATTAAATACCAATGAAAGTCCTTTTGGACCTTCGCCTACTGTCCTTCNAGCAGTTAAAGCCGAATTGAATGATGACATAAGGCTATATCCTCCNCCANATGGAGATCCTNTAAAGAAAGAGATATCAGAGTATTATGGGTTGTCTGAGAAACAAGTTTTTTTGGGTAATGGATCCGATGAGGTNCTTGCCCACGCNTTCAATTGCTTTTTCCGCAAAAACAAACCGATACTTTTTCCTGAAATAACATATAGTTTTTATTCCGTTTTTTGCAAATTATATGGTATTAAAAATAAAAAAATTTCGATGTCCGAAAGTTTTAAGATAAACCTTGANAAATATGATGTCCCAAATGGAGGGATNATATTCCCTAACCCAAATGCGCCAACTGGAACGCTGTTGAGTTTAGATGACATTCGCTCNCTTTTAAACTTCAATACTGAATCTGTGGTTATCATCGATGAGGCGTATATTGATTTTGGCGGAGAAAGCGCGATACCCCTGNTTCAGGATTATAAGAATATTTTAATAACACACACATTATCCAAATCACGCGCCCTCGCAGGACTGAGAATTGGTTATGCGTTGGGTTCTAAAGACTTAATTGATGGTATGTATCGAGTAAAAAATAGTTTTAATTCATATCCCACCAGTCGCTTACAGATTGCAGCAGCAATTGCGTCATTTAAAGACGAAAATTATTTTCAGGATACTGTTAAGAAAATAATAAAGGGGNGAGATNATTTGGCAAAAGGACTTCACGCACTGGGCTTTTATGTTATTCCATCNTTCGGAAANTTTTTATTAGTCACTCATACAGAGCATGCAGCTGCAGATATTTGGAGACGACTTCGTNAAGTTGGGATTTTGGTTAGACATTTCGATCAGAGCCTGATTTCAAATTATCTCCGGATATCCGTTGGTTGTGAGGTCCAAAATAAGGTACTTCTCGAGGCATTGAAAAAGATATTTGTTACCCACCTAATTTGAGGATCCCCTGAGGATTTAATTTATCGCATTTATGCTGGGGCGAGTTCCCGCAATTGCTGTTACGTTAAAAGTAGCACCCCTTCGCCAAATTGAGAGCTCAATTGGATTGCCCGGTTGAACTTTTGAAATTTGTGTCATGCTTGTCTGAGGATTTAACACGCTGACGCCATTGATTTCGATTACAATATCGCCAGGAAANAGATTAAGATTGTCTGAGGGGCCGTTAACTGCGATCGCTCGGATTAACAAACCATGTCGAAGTGGAATTTTTAACTGCCTTGCTAGCCTAGCGGTCACAGGAATTGCATCTAGCCCCAGCCAACCGCGAATAACAAACCCGTGCTGGAGTATTTCATTGAGCACATGTATCGCTGTTGAGGATGGTATTGCAAAACTAATGGAACCTGTGTTGCCAATGCTTGCGGTATTGATTCCTAGTAAGTTTCCATTAAGGTCAACCAGCGCACCGCCTGAGTTTCCAACGCTTATTCCCGCGTCCGTTTGTAAAAAATTCTCGAAGGTATTTAATCCTAGTCCAGCTCTTCCGGTAGCGCTAATAATNCCTTGGGTAACCGTTTGTCCAATGCCATGAGGGTTACCAATTGCCAGCACTACGTCCCCAACTTCAGNAGATTCCGATTTTCCTATTGAAATCGGCTGTAAATTATCTAGATCAATCTTGAGTACCGCCAAATCTGTATCCAGATCGCTTCCAACGAGTTTTACAGGTGCTGTTCTGCCATCGTAAAGCATGGTGAGNATCTTGTCCGCGTCAGCGACAACATGATGATTCGTTAAGATGATTCCATCAGCCCTCATTATTACTCCGGACCCTAAGGAAGTTTGCGGTACTTTAGCCTGGGTGACTAGACGTCCGAAAAGGGGATGTTTGGAAAGTGGATGATCAATGCGACCTAAAGTCACTTTGCGAGTGTAAATGTTGACCACAGATGGTGCCGCTCGGCTCACTGCCTGCGAGTAACTGGTATAGCCAGTTGCAACCATAATTTCATCACTGNCGTTGTGTGCTTGATGGTTAGGATTTATTGTTATGTTGTTATGTAAAGATGGAAAGATAATAATTGTAAAAAGAGCAATTGCTAAACCGAGCATTGCCGAGGTGGCGATTTTTTTGATTCTAGAGTCGTTCATATAAATTTTTCCTCCTTTAGTTTAGAATACTTAGTTGNTCATGTCACTCGAGCATTCATAGAGTTTGCAGATGGTGCCCGCGCACTCAATTTCGTTGTGGTGTTTGTTGCTATGGACGCCTTGACTTTGGAGGGACACCATGGCAAAACCAAAGACGCGAAACTGGATCCAAAACCATGTGAAAGATCCGCACGTAAAAAAAAGTAAGAGTGAGGGNTACAGATCCAGAGCAAGTTACAAGCTCCTAGAAATGGATGAAAAGGATAAACTTTTAAAACCCGGTATGACAGTTGTGGATTTAGGAGCTGCCCCGGGTGGTTGGAGCCAAGTGGCNTCGAAAGCTTTAGGAGACAAGGGCCTTCTGGTAGCAGTAGATCTCTTGCCACTTGAACCGATTACTGGTGTGCGTGCGTTAAAGGGTGACATTGCAGACGATAGAGTCATAAAGCGGCTGCAAGGTTTGATGGACATGAAGCGAGCTGATCTAGTGATGTCAGATATGGCGCCTCACTTGGCGGGCATCGCNGACATCGACGGCCCGAAAATAATGGACCTAGCGAATTTGACAACGGTCGTCTGCGAAAAAGTTTTAAAAAAGGAAGGATGTTTGGTCGTGAAATTATTCCATTATGAGGAGGTACATGGGTTTGTGCGAAGGCTTAGAACAGTGTTTAATACTTTAAGAATTAGGAAACCAGCGTCATCGCGTGCAAGCTCATCGGAGTTTTACGTTGTGGCGAAGGGATATAAAGGGTGTGTGAGGTGTTGTTATGAATGATTTGGCTAAAAATTTAGTTGTTTGGCTCGTTCTTGCTGCGGTACTGCTGTCTGTTTTTAACAGTTTTTCACCACCACCATCAGATAATAGTTTGGGATATTCCGATTTCGTTGTGGACGTGCAAAATGAGCGTGTAGCCGCTGTAGTAATTGAGGGACTGATTATTGACGGAGAACGCAGGGACGGCACAAAGTTTCGAACTGTTCTCCCCACGATAGGCGATCAAGGGCTCATGGACGATTTGCTCAATCATAACGTAAAAATTATCGCTCGGGAGCCAGAAGCGCCAAGCTTGATTTCACAATTATTAGTCGCTGCATTTCCAATTCTTCTGATTCTCGGAATCTTCATGTTTTTTATGCGGCAAATGCAGGGCGGCAGCGGCGGCAAGGGCGGGCCGATGAGCTTCGGAAAGAGCAAGGCAAAGCTACTTACGGGAGATCAGATTAACACCACCTTTGCTGATGTCGCTGGGGTTGACGAGGCTAAGGAGGATGTGAGTGAGTTGGTTGAATTTTTGAGCGATCCTTCAAAATTTCAACGTCTTGGCGGAAGGATTCCTAAGGGTGTTCTCATGGTCGGCCCTCCCGGTACCGGAAAAACTTTACTTGCCAAAGCGATTGCTGGAGAAGCACAGGTACCATTTTTCTCCATATCGGGGTCAGATTTCGTTGAGATGTTCGTTGGTGTTGGAGCGTCACGAGTTCGAGATATGTTTGAGCAAGCGAAACGACAGGCGCCGTGCATAATCTTCATCGACGAGATAGATGCTGTTGGCCGACATCGAGGGGGCGGTTACGGAGGAGGGAACGATGAAAGAGAACAAACCCTTAACCAATTACTGGTGGAGATGGATGGATTTGAAGGTACGGAAGGGGTCATTGTAATTGCTGCGACTAACCGCCCAGACGTCCTGGATAAAGCTTTATTACGTCCAGGAAGATTCGACCGGCAGGTTTATGTTGGCTTACCAGATATTCGAGGGCGAGAACAAATACTCCGAGTACACTCAAGAAAGGTTCCTTTAGAAGATTCAGTAGAGTTAAACGTCTTGGCTAGGGGTACTCCCGGATTTTCCGGAGCTGACTTGGCAAATCTGGTGAATGAGGCTGCCCTGTTCGCTGCGCGGGGTGATCGGCGTCTGGTAGCGATGGCAGAGTTTGAGAAGGCTCGAGATAAGATAATGATGGGCGCAGAGCGCCGTTCCATGGTGATGTCAGATAAAGAAAAAATTAATACGGCCTATCATGAGGCGGGACATGCAATTATCGGTCGTTTAGTGCCTGAACATGATCCGGTCCACAAAGTTACCATCATTCCTCGGGGACGGGCTTTGGGAGTAACCCAGTACTTGCCGGAGGAGGATCGTTACAGCATGAGCAAAAGACAGATCTTCGGACAGCTTTGCAGCCTTTTTGGCGGACGCATTGCTGAGGAGCTCGTGGGCGGTTTTGAGAGTGTCACTACCGGAGCCCAAAACGATATTGAACGAGCGACTCAAATGGCTCGGAACATGGTAACGAAGTGGGGATTGACTGAGAGAATGGGTCCTGTTTTGTACGGCGAAGATGAATCGCAAGCTCCCGGCGGAGGTAACACCCATTATTCAGAGGATACTTCCAGGGAAATAGACGAAGAAGTACGGCTTATATTGGACAGTGCTTACGTAAGATCAAAAGCGCTCTTAGAGGAGCATAGAGACGTGCTCGAGTCCATGAAGGACGCTTTGATCGAATATGAGACAATTGACGCTGAACAAGTGGACGACTTGATGCAACGAATTCCCGTGCGTCCACCAAAGCATTGGGACGATGATGATAAAGGTGGAATACCCAGGAACGAAGCCGAGGTCAACAACGATTCCGCAGACGCTATTGGCCCGGCGGTAGAGCAAGCATAGTAATTCAGCTTTGGACGAGTCGGTTCTCGCCTTGGGACATGGACTTATCGGACAAATAGGTGTGTCAAAAGGAAAAACGCGAGAGGAGACGTGTGCAATACACAAATAATGGGTGTTATAAACGTCACTCCTGATTCCTTTTCAGATGGCGGGAGATTCTTTAGGGGTGATCGCATAGATTTCGATGGTATACTTCGAACCGTCGATTCAATGCTGGTGGCAGGCGCAGACATAATTGATGTTGGGGGTGAGTCGACTCGTCCTGGTGCCGACTCGGTCGGAGGAGATCAACAAGCTTCTCGCGTTTTGCCGGTATTGGAATCACTTAAGACTAACTTTGACACCATTTTATCTGTTGATACTAGTTGCCCTCAGCTCATCAGAGAAGCTGCCTCTGTGGGGGCGAGTTTTATTAATGACGTAAGAGCCTTGCAGCGACCAGGCGCTTTGGAAGCGGCCGTTGAAGTCGAGTTGCCAGTTTGCCTGACTCATATGCAGAATCAGCCTAAAAGCATGCAAGATGCACCTTTTTACCTAGATGTTGTGACTGAGGTTCTAGCATTTTTATTAGAAAGAAAGGATGCATGCTTGGCTGCAGGAATACCCAGAGATAAAATCTATATAGATCCCGGTTTCGGATTTGGAAAGACACTAGAGCATAATGTTATGCTCTTTCGCGCAATTGATCGGTTTGTTGCCACTGGATTTCCGGTTATAGTAGGAGTGTCAAGAAAGCGGATGATTAGCGAGCTTCTTCAAAATCCATCAGAGCACAGACTAATAGGTAGTGTGGTCTTGGCCGTTTTAGCGGCTCAGCGTGGAGCATCGATCTTGAGAGTGCACGACGTAGACGAAACAGCCAAGGCAATAAAAATTCTTCAACAAATTGACTTTTAGGCCCGGCAATGAAGAAAAAATTTTTTGGAACTGATGGTATTCGTGGCCAAGTAGGCCAATATCCTATAACAGCAGATTTTGTCCTTAAATTAGGTTGGGCAGTAGGACGGTTATTAAATCGACCAAGCGGTTCAAAGAAACAGGTTTTGATTGGTAAAGATACTAGGGTCTCTGGATATATGTTTGAGTCGGCGTTAGAGGCCGGTTTAATCTCTGCTGGTATTGAGGTGGGGATGCTCGGTCCGATGCCTACGCCAGCTATTGCGTATTTAACTCGAGCATTGCGAGCTTCGGCTGGCATTGTGATTAGTGCGTCTCATAATCCTTATTATGATAATGGTGTCAAATTTTTTGGCGCAGATGGATATAAGTTCTCGGAAGAGATTGAGACGGAGGTGGAGCGAATTCTCGATCTTGATCAGAAGACGATGGCTTCTGATTGTCTTGGTAAGGCGTATCGTATAACCGACGCAGATGGCAGATATATTGAGTTTTGTAAGGGCACATTGCCCATCGGATGCAATCTGAATGGTCTCAGAATTGTAGTTGATTGCGCGCATGGAGCTACTTACAGCGTAGCTCCAAAGGTATTCAAAGAGCTTGGAGCCGATATAATACAGGTAGGGACTTCCCCTGATGGCTTCAATATAAACAGCGGATGTGGATCAACTGATATTGCTGCCTTGCAAAATAAAGTTGTTGAAGTTAACGCAGATTTCGGGGTTGCGCTGGACGGAGACGGTGATAGGTGCCTTATGGTAGACAATAAAGGGGTAGTGGTGGATGGAGATGAACTTCTTTACATTATTGCGTCCCATCGAGCATCCACACCCGCTGGGTGTAGCGGAGTTGTCGGAACACAAATGACCAACGCAGGGATTGAGATTGCGCTTCGTAATAAGAGGATTCCTTTTGAACGAGTCAACGTTGGGGATCGGTATGTTGTTGAAAAACTTATTAAAAATAATTGGGATCTCGGCGGCGAGTCGTCGGGCCACATCCTATGTAGGGATATAAATACCAGTGGAGATGGTATTGTTGGGTCGTTGCAAGTCATCAGAGCGTTATCTGAAACTGGAGTAACTTTATCCGAGGCAGCGAGTAGTGTTTCAAAATTACCGCAGCGATTGATCAATGTCCCTGTACAAAATGGCATCGATTTCGAATCGAATCCGCATGTAAATCAAGTACTCAAACAAGCGAAAAAGGAATTGAATGGATATGGTCGTATTCTTCTTAGACCCTCCGGTACGGAGCCTGTAATTCGCGTGATGGTTGAGGGAGAGGGGAATCAACTGGTAGATAAATTAGCTAATGAGATTGCCGAAGTTGTGCGTCAGCAAGCAATATGACTTCGTCAAATCAAGCTAGAGCTATGTTTTTTTATTTCCAGTGCTGAGACTATTATTCCGATTTCCCTGAAAAAAGTGCTTTTTTAAGTACGCTCAGACATGATCGAGGAGTCAAAAATATTGTTAGTTGCAGGAAATTGGAAGATGAATGGATCAATAGCTATGGCGGCTGACTTTTTAGATAGGTTCATTAATCATTGGAACGGGTCCGATCGAGTAGATGTAGGATTGTTTCCACCCTCAGTTTACATTTCCCAATTTGAACAGTCATTACGAGGAAGCTCTATTAAAGTCGGCGGACAAAACATAGCGACTGAAATGGAAGGGGCATTCACTGGAGAGGTGAGCAGCCAAATGTTGAGGGACTTGGGTTGTCAGATGGTGTTGATAGGGCATTCGGAGCGCCGCATAAATTTCCTAGAGGACAATGATACAATTGCCGCAAAGTATCATATTGCATGCGCCGCTGATCTCACGCCTATTTTATGCGTTGGTGAAACCTCAGACCATCGTAATTCGGGATCAACCCTCGATGTGATATCGGAGCAGATTTGTTCAGTTAAAAATCTAGTAGGCGAAAATGTTTTATGTGCAGGGGTAATAGCTTATGAACCGGTCTGGGCAATCGGTTCGGGGGTGGCAGCATCACCAAAACAGGCCCAAGAAGTGCACTCATGCATTAGAGATTTATTAGGTCCAAAAGGAAAGCAGACACAAATTATTTACGGAGGGAGTTTAAACAGGGATAATGCAAGAGCTTTGTTTGCAGAGCGAGATATTGACGGAGGTTTGGTTGGCGGTGCCTCATTGCATGCGGAGCATTTCTTGGAAATAATTAGACAGGCAGAAGATGTATGATTAGTAGTTACATATTAGTGTTTCATTTTATAGTTGCAGTGGCGCTGATTGGACTTGTGCTATTGCAACAGGGAAAAGGGGCGGAGGCGGGAGCATCATTTGGCTCAGGTGCCTCTCAAACAGTATTTGGTAGTAGCGGTAGTTGGAACTTCTTCAGTAAATCGACAGCAGTATTGGCGACTATTTTCTTCGTAACCAGTATAAGTCTGGCTGTGATTGCAAAAAATCGCTCAATCGTTGATGAATCTTTTTTTTCTGAGCCCGGAGATTTACCGGTAAGCGAGAAAGAATTGTCCGATGTCCCAGAAATACAAGATGAAGAGATGCCGGCAGATGATCTATCCGATTTGCCTCTTGAATGACAATTGGTAAAACGCCCAAGTGGTGGAAATGGTAGACACGCTATCTTGAGGGGGTAGTGGCGAAAGCCGTGCCGGTTCAAGTCCGGCCTTGGGCACCACATCATAATCTAATGTCATCCAGTAAAGTCTTTATGGCTNTGAATTTGCAGAGTTTTCTATCCCAATTTAGCACATTATTATCCACAATAGTGGATTAACATCGCCAATAACCGACGGTATTTTTGACGGTATATTGGTTCATTTTTTGTTTGGTACCGTCAAATGTCACTCACTGCTATTCAAGTTAAAGAAGCTAAATCCTCGGATAAAGATCAAAAGTTATCTGATGGCGAAGGAATGCATTTACTCGTTAAGGTCAATGGCAAGAAATACTGGCGTATGGACTACCGATTCTCCGGTAAGCGAAAGATGTATGCCTTAGGTGTATTTCCCATAGTATCTTTAAAAGAGNCGAGAGAGGGTCGTTATGAAGCAAGAAGACTCCTCTCGGAGGGTCTTGACCCTGATGCGATAGAACGTCAACTTGCACATCAGGCGCGAAACGGGGTAAGAGCAGCTTACACTCACCATGCTCGGTATATAGACGAGCGGATCAAGATGATGCAGTGGTGGGCAGATTATCTTGATCGATTTTGTGACTAGCTCTGGGAAGCGAAGCTTGTTTTGTAAAAAAGCTAACACCTGAGATAGTGAACACGCATAACATTACCAAGAGTTATAATGAAAACAAAACCCATGAAAATAATACGTGCAAAAATGTAAATTTTTTCGTCTCTTATTCAGTNTTTNTTCATGTNTTTTAATGCTGTTTAGTGAAGTATNGTTANNTAACATACTGTNTTNTATCAATTTATGCATCTTNCATCTCATCNTCTATANGTAAATACTAGTCGTCTGGCTGGAGGCTATNCCGAGGCGATGACATGCAGAAAAATTCAAGAANCACNTCACTTCTAAGAGTTNCCNAAGTCTTGGAGCGNTTNNCTGNAAGCNAATCAAAATGGTGGGCTGGNGTTAAAGAAGGNATNTACNCNCAACCNANTAGACTCGGTAGTCGATNCACAATGTGGCGNTCNGATGANATTGANCAATTAATAGATCGCATTTCGAGGGATAGCAAGTGAGTCTTCCTTGACCTGCAATGTGGGAACTCTTTGACCCATCAGCGGGGGGTCTTCGAGCTTCGCGGCATAAAAAACGCTNACTGGCTGGCGGANGGATGTCCATCCGGAGATGGTTGGGTTTCATCAGAGTATCATGCAAAGANTATTTTGACTGNTACCTGAAAGTCTCGTATATTTCTGGTGTTTTTTTAAAAGGTCCAAAAAGAAGAAAGGATGAGAGACAGTTTTAGGGCCTTACGTTTCCGTAGACTTATCAGAAATGTATATAATAAAAGATTCTTAAAATACGGGTGTCAACCTCACGGAGTATTCTGGTCCGATTCGGGTCGACAAAAAAGTCGATTTAAGATTATTAAGGACCAAATAGCCGCATTGGTGCCCTCAGGAATTGTCAAAATCGCTGACATTGGTTGCGGTTACGGGTCTTTGGCAGATTACATGCTAAAGACCCCCAACTGCTCAAGATTTGTCTACACAGGATATGACATTAATCCAACGCTTATCGCTGCTTGCCAAGAATGCTCGCACTTACCCTCAAAGTCATTTGCCATAGGTGATTGCCCCACGGAGCTCGTTGATTTCTCCGTCATGTCGGGCACTTATAACATGGCAGTCACNANAGACCTTATGCACTGGGAGCGCTATATGTTTCGATGTCTGGCGAAGTGCTGGGACCAGTCTCGAATAGGCATGATCTTCAATGTTTTGGTTGCTGATAAGTCCCACATCAGTGAAGGAATGCTTTATCACTGTGAAGTCGATAAGTTGCGAAGGCGCTGTATAAAGCAATTTGGCACAACTCGTATAATTCGAGAGAGAAGTCTTCCGCGAGATGCCACACTNGTGNTCACTCGGTAAGAGTTCTTGGAATGAAGTCTAAAACCGTTGCGTTTATGCAGTACCGCAGTGCTCCGNCCGGCCCGTCCGAAAAGACATGTCCNAGGTGTATATCAGAACTAACCGACCGAATCTCAGTGCGAATCATTCCATAGCTGATATCTCTTTTTTCGTAGACCGCTCCATCAACAGGTTTTGTGAACGATAACCAGCCGGTTTTTGAGTCAAAACGGTCATCGGTATCAAAGAGCGCGGCACCGCTCAATTTATCAACAAAAGTTCCATCTTTGACGCTCTTGAAAATCTCATATTCTTTGCAAAACCTTTGGTCGGTACCATTCTCAAAAGCGACTTGGTAAACCTTTTCACCTCCAAGCGCGAATTTTCCTAGAGCATAATAAAAGTCCTTTCGTTCCATATATCCTTGAAAGCCAAATACTTCAGTTCCGTTTTCGAGAAAAATTATCGTTGGTGTTGCCCAAGTTGGGGTTTTTATATCCAAGTCAACCANTTGACTCGCTGTTCTGTATGAAATTGGAATCGGTCCGGCATATTGATTNGTGATGTTGTTCCTGAGTTTTTCGCAGTAAGGGCAATAACCACTACTCTCTATGATGAGTATTTGCTTTCCTGATAAAAGTGCCTCATTGGAGGTGGTCTCCGTTTTTGCAGCACTAAAGAAAACCCCAGTCGAGTTGTCCGGGCAGTAGCCATTAGGATTTTTTTGGAGATAATCTTGGTGGTAAGACTCTGCCGAAGTGAAGTGGGTNAGCGGGGTAATTTNGGTCACAATTTGTCCAAATCCGGCCTGTGATAGGAGTGCTTGGTATTCTGTAAGAGTTTCGTTTGCAACTTTTATCTGCTCCACGTCAGTGGTAAGTATCATCGACCTGTACTGAGTACCAATGTCATTCCCCTGCCGATTTATTTGAGTAGGGTCGTGGTACTCAAAAAAAGACTCTAAGATGGTTCTCAAGTTGACGACGTTAGCATTGTATGTGATACGCACTACCTCCGCGTGATTGTGGGGGTTCATTCGATTTGATGGAAGTGTTATTGCCTGATAAGTAGGGTCCACCCCCTGACCATTCGCGTAGCCAGAGACCACGTCTATTACTCCTACTATTTTTGAAAACATCTTCTCTACNCCCCAGAAGCACCCGGCTCCGACCACGATACTTCTTTTNTTATAAGTTGCCTGCGCTTCGTCATCAGGTGCTTGAGCAGACACCGAAACCATAGTACTTGCCATTAAAATAACCCCTAAGTAATTCCACATTATCGANTGCTTATTCCCATATATTTTTTTACGTCATCCCATTAGACTACGGACTGAAATATTACAAACTTTTGTAGGACAGATGAATTTCATTTTTGGGAGCTCCCTCTGCGTTATTCGTTTTTAACTGTCTCGCGTTTAAACTTTGAGAAGCAAACATGCTATTTTTCAAAAATTTTTAAAGACTGCTTTGAGTGAATTGCTGTGGTGTTAGGGTAATGTCCACAAGTTGCAACATCTCGAATAGTGTTTAATTTTAGAGGAATTTAATGTGATTGGAAAATTTATTGCTGGTTTAAGCGGCTGGTTTATTGCTGGTCCTTTAGGTGCTGTTTTGGGAGTTTTCTTGGGGCATCAGTTCGATCGCGGATTTGGCAATTTTTTTACCCCCATTAGTGAGGGAGAACGTCACAAAATTCGGGAGATATTCTTTTCCACACTATTTAGTCTGCTAGGACATNTAGCGAAAAGCGATGGACATATTTCCCAAGCTGAGATCGCNCACACAGAAGATATGATGACGAGCCTTGGATTGAGCGCTGAGCGAAAACAGGAGGCTATTAAATTTTTTAAAATTGGTGCAGCGACAGATTTTTCTGCTCAGCTTTGCGTTAGGTCATTCGTGCAAGTAAGCAATAGGCATGTCAATCTAAAAAATCAGCTACTTAGTTATTTGATTTCACTCGCTCTCGCAGACGGCGAGCTCCACTCCCAGGAAGAGTCTGTCCTCCGAAAGGTTGCGATTGATTTAGGTTTCTCGAAAAGAAATTTCGAAGAATTAATTAGGATGATCGGTGCTCAAACCCACTTCGGCAAACGCGGCTCGGGCATTGGGAGTCAAGATAAACTATCCAACGCCTATTCTGTTCTTGGAGTCGCATCAACCAGTTCTGATATGGCTATAAAAAAAGCATATAGAAAGTTGGTTAGTCAGAATCATCCAGATAAATTGATTGGACAGGGTGTTCCCGACGATATNATAAAACTAGCTACTGAGAGAACTCAAAAAATTCAAATGGCTTATGACCTGATATCTGAATCAAGAAAAAGTAAATAAGTTGTCTCTTGGCAATGCTAATNTTTTATTCTCTGTTTGAAACGTGGGAGTCGGTTGACCTTGCGCCTTGGTCTTTCTATAATGCGCGACCTAAGGCATGAAGGGCGTGGCAGATCCACCTTTTGATCTGACATCGACAGTTTTGATGCGGGATGGAGCAGTCTGGTAGCTCGTCGGGCTCATAACCCGAAGGTCGTTGGTTCAAATCCAGCTCCCGCTACCAATCAGCAAGAGTGTATGATATTGATCAAGTGTTGACAGTTTTCCCCTTGGTTGGAGGTCTGTAATAGTTTTTGACGCTTGAGAACGTGACCAAGGTCTTAGTTTGGAGCTTGGAANGTGGGAGACTGTTGTGATGGGCCAGATGGCCCATTTTTTATGTGCAGAAAGAGGGGATAGTTTTGAGGATCGGAAAAATNGCATTAAAGCAACTTTTGAGTCCGNTTGTTGAAGCCTTGGGNTTCCAGATATGGGGGATTGAAATTGAAAAAAATAAAAGTACCGCTTTACTTCGCGTATATATAGATTTAACGGATAATTTCATTTCAGTGGATGATTGTGCGGTGGTAAGTAAGCATATCGTCGCGATTTTGAATGTGGAGCGGGTATTTGCAGGAAAATATACTTTAGAGGTGTCTTCTCCCGGAATAGAGAGACCATTATATGATCTGGCGCACTACGAATCGTTCGTGGGACATGATATAGCTTTGAGGCTTAGATTCCCACATGGAAATAGAAAAAATTTTAAAGGTTGTTTGCATGGTGTAGAGGGAGACGAGATAGTTGTGCGTATTGATAGCAGTGAGTATCTTTTTCCCTTTGAAAATATTGATCGGGCAAATGTAATCGCAAAATTCTAAGATTTGTGAGGTTGTAGGAGTGAATAAAGAGATTTTAATGGTGACCGAGGCTGTCTCCAATGAAAAGGGGGTTGAAAGAGAGATTATATTTGAAGCTATTGAGCAAGCTTTAGAAATGGCCACGAAGAAAAGGTTTGAAGAGGGAGCCAATATTCGTGTAGTCATAGATCGAGAGACGGGAAGTTACGAGTCTTTCCGGTGGTGGGAAGTGGTTGCCGATGACGTATTGGCAGAATTAGGAACTCAGTTTACCACCGAGGAAGCCCATGAAAAAGATCCTGATCTAAACGTTGGTGACTTATACGAAGAGCGCGTAGACAATGCTAAATTTGGGCGTATAGCCGCGCAGGCAGCAAAGCAAGTGATAGTCCAACGAGTGAGAGAGGCAGAGCGAGAGATTATTGTTGATCGATTTAAACATCGTGTTGGCGAGCTCCTCAACGGCACGGTCAAAAAAGTTACCCGAGAACATGTAATTATTGATTTTGGAGACAATGCAGAGGGACTTTTGCCGAGAGAGCAACTGGTTGGTCGTGAAATATTCAGGATAAATGATAGGACTAGAACGATCTTGACGGCCATCAGAGAAGATACACGTGGTCCCCAACTGCTTGTGTCAAGAACCTCTCCCGACATGCTAATCCAGCTTTTTAGAATTGAAGTTCCTGAAATAGCGGAGGGAATCATAGAAATTAAGGGTGCAGCAAGGGATCCTGGTCAAAGGGCCAAAATAGCGGTCAAAAGTAAAGATGCTCGTATAGATCCAGTTGGGGCTTGCGTAGGAATGAGAGGAGCCCGAGTTCAGGCTGTGTCAAGTGATCTTGATGATGAAAGAGTTGACATTGTTTTGTGGGATGATAATCCAGCACAACTTGTAATTAATGCTATGGCGCCTGCAGAGGTGGGGTCTATTGTGGTAGATGAGGAGTCGCATTCAATGGATGTCGCAGTTAATGAAGAAAATCTGGCGCAAGCGATCGGTAAAGGTGGTCAAAATGTTCGGCTTGCATCTGAGCTTACCGGTTGGAATATAAATGTAATGACCTTGGAAGATGCTGAGGATAAGCAAATGCAGGAAGCGACAGATATTGTGAATACCTTCATGCAGGAACTCGATATCGGAGAGGATATTGCTATCGTGCTTGTAGAGGAGGGATTCACCAGCTTAGAAGAAGTAGCATATGTCCCACTTGATGAAATAAGTGCAATTGAGGGCTTTGATCAAGATTTATCCCAAGAATTGCGCGCTCGTGCTAAGGATGCTCTCCTCACTCTGGCACTTGTTAGTGAGGAAAAATTAACTAGCTCTGTTCCTGCAGATGATTTACTTAATATGGAGGGAATGGACAGAGGTCTTGCCCATGAACTAGCTGCCAGGAATATTATTACAATGGAAGATCTTGCGGAGCAAGCGGTAGATGACATATCAGATATTGATAATTTGAGTAATCAACGTGCGGCCGAATTGATAATGACGGCCCGCGCACCTTGGTTTGAGTAACAAAAATAGCAACAAGGCAGACATTGATAGAGGATTACCGATGGCTGAAGTAACAGTTAGCGAATTGGCGATGACCGTGGGTGCATCTGTGGATAGGTTGCTAAAGCAAATGACTGATGCAGGTCTGGCGCATACAAATCCAGAAGCGCTGGTATCAGACGGAGAAAAACAAATTTTGCTTGCATATCTTAAAGGGTTGCACGGAGAACGTGCCCGAGAGCCTGGAAAGATAACACTGCGTCGAAAAACTGTAACGACGTTAAAATCGGCGAATAGAAAAACTGTAAACATTGAAGTCCGTCGAAAGCGAACCTTTGTCAAGCGACCGGATGAACAAGCATCGATATCGCCTACGAAATCAACCGAACCCTCGGAAAACTCGATAACTAATCCAGACGCAAGCACGGCTGAAGCATTAGATGAAGTTGAGGTGCAGCGAGTAGCTGCAATCGAAACTCGGCGAAGAGCGGATGAGGAAGCCAAGAAAAAGGAAGGGAACAAAGAGCTTACCAAAGCAGATGCTGCGTCAGACAAGAAAGATAACCTCACTGCCAAAAGAATTTCACGCGCAGACAAGACGGTTGTTGGCATGCCCTTACCACCCTCTGAAATCGTTCATGATAAAGGACGACGGACCAACAAGATAAAAGATGATGAAGATGACCTTATAAGGCGTGTAAAAAAACCTATTTCAAAAGGTGCCAAGAAAAAGTCTCATCTAGTTTTAGACGATGTCGAGATAGATGGAGCTAAAAAAACCAGGCTAAGATCTGCCATCGCCACCCCGCTAAAAGTTACAAATAAGCATACTTTCAAGCGTCCGACAGAGAAGAAAGTTCAAGAAATTACAGTAGGTGATGAAATTTCGGTCTCTGATTTGGCGGCAGGATTGTCTTTGAAGTCAGTAAATGTCATCAAAAAACTCGCGAAGTTAGGGGTTGTGGTAACTGCGCATGAAATTATCGACCAAGAAACTGCTGTATTAGTGACTGAAGAATTAGGGCATAGAGCGATACCCTCCAATATTACTGATTTGGAGGAACAACTAGACGCTGCTTTTACAGAACAAGCGAGAAATTATGCTCAATTACCGCGGGCGCCTGTGGTAACCATTATGGGTCACGTAGACCATGGCAAGACATCGCTTCTGGATTATATTCGAAAAACTCGTATTGCCGTTGGTGAGGCAGGTGGTATTACTCAGCACATTGGTGCTTATCATGTAAGCACCCCTAAGGGTGCGATTACTTTTTTGGATACGCCAGGTCATGCCGCTTTTACTGCAATGCGGGCTCGTGGAGCTAAAAGTACTGATATTGTAATTCTTGTGGTAGCAGCAGATGATGGCGTAATGCCGCAAACTGAAGAGGCTGTTCAGCATGCTAGGGCAGCGGGGGTACCTATAGTTGTTGCCATTAATAAAATGGACAAAGATGGTGCAGATCCCGAAAAAGTGACAAGTGAACTGGGCGCAAAAGACGTGATTCCAGAAGAATGGGGTGGAGACACTCAGTTTGTTAGGGTTTCTGCTCAAACAGGTGAGGGAATAGATGAGTTGTTAGATGCGGTGTTATTACAGTCAGAGCTTCTCGAATTAACGGCGAGCTTTGAAGGTAGGGCTCGAGGGGTGATAGTTGAGTCTCGTATTGATAAGGGTAGAGGAGTTGTAGCGACAGCTTTGGTGCAACAAGGAAATTTGAACAGGGGCGATTTTGTGCTGGCAGGTTTGAGTGTAGGAAAGATAAGGGCTATGGTTGACCAAAGCAACAAATCTATGCAGAAGGTGGGACCATCGGTTCCTATAGAAATTTTAGGATTGGACGAGGTTCCAGACGCAGGTAATTACTTTTACGTAGTACCTGATGAAAGACAGGGTCGAGATATAGTCGCATTTCGACAAGAAAAAGCTCGCGCTCAAAAATTGTCGAGTCAGCGAGCTTCGGCTTTAGAGACGATGTTTGTGGATATTGGTTCAGAGGTTAAACGTACTTTACCATTAGTGATAAAAGCAGATGTTCGGGGATCGCTTGAGGCGATTAATGCGGCTCTTCACGATTTTTCAACTCAAGAAGTGGGCGTTGACATTATAGCCTCGGGGGTGGGGGGTATTGCTGAGTCCGATGTCAATTTGGCCATCACCACCGGGGCTATTATTTTGGGTTTTAACGTGCGTGCTTCTGGTGGAGCGCGTGCGTTAGCAAAGAAAGAGGAAATCGAAGTACGTTACTACAGTGTAATTTATAGTCTTCTAGACGAGGTTAAGGCCGCCCTTTCTGGGATGCTATCCCCGGAGTCTAGAGAGAAAATTGTAGGCACAGCAGAAGTTAGGGATGTCTTCCGATCCCCAAAATTTGGTGCGATAGCGGGATGCATGGTTACAGAGGGCACCGTTTATCGCAGTAAGCCAATTCGTGTCTTAAGAGACAACGTAGTCATTTATGAAGGAGAGTTAGAGTCGTTGCGGAGGTATAAAGACGATGCTCAGGAGGTGCGAAGCGGAATGGAGTGCGGTATTGGCGTAAAAGATTACAATGATGTTCGAGCGGGTGATTTGATAGAAGTTTATGAAGTGACCCAAGTTCTTCGGACCCTTTGAAAACTGAGATCGCACCAGCAATCGATGGTGCCCCAGAAACACTAAACTAAACAACAGAAAATTAAGATATTGATGCCGAGAGAATTTTACCGCTGCGATAGAGTTGCTGATGCGATTCAGAGAGAGCTATCAGTGCTGATTAATGACTCTTTAAGAGATCCGAGAATCGGTATGGTAAGCGTTACCGAAGTTAGCGTAAGTAGAGACCTTTCAAACAGCAAGGTTTACGTTAGCTTTATTGCGTCAAACAGTGACCATCAAGTAAATATTGCCATGTCAGCCCTTGATGGCGCCACTGGGTATTTGCGAAAGTTAATGGCGGCTAATATGAATTTGCGGGTGATGCCAAAAATTACTTTTATCCATGATAATTTGGCGGCGAAAAGTCAAGACATGTCTGAATTGATTGATCTAGCAATTGCTTCGGATTCTAGATTGGCATCTTCGGAGGAACCCTAATTTGTCGCATCATAAGCAGTGCTTCAGATTGGTAAATGGCATTTTTTTGCTGAACAAATCAAAAGGTGTTTCTTCCAACTATGTATTGCAGCGTGTGAAATATTTATTTGCTGCCAGAAAAGCTGGACATACAGGAAGTTTAGATCCATTGGCTACCGGTGTGTTGCCGGTCTGCTTCGGAGAGGCTACAAAGCTAAGTCGATATTTACTTGATTCCGATAAAGGATATCATAGTGTTTTCAAGTTGGGAGTAGAGACAGATACTGGAGACAGTGAGGGCCGAATAGTATCAATTATTGATGCAAGCACAATTACTGAGGGATTGATTCGTGCCACTATCGATCAATTTTTAGGAGACACCGTTCAAGTACCACCAATGTATTCAGCTCTCAAGCGTAATGGACAACCACTGTACAAGTATGCCAGAAAAGGTATGGATATAGAGAGATCACCCAGACCGATTACAATATATGAGTTTGAGGTTGTATCTTTTAAAAGTGGAGTCGCTCCAGAGTTGGAGGTGAAAATTCGCTGCAGCAAGGGCACATATATAAGGAGCCTTGCTTCTGATCTTGGGCGTTTGCTGGGATGTGGAGCTCATATGATTAAATTACACCGGTTTGCCGTAGGACCATTCAGTGACGATATGTCAGTTTCCCTCTCAGAGCTCAGAAAGTGTTATGATAGCCATGGAATAACTGCATGTGATGAAAGATTGTTACCTGTTGATCATGCTTTGAATGCAACGCCTAAAGTTGCTCTGGACGAGAAAAGTGCGGCGCGATTACAACAAGGACAATCAGTTTTCTTATCAAAAGGCTTTAACCTAGCGGGAGAAGGGGATATAGTGCGCGTCTTTGACAACAATCTAATGTTTTTGGGAGTGGGGATTTTGCGGAGTGGCGGTATGTTGGTACCCAAGCGCTTGGTAGCCCTGTAGGGTAGATTCAATTGATTCACGCCTGAGTGATGATTTAGTTGTCATAAAAAGAGTTGGCTGCAATGACGAGCGTCCTGTAAGTGCGCATGGGATGCCAGTCGTTATTAATTTGCGCACTGGAGAAGTTTATGGCCTTAAGTGCAGAAGAAAAAGCGTTGTTGGTCAAAGAATATGGCCACGATCAGAAAGACACAGGCTCGCCAGAAGTGCAGGTTGCACTTTTAACGGCGAACATCAATAAGTTGCAGGATCATTTCGGTTCTCACAAGAAAGATCACCATTCTCGACGCGGACTGATACGCATGGTTAATCAACGGAGAAAGTTACTTGATTACCTTAAAACAAAAAATTTTGAGCGGTACACTGAAGTTATCAAGAAACTTGGCCTGCGAAGATAGTGACTAATCGGGGGCGCACAAATACTTTCAAGGGTGATATATTCCTCAATGATACTCTTGAGAGCACATAGACTGTTTATCTACACTACAGTTTATGGCGTTTTAGGATACTAACTTCCTTTTACTTACACTAAAGAACTGATTTAAAGAAATAGATGAAGGCAACAATATGAATCCATTAGTAAAAAGATTTAAATATGGTGAATCCAACGTAACAATCGAGACAGGTCGTGTTGCCAGACAAGCAACGGGTGCAGTGATATGTTCGATTGATGAGACTTCTGTGTTGTGTACGGTGGTTGGAGCAAGAGAAAAAAAAGAGGATGTCGACTTTTTCCCTCTAGGTGTTCATTATCAAGAAAAAGCCTATGCTGCTGGAAAAATTCCTGGAGGTTTCTTCAAAAGAGAGGGTCGTCCAACAGAAAAAGAAACGTTAACTTCCAGATTAATTGATAGACCCATTCGACCACTTTTCCCAGAAGGTTTTAAGAATGAAGTACAGGTGGTTTGCACGGTTCTATCTGCAAAAAAAAATGCTGATCCTGATATTGCCGCAATGATAGGAACTTCTGCCGCTTTGGCGATTTCTGGCATACCATTTAACGGGCCCATTGGTGGGGCGAGAGTAGGTTATACGGAGGAGGAGGGCTACCTTTTAAATCCGACTAATGCTGAGTTGTTAAATTCCGAACTTGATATGGTAGTTGCTGGAACCGAGGATGCAGTTCTGATGGTAGAGTCCGAAGCGAAGGAGTTATCTGAAGACATAATGCTTGGAGCTGTTTTATTCGCGCACCAAGAGATGCAAACCGTGATCACCGTCATAAAACAGCTGGCCTATGAAGTGGGAAAACCTCGGTGGAATTGGGAATCAGTGGGAGTGAATAAGACACTCAGAGATGACCTCAACACGTTGTTAGCGGAGGATCTCAAGCGAGCTTACCAACTTGTTGATAAGCAACAACGTATGGACAATATCGCTAGCTTAAGGGACAAGGTGCTTACTCAACTCAGCTCGGAAATGGGTAATGAACAAAATAATATTAAAGATGAGTTTAAAAAACTTGAGAAAGATATTGTGCGCGGTCGAATTCTTCGAGGTGATCCCAGAATTGATGGGAGAGATAACCGAAGCGTAAGGCCCATTGGCGCTGAGGTTTCTGTTTTGTCTCGTGCGCATGGTTCAGCTCTGTTTACGCGAGGCGAGACGCAGGCGCTTGTTGTAGCAACGCTAGGCTCGACTCGCGATGCCCAAATGATTGATGATCTAGATGGTCGTCGAGATGATCCATTTATGTTGCACTATAATTTTCCTCCATATTCTGTTGGAGAATGTGGAAGAATCGGATTCACAGGTAGACGAGAAATTGGTCACGGGAGATTGGCCCGCAGAGGAATAGCGGCTGTGCTTCCCTCAATTGATGAATTTCCGTATGCGATGCGTGTTGTCTCCGAGATCACTGAATCAAACGG
>PBJN01000020.1 GCA_002720735.1 Porticoccaceae bacterium
CATCTAAACTGGCCCGAGTTGATATCAGTGGCAAAACAAAGTCAGTTGCTGCTAATGTGAGTCAAATTTTTGTTGTAATAGCTTGTGCCCCCCCCCCGAAACCAAACTTGATAGATCGCTATATAGTGGCCGCTGAGGCAGAGAAAATAGTTGTGAAACTGATAGCTAACAAAATGGATTTAACTAACCATAAAAATTTGACGTACTTAGAAAAAGTTATAAGCAAGTATACGCACGTCGGCTATCCAATCATACGCTCGTCTGTTAAAATACCGTGTGGGATTAATTTGATAAAAGATCATCTTCGGAATGAAACCTCGCTCTTTGTTGGCCAATCCGGCGTAGGTAAGTCATCGCTTTTGAATCTCATTGAGCCGACGGCAAACTCTCCGACGAGAACCTTGTCTATAGCAAACGAACAGGGTTCTCATACGACCACTGCCTCGAGATTATTCAGAGTATCGAGTGGCGGGAATTTAATAGATTCACCGGGCACACACGCATTTTCGTTAGCTCATCTTGACTCCCGGCAGCTTATGCAGGGCTTCAAAGATTTCCATCCGTTTCTTGGACAATGCAAGTTTCGAGATTGTATTCATGATGAACAATCAGGATGCGCACTTGTCGAGGCCACAAAAAAAAATTTGGTATCGGCCACGCGATTAAAAAATTATCATCACATCAGGGACGAATTAAAAAGAACATGAGTGGGTTTTTAGTCAGCAAAACTTAAAATCTCCTACAAAACGAGCCAAACTTACATAATGAAAATAAAATTATATTTCATAGTCAATCTCCAAAGATTACTACCAAAACATCTTCTTTCAAAATTGACCGCTATTGTTGCTGAATCGCAAAGAGTATGGCTAAAGAACTTTCTNATACGAGGTTTCATCAAAATTTATAAAATCAATATGANTGAAGTGGAAAANCCTGATNTCAACTGCTACTCATCTTTTAATGAGTTTTTTACTCGTCGACTATCGGCAGGCGCCCGCGAATATGATGAGAATGACCTATCGATATCTTCACCAGTTGATGGCTCAATCAGTCAAATTGGTCAAATTCANAAGAACGAAATACTCCAAGCTAAAGGCAGAAACTATACCGTTGAGGATTTAGTTGGGTGCGAAGACATAGCCCAAACATTTCATATGGGGAAGTTTGCCACTATTTATCTCTCGCCAAGTAACTATCACAGAGTTCATGCGCCCTGTGATTGTAAATTAATCAAAACCTGCTATTTTTCCGGCGATATATACTCCGTAAACATAGAAACCTGCCAGACCATACCCAATTTATTTACTCGAAATGAACGATTAGTATGCTACTTTAGGTCTACTAACTTTGGTGATTTTTGCTTAATATTTGTTGGAGCACTATTGGTTCGCGGCATAGAAACGGTTTGGAAGGAATCCGCTCATATGGAGCAACGTTTGCCTCGGTATAATAGTTTCGAAGAAGAAAATTTACTGTTTAAAAAAGGAGAAGAACTCGGTTGTTTTAAGTATGGATCTACCGTNATTCTGTTGTTTGTGCCAAAATTTCAATGGCTAAAAAATCTTACTNCAGGAGCTGANCTANGANTGGGTGAACGATTAGCTTTACGTTCCGAATAAATCNCTAGGTCCCAGAATATCGATGGACAGCTTCAATGAACACTGAGACGTGAAGGGGGTCAATGTCTGGAGTAATTCCATGACCCAAATTAAAAACATGGCCACTGCCGCTGCCGTAGGAATCAAGAATTCTTCGAACCTCTAACTNGATACATTCTGGATTACTTCGCAACACGNTGGGATCCATATTTCCTTGGAGAGCCACTCTCGCACCAACTCTTCGTCGTGCCTCTCGCAAACTTACGGTCCAATCTAAGCCAATCGCATTGCAGCCACTAGCNGCTATTTCCTCTAGCCAATTTCCACCACTTTTTGTAAACAAAACTACNGGAACCTCACGATCGTCATAACGTGAAATCAAGTTAGTTATAATTTCTCTTGTATAAGCAAGCGAAAATTGTTCATATGCAGCATCACTCAGAATTCCGCCCCAAGTATCGAAGATTTGGATNACTTGCGCACCACTAACGATTTGAGCATTCAAATAATCAATGAGGGAGAGTGTTAATTTTTGCAGTAACTGATGCAAAATTTCTGGATGCTGATACAGCCAGGTCTTGGCGAGCACAAAGTCTCTNGAGCTTTTCCCCTCGATCATATAAGCCGCCAATGTCCANGGTGAACCCGCGAATCCTATCAATGGCACTGAACCATCTAATTCCTTTCGAGTCAATGATACCGCCTCTAGGACATAAGCAAGATCATCCTCAGAGTTTATCACTGAAAGCGATTTNATATCTCGCTCGGTTCGTAGAGGTTTACGAAATTTAGGTCCCTCCCCTTCCACAAAATGNAAACCTAAACCCATAGCATCCGGGATTGTTAAAATGTCGGAGAATAAAATCGCTGCATCCAATTCATACCGACGTAAGGGTTGCATTGCTATTTCACAAGCAAGTTTTGGATCACGACAGAGACTCATAAAATCGCCAGCTTTACGTCGTAATTTACGATACTCAGGCAAATGTCTTCCGGCTTGTCGCATCATCCACACGGGCGTACGCGACGCCGGCTCTTTTAAAAGGCTCCTCATGAGGCAATCATTTTTAAGCTCACTCACTAAAACTTCCCCTCACAGATTGGCTTACCCACATATAAACACAATGAACTACATACGTTAANCATCACTGAGCGGTACAGTGAAGTGATAAGACTTTTTGTAAATTAGAATCACCATATTCAGTAGAAACTGTTGCGAGACCAAGTGTGTGTAAAATAACCAAACGCAGTTGACCATCTATAACTTTCTTNTCACGCATCATAATAAGGTTGAAGTCTTCANCAGTCATTAATATCGGTGGCGATGTTGGAAGTCCACATCGTTCAAGCATGACTTTTAGCCTATCAAAATCAGTCTCCGAAATACTACCGAGTAAGACCGATAATTTCATTGCCATCAACATACCAACGGCAATCGCCTCACCATGAACCCAGTCTCGATATTGAAGAAAAGTTTCTATTGCATGTCCGAAAGTATGCCCAAAATTAAGGATTGCGCGATGTCCCTGTTCAGTCTCATCTTGCGATACGATTGATGCTTTTATTTGACAGGACACACGGATAGCATAGGTCAATAAANTCGAATCATGAGTCAACAGGCCNTCTAAGTTTTTCTCAACCCAATCAAAAAAACACCGATCAGCGATTAATCCATATTTAATTACTTCAGATAAACCAGCTGCAAACTCCCTCTTGGGTAAAGTTTTCAATGTCATCGTATCCGCTATAACAATTGATGGCTGGTGGAATGCGCCGATCATGTTTTTACCCAAAGCATGATTAACTCCAGTCTTTCCACCAACTGCAGAATCAACTTGCGCCAACATGGTCGTGGGTATTTGGAGGTAATCAATCCCTCGCTGATAAACGGCGGCCGCGAAACCAGCAATGTCCCCGATTACNCCTCCACCCAATGCGACCACAGTGGTAGTTCGATCGTGACCGCGCTCAAGCAATGCCGAAAGAATGACATTTAGACCATCGAGAGTCTTAATCTTTTCCCCATCAGGGAGCACTACTTTGTCAACCTGAAATTCTTTGAAATTTCTAGCAATGTTTTCGAAATACAACCGGTCGACTATTTCATTCGTTACAACCATCAAACGGCGACCAAAAATATGGTCTGCAAGTACTACCTCCTCCATAGCCCCAGGGCCAATGATAATTGAATAACTTCGAATTCCCAAAGTGACGTGTACTCTGTCACACTGTGATTTAGAGCTTAAAAGCGACGTGTCCATTTCGTAATCTTTTTCCTAAGCGAGTGGTTGTAATGCCTACTAGCGTTCGTAACTCTGGAGAATCATGTTGTATTAACTACATCGCTAGTACCTTTTCTGCAAGTTTCTTTACCGAATGAGAAAGCCTCCCCNGTCCAGAATTAACNACGATATCGGCGACTTGACGGTATAACGGATCTCTTTCTTCCAATAATTTTTCGATCACACTTTTTCGATCCGCGACTTGCAACAGTGGTCGTTGTCTATCCTTNAGAGTGCGTTGATATAATTGTTGTGANCTGGCACATAAATAAATCACTAATCCATTATCAAGCAGTAATCGCCTGTTCTCTTCTCGCAAGACGATGCCTCCTCCAGTCGCAATTACAGCATTCGTATTCTCTGAAATAAGCATTGAAAAAATTTTTGATTCCCGATCACGAAACCCCTGCTCTCCATCCATATCAAAGATCCATCCGATGTTAGCTCCTGTTTGCGATTCGATTTCAGCATCAACATCGAGAAAATTCCGGCAAAGAATTTCAGCTAATGCCTTCCCTACTGAGGATTTTCCTGACCCCATCGGGCCAACTAAAAAAATATTGGATCCTTCCATACCTTACTCAAAATTTTACTCTTTTAACCAACCATTTCGACTATTTATGCATACCATGCCATCCGTGTAATTTTATGAAAAATCCATCAAGATTTAATATAAATTAAAGGTTATACGTGTTATCTGGACGCTCAACCTCTATTATAAGCGTTTCATGATTTAAAACTAACAAATTAGTGAAGGGAAAAAAATTACTTTTACAATTGGCACATCTATAATGAAGAAAAGTTTCAAAAAGCCATAAATTACATTATGTTAAAGTACAACAAATTTCTGAAAGTTGTCCTATTTTCAGGCCTTATCCTCTTTAGCAGTGGCCTAGTGCTTACGTCATGCTTATATTTATACCTTAGTCCGAAATTACCCTCTGTCGAAGAACTTAGTGAAATCGAGCTGCAAATTCCGCTCCGCATTTACTCAAATGACTTAAAAATTATCGCAGAGTTCGGCGAAAAAAAACGAAGCCCAGTTTCATTCCAGGAAATTCCGAATACTATGGTGAATGCATTTTTGGCAGCAGAGGATTCAAGTTTTTTCGAGCACAGTGGTATCGCTATCTCTGGCTTAGCAAGAGCGGCTCTTGAACTTGCACGAACAGGGTCAATCCGCAGTGGAGGAAGCACGATTACCATGCAAGTAGCTCGGAATTTTTTTCTAACCAGGAAGCAGGAGTTTACCAGAAAATTTAATGAAATAATCCTTGCCTTAAAAATTGAGAAGGAATTTTCAAAAAAAGAAATTTTATCCTTGTATGCCAACAAAATTTATATGGGAAATCGTGCCTACGGTGTAGGCGCAGCCGCTCAAGTGTATTATGGAAAATCCCTGAATCAACTCAGTTTAGCCGAAACTGCAATGATAGCTGGCCTGCCCAAGGCTCCATCAAAATATAATCCCCTTGCCAATTCACAACGGGCTCTTTTGAGACGTGATTGGATATTGGGAAGGATGCTNGCGCTAGGAAATATCGATCAAGTAGAGTATCAAAATGCAATTAGTGAGCCGGACGAAGCTTCTTATCATGGATCTTTATCGCAAGTAGAGGCTGACTATTCGGCGGAGTTCGTTCGTCAAAAAGTGATCGAAAAATTTGGCCGAGAAGCTTATACGAGGGGATACAGTGTAATTACAACGATCGACTCTAGTATGCAAGAAAATGCAGTTCGAGCTCTCCAGTCCGGAATATTAACTTATGACAAAAGGCACGGTTACAGGGGCCCGGAGAAAAAAGCTATTGCGTCAACCGAATGGCTGACCACCCTAAAAAGTACCCCCNTATTTGCCGAATTACAGCCTATGATTATCGTTGAAATAAATGANGAGTTTTGTATCACTCTTGATGCTGAGAGTCGTTTCCACACAATTAATTGGAAAGATAGCCTACAGCACGTACGAAAATACAAAACAGTGAATGAGACATCTGACCCCATCAAATCGCCCAATGAAATCTTCTCAAAGGGCGACCTAATACGTCTTATTAGAACGAAGGATCAGAAGTGGCAATTAACACAGCTGCCAAAAGCGCAAGCTGCATTGATTGCTATTACTCCCAATAATGGTGCAATAAAAGCGATGGTAGGAGGTTTTGATTATCAGCATAGTAATTTTAACAGGGTAACACAAGCTTCCCGACAACCTGGATCTAACTTTAAGCCATTCATTTATGCAAGCGCCCTAAAAAACGGTTTNACCGCAGCAACTTTGATTAACGATGCCCCAGTGGTTTTTAACGATGAAAAACTGGANGAAACTTGGAGACCTGAAAATGACGGNGGAAAATTTTTTGGTCCTACAAGATTACGGGAGGCATTATATCGATCACGAAATCTTGTATCAATCCGATTGCTCCGCAGGCTCGGCATTGATCGTGCGCTCGAGGGGCTGCAGGGCTTTGGGTTTGAAACAGGAGATATGCCTCTGGATCTGTCGCTGGCACTCGGCAGTCACGCACTTACTCCACTTGAGATTGTGTCAGGTTACGCGGTTTTTGCTAATGGCGGATACCGTATTAAACCATTCATAATTGAAAAAGTTATTGATAGAGATGGGAATATAATCTTTGCAACCGAGCCGTTGTCAGCATGCCCGAAATGTTTAGAGGGACTCCGGATAACACCCGATACACAACTATCTGAATTAATTAATGTCGATGTTGCTCTCGAGAACTTGTTCTCCGAGCTAAGCGATCGAAAAGAATTGCAAAGTGATAGAGTAAATAAGCAAATGCTACAACTTGCTCTCAAACGGCCAACCAGTTTCACCAATTCTCAAGCACCTCAAGTACTCGATCCTCAGACTGCATTTATAATTGACTCAATTCTCAAAGACGTTATTCAACGTGGAACTGGAATGAAGGCTAAAATTTTAGATCGTGAGGATCTGGGCGGGAAGACAGGCACAACAAATGGACCCCGCGATGCTTGGTTCTCAGGGTATTCACCTACTCTTGTTGCAACAGCATGGTTAGGCTTTGATGATAATTCGATAATAGGTAAAAACGAGTATGGCGGTTCAGCGGCACTCCCAATATGGATTGANTTCATGGCAANAGCACTNAAAGATACAAAGCAAGTACCAAAATTGCAACCGAGCGGACTAGTTCGTGTAAAAATTGATGAGGAGACAGGAAAAAGAATTGGTGCAAATCAGGAAGGGATTTTCGAGTACTTCAAAAGTGATGAGGTTCCAGAATTATTNAAGGGGACAGGGGAATTACCACTNGATCAGCAGAATCCAATCCCTGAGGACTTATTCTAANGATGGANCAANANTGCAGCTTAAAATAGTATTCTTCGCCAATCATAGGCGATGTCACCAACAGCATAAAAAAAAGGATTCTTTAGATCTGTCCTTGTATTATACGAAAGAACTTGCATCTTTTCGTCCAATATAGCACCCCCGGCTGCCTCCAGTACTGCCTGTGCAGCCGCGGTATCCCATTCACAAGTCGTCGAAAGCCGCGGATAAAGGTCAGCTTTTCCCTCCGCAATCATACATATTTTTATAGAACTACCGACATTTTTAACCTCACAAGGTCCAATAAAGCGTTTAATTTTTTCCACTAACTCAATAGCTTTGGTATCTCCATGCCTGCGACTCATCATGACCACCATTGTATTTCTGCCCCCTAAAACGGAAGCCATAGAGCGACAATTTATTTCCCTCTGACCCAAAGAATCGCGCTTATAGGCGCCGCCATGAGAACCCCCAAAATAGGTNATTCCCTGAACCGGAAGATCAACGACACCCATTATGGGNTTATTAGATTGAATCAACGCCACGTTGACACTGAACTCTCCATTCCCNTCTAAGAACTCGGATGTGCCATCCAAAGGATCCACAAGCCAATAGCGCTCCCAAAAAGCCCGATTTGTCGAACTGATTTCCTTCGACTCTTCGGATAGTATTGGAGTAGTTGATTCTAACTTTCGTAAGCCATCTGATATGATTTGATGCGCTGAAAGATCAGCACACGTCAACGGAGAGCCGTCATTTTTCTTNTACAAATCGTAATTTTTAGATTTATAAATTTCCAAAATAGATGCGCTTGCCGCTGCTACTATTTCCAGGACTGAATTCATTAATTTCCAATCCATGCCATTTCTCCTTAATAGAATCATATCGTCATGAATAAAACATCAATTACTAAGTCAGAAAACTTTATAGTATACTAAANNACTGTAAGTGTACTTTTCTAGATGGATAACTATGGTTGTTGATTGGAAGCTTATTGATACCGTTTTTATCGACATGGANGGAACGCTTCTAGATCTGAATTTTGATAACGAATTCTGGTCACGTCATTTACCTGTACGGTANTCAGAACTTTTTAATCAACCTTTAGGAAAGGTTCAAAACAAAATTCGCTCGCTCCTTTTAAAGCATGTAGGAACTTTAAATTGGTACTCGGCGAAATTTTGGTCTAATGAACTCTGTGTGGATATCCTTGAACTGAAGAGAGAAATTAGCCACCTTATCAAAGAACGTCCCGGTGGCATGAAATTTCTCAAAACCCTGATGAACATGAACAAATCAAGGATTTTATTAACTAACGCAGACAAAGGTGACCTAAGAATAAAATGTTCAAAGACGGATCTCATACATAATCTTGACTTAATAATATCTTCACATGATTACGGCTTCCCAAAAGAAAGCCTAAAATTCTGGGAACAGTTGAGGCAAAATATAAATTTTGATCCCAAGAGGACACTTTTCATTGATGATTCCGAAGATGTCCTTCAATCAGCCAAGACGTATGGAATTGCTTTTCTGACTGGCATTGAAAAACCTGACAGCAAGGCGAGAAAAAATCAATACTGCGATTTTAATGCGTTGCAACACTTTGACGACTTGATAAGAGCAAACTAAANTTTTTTTATGATAGTGAGAATCGATAAGTGGCTCTGGGCCGCAAGATTTTACAAAACACGGTCGATGGCCAAAGCCGCCATTAACGCCGGCCACATAAAGATTGATAAAGAGCAAATAAAGCCAAGTCGAAAAATTGAAATTAATCAACTTATAAGCATCAAGCAACCTGTGGGTGAGAAAATTGTTGTTGTGCTTGCAGTAAGCTCAAAAAGAAAAAGAGCTCCGGAGGCTCAGAAGCTTTANTTGGAGACCGACACAAGCTATCAAAAGAGGCAAGTATTAATTGAGGAGAAGAAAATTTCATCACTTTCGAATCCAACTGTAACTCGACCAAATAAAAAACAACGTCGGCAAATACACCAACTGCGACAACTTGGGTGNGACTAACCAAAGACTCACGTAAAGAAATGTTAAAAGATAATACACTAACTAAATTTATTTTCGATAACACCAACATTAAAGGGCAAGTGGTGACATTGTGCTCGTATTATAGAGACATAATCTCGATCAATAGNTACCCTCACAACGTCAGCAAGCTGCTCGGGGAATTTCTCGCAGCTGTTTGTTTACTCAACGCAAATCTTAAATACGACGGTCGTTTGATCCTTCATGCTCAAAGAGCAAAAGGCCTGTCAAGTATTATGGCTGAATGCACCTCGAAAAATAATGTTAGAGGAATTGTACGTGGGGATTTCTCAATGCTTTCGGACCAAATCAATTTTTACCAAATATTTAAAAAAGGTACTCTAAGACTCACTTTGGAGCCCGAATATGGGGATAGGTATCAAGGAATCGTCCCGATTTGCGAAANGACGCTAAGTCGTTGTTTGGAGTATTATTTCGAGCAATCGGAGCAGCTAAAAACTAAAATTAAACTCGCTGGCAATATGCNAACTGCAGCCGGCATACTGCTACAAAAAATGCCAGAACTGACTTCGAATGACGAATGCTCCCAAGTTTGGAGAGAAAAATCTATTCTGCTAGAAACACTTCGTGCGGAGGAACAAATTAATCTGCCCCATGACGATCAGCTTACTTCTTTGTTTTCCAATGATGATGTCCGCATTTTATCTGTGGAAAATCCAAATTTTTCGTGTAGCTGCTCACGGGAAAGATTTCTAAAAGCACTTCATGAACTTAATTTAAAAGAACCGCTATCCTTATTTCAGGAAGGGGATTCAATCTCGGCAAACTGTGAGTTTTGCGATGAAAACTATGAGTTTCACAAATCGGAGTTCAAAAATACTCATAATCACCAATAGGAGAATAACTTGAGTGATATATAATTAGAATCAAAATTTTCATTTAAAAAGAATAGTCAGACTTGCGTTTCTAAGCTACCATCAGAAGGAAAGAGACTGAAGTCGAATCACTTGATATTTGAATAAGGGTCTACCTCAAGGTTAAAAATACTTAAGCTATAAACTTAAAATGGCCAAAGCAANCTCTCATCAGGACTTAGGCGTAGCTGAATTAATTGAACTATCTTTAATTCGTANAGAGGGACACCTGCTTGACAACGGAGCTTTGTGCGTGTTTACAGGAAATCGAAGTGGACGTTCTCCACTCGACAGATTTTTTGTNGATGAGCCCACNACNGCCGAATCAATNGTTTGGGGAACNACAAACCAGAGGATGAANNAGAGTAAATTTAACCTTCTNTGGGAAAAAGTTGNGCTTTATTTAAATCAACANGAGCAATTCATTTCTCACCTCCATGTGGCGCAGCATGAAGAACACTATCTGCCCTTAAAAATAACAACGCAAACTGCTTGGCATAATCTATTTGCCCGAAATATGTTCGTGAGGACCAAGCAATACAATCCAAAAAACAAACCTTACTGGGAAATGCTGCATGCTTGTAACTTTGTCTGTGATGCAGCTACGGATGGAACGCGATCTGAGGGTGTGGTGGCTATCAACTTTTCTATGAGACGCATTCTAATCGCCGGACTAAGCTACGCTGGTGAAATTAAAAAAGCGATGTTCTCCGTACAAAATTTTCTTTTGCCCGCTGTAGGCGTAATGCCAATGCACTGCGCTGCAAATGTCGGAGATGACGGAAATACTTCCTTATTTTTTGGCCTGTCCGGTACGGGAAAAACCACACTCTCTGCAGACCCACGGCGTGCTCTCATCGGAGATGACGAACATGGTTGGGCTAGAGACAGTGTGTTTAACCTTGAAGGTGGGTGTTATGCTAAAACCATAAACTTGAGCAAAAAAAATGAGCCTATTATTTGGAATGCTATCCGATTTGGTGCCATTATTGAAAATGTATTCGTAAATGCCTCCAATCAGCGCATCGCAGAATTCGATAATACCTCAATCACGGAAAATGGCAGATGTAGCTACCCACTAGAACACGTGCCCAATCGAAAAATCGAAAATTCTTCTGGTGAACCAAAATATATCATTTTCCTAACCTGCGATGTGAATGGAGTGTTACCTCCTGTCTCATTGCTGAGCCAAGAGGCGGCAGCATATCATTTTTTGTTGGGCTACACTGCACGAGTGAGCTCGACTGAAATAGAGACTGAGAAAGGGATATCCCCTACTTTTTCACCTTGCTTTGGTGCCCCTTTCATGCCAAGAAAAGCAGAAATTTATGCTAATCTATTATTAAAGCGTATTGAAAAATTTGGATCTGAGGTATTTTTAGTCAATACCGGCTGGTTTGGTGGTTCTGGAGGACCAAACGGAAAAGGAAACCGCTTTCCAATACCTGTCACTAGATCAATTGTGTCTGCCATAGTCAATGGCGGCTTAAGTAACGCAGAGACCCAATATCTAGAGATCCTGAATCTTCACGTTCCCACAGACATCCCAGGTGTCGACAATAAGTATCTTAATCCCATAACAACTTGGAGAGATTCAAAAGAGTATGATGTACAAGCCAGAAAACTAGCCAAACTATTTACAGAGAACATGCAGAAATTCGAAGTCTCAAACCCTATTTTAGCGGCTGGACCACAGCGAATAAGTGGCGTCTAATTACACAAAAATAATAATATTCAGAATTGGAAGACGGCTCGATGAAGCTTTGAAAATACGGTATATTAGTCAGAGCTGGGCCAAATATCCGGTTAACCTATCATTGTTAAGCATGAAATTAGATTTATATTCTTCAGCCGCAATCTTTACCTCACGAATGTTGGTAGCCGCCCCAACCTGAATCACCCCAACCATTGCCATCATCGCATGAGGATCACATTGGTACACGTAAACGCCCTCGATATCTAAGACCACACTTATGTCTTGATTTATCAATCCGGCCCAAGACTCAGCGCCTAGCGGTATCATCGAATTAATTGCTGCAGAATTATGCGACATGTCTATTGCTCTGAAGTGAATAGTATCACCCTTGGACACTTTAATTACTGGCGGATCAAAAATCATATTTCCTCCATCACCGGAATTTAACATCTCGACTACGTGCTCATTTCCCTGTGACAATGCTACTTTGTCTAACATCATTTCAGAGGAAGCATCACTTTTTTCCTGAATCAAATCCTCAACTTTTACAATTGATCCCACCGGCGCGATGCGCTCTGCAATCATAGTTTTTTGTTTTTCCGTTAGCGGTGCTTTGTCTCCCCCAAATCCACACCCAGCGAGAAAGAAAAACAAAGCAAAATTGTTCAAAAGAACAATTCGACTAAACATCCAAACCTCCACATCTTTGTATTAAAACTTAGTGAGAGTATACAGTATTTTGAGGTGCAAACTGATGATTAAAAAAATTTAATTTAAAACTTAGGACAACGGTCTAATGCCAACCGCATCGCGCAGATTGTCAATCATTATTTTCGATTCTGCGCGAGCCTTGTCTGCTCCTTTAATCAAAATAGATTCTACTCTTTCAGGATGTTCCAAAAACTTATAATAACGCTCCCTGGGTAGTTGAAGTTCAGTATTGATTAAATCACATAATTGTTTCTTCGCTTCGCCCCACCCAATGCCATGATCAAACTTTTCTCGCATTTCCTGTGTTTGTTGCCGACTTGCAAATGCCCTCCAAATCTGAAAAACCGCAGAAGAATCTGGATCTTTCCTCTCTCCGGGTGCCAAAAGGTTAGTCTTTATTTTATTGATAAATTTCTTGAGTTGTTTCTCTGAGAGAAATAGTGGGATGGTATTATTGTAACTTTTGCTCATTTTACGGCCATCCAAGCCTTTTAAAAGCGATAAATCTTTATCCACCCCCGCCTTGGGCAAGACGAAATATTCTCCAAATTTATGGTTGAACCGCTGAGCGATATCTCTTGCCATCTCAACATGCTGCACTTGGTCCTGTCCTACCGGTACCTCATGTGCATTAAACATCAATATATCTGCCGCCATAAGTATTGGATATCCAAATAATCCCATGTTAATTCCAAAATCCTCGTCCTCTCCATTATCAAGATTTCCCTGCACTGCATGCTTATATGCATGGGCTCTATTCATCAAGCCCTTCGCCGTCATGCAGGATAAGAACCAAGTCAATTCTTGAATTTCTGGAATATCTGATTGTCTGTAAAAAGTCACTTTTTCCGGATCAAGACCAAGTGCCAACCATGTCGCCGCTACTTCTAACGTAGACTGGTGCACCAAGAGCGGATTTTGCGTTTTAATTAACGCATGATAATCCGCCAAAAAAAAGTAAGCATCATTAGACTCAGATCTACTAGCAAGAATAGCCGGTCTGATGGCTCCCACATAGTTTCCCAAATGTGGTGTACCAGAAGTGGTGATGCCTGTGAGAACGCGTTTTTTGCCAGAAAAATTGACCATACTTTAATGCAAACCTACACTGAAACTGAGTGCGGAAAATTAAAAAACTTCTCCAGTGCCTTACTCAAATAAATTGGATCTCTTACACCAGCTGTTTCTCTGCACGAGTGCATAGCCAGCTGCGGTATGCCTACATCAATTGTGGGTATCCCCAAACGAGCCGAGGTTATAGGTCCAATAGTACTGCCACAACTTAAATCATTCCGAGAAACAAAAGTTTGAACTGGCACTTCAGCATTCAAGCATATCTTTTTAAAAATACTAGACGTTAGGCTGGTTGTAGCGTACCTATGTTTGGCATTTACCTTCATGACTAAGCCTCCATTTAAGACCGGCTGATGCCAGAAATCATGTTGTCTTTTATAGTTTGGGTGAACAGCATGAGCATTATCACATGAAATAAACATAGAGCTTGTAAAAACGCAACTCAAAGGCTTGCCAACAAAAATTCTTTCAAAGACCGATTCTAAAAAGGAACCGTCAGCTCCACAGGCAGAAATACTTCCAACCTCCTCATGATCATTACAAACGAATACACAGAAATGCTTTGAATCCGCACGGGACAGAGCCTCAACTCCTGAAAAACAACTTAATAAGTTATCCAGCCTGCCTGACGAGAAAAATTCATTCTGTAATCCCAACTCTGTCGCACCCAAAGAATCATAAAGATATAACTCGTAATCAATTATTATTAACTCCTCATTGAGACATTCTTTCTGAAGGACATCTCTCAGCTCTTGATTTTTATTTAATTGCAATACAATGGGCGAAAGATCTGTTTGCGGATCAATAGTGCGATTCTTGTTTGCCTCTTTATCAAGATGTATCGCAAGACTGGGAATGAAAGCCACGGGTCTTTTTAAATCTATGAGATGAGATGACAGTTCACCCTCAACTGACTGGCAAACCACGCGGCCCGCAATAGATAAACCGCGGTCAAACCACGGATTGAGAAGTGCGCCCCCATACACCTCTACACCCAATTGAAGAAAACCATTTTCCCTTATTTCCGACTGGGGTTTGACCATTAAAGCAGGGCTGTCCGTGTGAGCTCCCACCAACCGAGCTCCATACTCTGCGGGGTCACTCTCTCCTACTATAAAACCAATCAACGCAGACTGGTTTCGAGTGACAAAATATTTTCCACCTCTCTGTAAACACCAGTCTTCCTTCTCAAAAATTTGAGTGAACCCTGCTTTTTCCAGAATTTGGGACATCTGCAGGACCGCATGAAAAGGAGTCGGAGAGTCATCCAAAAAACTGTACAACCTTTGATTCAACGCTCTCATTCTCATATCATATGCCAATCAGTTATACCCCCAGGTTTATTTTTGAAAAAACTCCACTCTGGCTAATTCAGGCCAACAAAAAGTAACACGCTACCAAGTATCAACCGATAAATTACAAAAGGTATCATTCCGATGCGTTGAATAAAACGTAAAAAGATTCCTATACAAAAATAGGCACTCATTGCTGAAACAATAACCCCAATGAGAAGCGGTATCAACAGTGTTTCCTCCCACATTGATTGCGTTGTTTTGTAAACACCGCTCAGAAAGATTATCGGTAAAGCCATTAAGAAGGAAAAGCGCGCTGATACACTTCTAGAGTAACCTAATGCCAGTGCCGCGGCCATCGTTACACCAGATCTTGAGGCACCAGGTACCAAAGCACAAATTTGCGCACAACCCACAAGAAATGAATCTCGCCAACTTAGAGTCTCTNANGGTGCATCTGTCTCTCTCGATATATCTGCCAATCCAAGTAATAGTCCAAAAAAAATAGTAGCAGAAGCAACTACACTCAATGAACGGAAGTGCATTTCAATNAAATCACTAAAAACCCAAGCAACCACACTCGTTGGTATCGTGACAACAAACAACTGCCAGGCCAATATCGCATCCCCATCCACGTGCCTCTTAAAAATACTAGCTAACCAAGAAGTTGTTAGGCGGGTTAAATCTTTCCTAAAGAAAACAATGACCGCAACCAACGAGCCCAAATGAACAGCAACGTCAAACTCCAGACCTTGATCTGTCCATCCTAAAAGATTGCTTGCTAGTATCAAGTGCCCCGAGCTGGACACGGGAAGAAACTCNGTAATTCCTTGAACTAAAGCCAAAAAAATAGCTTGAAAAATATCCATTAGTTTTAAACCTNGTTATCTTTTAGATTTGGACCATGTNTTGCTTTCCCTTAAATAGGTGAGTTCGATGTTTCCTATTTTATCTGCGTTTTTACCGGGCTCATTTGCAAGAACTATGACATCAATAGCATGGGGACAAAGCTCTAAAATTAAGTGAGCATGCTTATCGCGATTCATATTTTCCTTTTCAAATAATACACCCACATCTCCTACTACCATTTCGGGTTGTTGCTCGCATATCACTTGCTCTGCCCTGTCTATTCCCATTAAGCAAACTGCAATCTCATTTGACCAAAAATTTCCATTCCACCTAAAACCGCCAAGAGCGCATTGACCCATNCGGGCGTTCAACAACGAGATTACTAATCCATTTCCGGTTTTCTCGATATGCGTCCTTCGATATGTGGCGGCGAGAACCTCCAATGTACACAGCGGAACNACTGGNAGATCTCGAGCAAAAGCTAGTCCTTGGATAACAGAAAAGCCGACCCGAAGCCCTGTAAACGATCCGGGGCCAACTGTCACAGCAAGACGATTAATCATTGAAAACGAAACTGCAGCATCCTCTAAAACATCGNCTATCATATTTATGATTTTCTTNCTATGAGAGCGAGGTTCCNTAGAATAACGAAAAAATGTTTTGTTACCATCGGACAGGGCAACCGAGCAGGCAGCGGTTGCTGTTTCTACTGCGAGCATCATTTTAAAACTCCACTACTACAACNCAGAGAGAAAGCGACAGTACGCAAATAGTATTTCCACATCATTGAAATTCATGAGGCACACTAATTCCTATTAAACAACATGTTTAATGTGGCCCGTGTTCAGAGATCATCGCAAGAGTACTTCTCTTATCTTACACTNAATAAAATCCAGGTTGCCGGAGCCGTCTACNGAGGCAAAGCANGGCACTATGNCAGAACCCTCGCTTGCAACACCTTTATAAAACGCGATTAAAGGCTTAGTCTGCTGACGATAAACTTTTAGCCGATTACGAACCGTATCCTCTTTATCATCCTCACGTTGAATCAAACGTTCGCCAGTCTCATCATCAAGTCCTTCTNTTTCTGGNGGGTTATGNATTACATGATAAATGCGTCCCGACCTCTCATGCACCCTCCTTCCGCCAAGCCTAGTNACTACTTCGTCATCATTTACGGAAATTTCTATAACATATTGAATATCCACACNTGCTTCCAACATTGCCCTAGCTTGGGGGATGGTTCGGGGAAATCCGTCAAAAAGAAAACCATTAANGCAATCTGGAAGAGCTATTCTTTCTTTGACCAATTCAACAATTATTTGATCTGAAACTAATCCTCCCGAAGTCATTATATCCTGTACTCGAAGACCTAAATCTGTGCCCGCCTTTACAGCAGTCCTTAGCATGTCGCCTGTCGATATTTGTGGAATACCAAAATAATCAACAATGTACCTTGCTTGCGTACCTTTTCCCGCCCCTGGTGGACCTAACAAAATAATTCTCACAATGCTTAATACCTTTTTCCCAGAAACACTTGAACACGAACAAAGCCGTTAGCACTTTTCTTTTACGTAAACTTTAAAAATAACCTTTGTTTCGAAAGCACCTTACACTGATTGGATATTTCAGACAAGAAATAACAACTTAACAATCCTTCATGGAATTATTTTCATCTAACTTTNCCCTTTGCCANAGCGCCTCAAGATCGACACTAGCCAAANTCGTCNACCCCTGTGCATCGCATAAGGCCTCTACCTTACAAACCCTCTCANCAAATTTAGCATTTGCTTTTCGAAGCGCCTGCTCAGGATTTATGCTTAANTGTCTTGCTAAATTGACACAACTGAACAACAAATCTCCAAATTCTTCCTCCATCGAAGCCTGATTACCCTCTTGCATAGAATCTTCTAATTCCCCNAGTTCTTCTTTGACCTTCAAGAAAACTTNGTCAACATTGTCCCAGTCAAATCCAGCTTTGGATGTCCTTTTTTGTATTTTTTCCGCTCTCGCCAGCGCCGGTATCGCAAGAGGAATATCAGACAAGAGTTGATCNTGTCCTTTTTTGACGCGCTCAGCTAATTTAATTTCTTCCCATTTGGCTGAAATCTGTTGTAAGCAGTTGTCATCACCAATAATTCTCTTAGAGAAAAGTGTGCCNTCAGGAAAAACATGAGGATGTCGCCTAACNAGTTTAGCTACAAGTTCCGAAGCGACTTCGTCAAAATCNAAGAGTTTTTTTTCGTCAGCTAACTTACACATGAAAATTACTTGAAATAATAAATCTCCTAATTCCTCTTTCAGATGCGAATAATCNCNTGTCTCCACGGCATCCACAACCTCATAGACTTCCTCAAGTACAAATTTAACTATGGTCTCTAAATCCTGACTAATATCCCATTCACATCCAAGTTCGGGGTCTCGAAGACGATCAATTAAATAAAACAAATCATTGAAAACATATTTTTTCATTGTCATCTAATTTTTTNCAAAACATTGAACACCACGCTACGANACTATCATGGCATAAGCGATGGCATAACTTCGCTCATCACTGATACTNAGTAAAACGCGAGTAGCTCCAAAACTCTCCANCAAACTACCAGCCTTNTCTGACAAAACAACAAACGGCGCACCTTTTTGATCATTTTTGATGCTTATGTCCTGAAAGTTTATGCTTTCAGAAATACCGGTCTTAAGAGCTTTTGAGATTGCCTCCTTAGCCGCAAAGCGGCGCGCCAAAAAGCCTTCAGCNCAACCTCTCCGGTGCCATTCACTTATTTCGCCTTGGGTCAATATTCGTTGGACGAAACGGCCGCCGAACCTCANGAGTACCTTTTTAACTCTTTCAATTTCAACAATGTCTGTTCCTATTGATACAACCATTTTTTCCTGTCCAAACAAAAATACAAAAGAATTAAGAGTTACGAAGCTAAGACGCCAAAAAAGACCTATAAAGTCGTCGACTATGCAAGGGTTTTCCATTGAGACGGAAATCTATCGTCTTTCTTAAAATTATTCTTGCAATCANTAAAACCTCGCGCCGCTGCCAACATCCGGCATGTAATTCAAGCAAATACTTACCTAAAAATAGGTTATCGGAAAGGTCATCCTTCAATGCCTTGTNAAAACCTGATTCCGGATTGAACTTATAAAAGTNTTCCGGATTTACACTTTCNCCACTGTGGACATCAACATTTAGTAAAAGACCAAACCCGAGTTCTNTCAGTAATTGCATCTCAATTTCTCGCAACCGTGTTTCATCAGCCCCAGTCAATATTAAAGAACTTATAAAATCTCTATAAGCTGGATAGAAACCATCCAAATACTCTTGACAATCAACTAGACGATAAATTAATTCGTTCAAGTACAGCCCGTGATAGAGAGGCTCTCTATCTAAAAATACTGGTGGCCCTATTAACTCTGCACTTGTGAGTACCTTTAAATCATTTTTACCATGCCAACATAAATTATATTCAGAGTGCGGAAAGAGCGAATTAGTGCGCCCATTTTTACGCCCACCCCTGAAACCTTTAGCAATGCACTTTACCCTTCCATATCCACAAGTTAATAGGTCTACAAGAAGACTGTTCTCACTGAATGGCTGCGTGTGCAAAACAAAACCAAGTTGTTCTTGGAATCCCTTCACTTAACAACTATCCAAGTACCCAAGGCTTCTCAAAGCCCGCTCATCATCTGACCAACCACTGCGGACTTTCACCCAAGTCCTCAGCATGACTCTAGAATTAATTAAGTTTTCAATATCAACACGTGCACTTTTGCCTATTTCCTTTAAGCATTTGCCTCCGTCACCAATAATGATTTTTTTTTGACCCGCCCGCTCCACTAATATCAGTGCGTCGATATGGGTGATTCTTGCCCTGGTGCTAAATGCCTCTATTTCTACTGTTACTTCGTAAGGCAATTCAGCTCCGAGTTTTCTGGTAATCTTTTCCCGAATTATCTCGCTACACAAAAATCGTTCACTTCGATCGGTTATTTGATCTTGATGAAACAAGTGCATATTTGTCGGAATGAATGGCCTGATCGAAGACATCAATCTAGAAATGTTAATTTTTCGGAGCGCGGATACAGGTATCAACTCTTTAGGCTTGCATTTATGAGACAAAAATTTTAACTGAGGTAACAAGAGCTCTTTTTCACTTAACATATCGATCTTGTTAACTACTAACAACATCGGCACACGACTGTTCTGCAGATGTTTCGCTACATACTCGTCCTCAATCCCCCACATAAGACGATCAACCACGAAGAGTACCAAATCTACATCTTGTAGAACGCTGATTGCGGTCTTATTCATTACGCGATTAATTGCACGATCTCGATTCGCATGAATGCCAGGGGTATCGACAAAAATTAACTGCATTGCTCCCTCTGTGAAAATACCCAAAAGTGTATGTCTGGTAGTCTGGGGCTTCCTGGAAGTAATACTCAACTTTCTTCCCAAGATATTGTTGAGCAGCGTCGACTTACCTACATTTGGACGCCCAACTATTGCCACATAACCGCACTGATTTGTTGTTGAGGCCACTATGTTTCTCCTATTTCAATGAGAAGCTTTTCCGCGACAATTTGTTCTGCTTTCTTTACGCTACTTGCTGAGGCTTTGGCTTCGATGTCAATTGATGAAAGAACACATTCAACAGTAAATAATCTCCTGTGGGCCTCTCCTACCGTTTCCATCAGTCGATAACATGGTAAGGGCTGTCCCCTCTTTTGCAACCATTCTTGTAGTTGAGTTTTTGAATCTTTGGATGGGTATTCATATGACACTCTGATCAATTCTTTTTCAAACCAACGCAAAACGCAGTCGCTGGAAGAATCTAAGCCAGAATCAATGTAAACAGCACCAATGATTGCCTCAACAGTATCACCCAAAATTGAATCACGCGTTACCCCGCCCGCTTTCATCTCTCCAGGGCCCAGCAGTAGGCACCTGCCCAGATCCAATCTTCTAGCTACCCCGGCCAAAGATTCGGCGCGAACTATCTGCGCGCGCATTCGACTCATTTCACCCTCCCTCAACTGAGGACAATGTCGATATAAATAATTCGCAATTATCGAGCCAAGAACTGCATCACCCAGNAACTCAAGTCGTTCATTATTTTGTGAACCGTAGCTACGATGAGTAAGAGCCAATACCAAAAGATTTTGATCAGAAAAAACATAATTAAGTCTNTCCTGCAGCAATCGTTTTTGCACCATTTCTGCATGCTCAAATGCACGGGTCATAACACTAGCCTTCGCTAATTATTTAAAGTCCAAGCTTTTTNAATTTAGTCGCCAATGGGCGNNTTAATTCAGCCAACCTACCCTACTAAAGCTAGGAAAACTGANAAATTCGTCCCAATACATCCATCGCGCAAAAGCTTTCCCTACCAACCGATCCTCAGGTACTGGCCCCCAAACTCGACTGTCACTGGAATTATCGCGATTATCNCCCATCATGAAGTAGTGGCCCTCAGGCACTATTGCCGNGTGATTNAAGCTTAAACGGGTGGGAACTAGNCGTTTTTGGACCTTGTGCTCCGACTCCGCCAGTCGCTCATTCATTATGATGTGATTAGCAGTCGCAATATCTCNCGAAATCTTTTGTGGGATTTGGCGTCCGTTAATATAAACAACTCCTTCAATGATACGCACCTCATCCCCAGGCAATCCNATCAATCTTTTTATGAAATATCTATCATCATGAGGAGGGAAAAATACCATCACATCTCCACGTTCCGGCATGCCGAAATCATATAATTTGTATCGCAAAACCGGNAGTCTNANACCATANGCAAATTTATTTACCAGGATAAANTCGCCAACAAGCAAGTTTGGNACCATTGATTTAGACGGTATTTGNAAAGGTTCGACAATAAATGATCGCAGTAATAAAACTACACCAAGCACTGGCGCCATTGATGCGATAAACTCAATAACACCATCTTGTTTTTTCATTAAGAAGTAATTANCAAGCCAGAAGANTGCTGACAGTANAAACAGCAAAGTAAGTATCAATTCGAAGTTAAGATTCACAACTCTTCATCTCAAAGTTAAATCCATACTCAAGTTCTCAAAACAGCTAGAAAAGCGTCCTGAGGAATGTCCACGCTCCCAACTTGCTTCATACGTCTCTTCCCCGCCTTCTGTTTTTCNAAGAGCTTTTTCTTCCTGGAAACATCTCCCCCATAGCATTTCGCGGTGACATTTTTCCGCAGTGCTTTTACTGTAGTNCTAGCGATAATATGTCCACCAATAGCCGCTTGAATTGCNACGTCAAACATCTGTCTAGGAATCAACTCCTTCATTTTCTCGGTTAGCACTCGGCCCTTACGAGTCGATTCTGTGCGGTGGACAATTGCTGCGAGTGCATCAACCCGATCACCATTAATCAAAACATCAAGTCTTACCAAAGGCGCTGGATCGAATCGCAAGAAATTATATTCTAAAGAGGCGAAACCACGACTNACCGATTTCAATCGATCNAAAAAATCCATGACAACCTCGCTTAAGGGCAATTCATAATTAATCGCAACTTGTCCACCAACATATTGGAGATCAATTTGCACACCACGTTTTTCTACGCAGAGCGAAATAACGTTACCGACNAATTCCTTTGGCACGAGAATGTTTGCAACACAGATTGGTTCGCGTAATTCAANCAGGTGCGTTGGATCAGGTAGATCAGAGGGATTCGAAATACTGAACTGTCCGCCCTTACTGGACACTACCTCATAAACNACCGANGGAGCAGAGGTGATCAAATCAAGTCGATATTCGCGTTCTAATCTCTCCTGAATAATTTCCATGTGTAACATACCTAAAAAGCCACAACGAAATCCGAATCCTAACGCATCGGAACTTTCTGGCTCATAAACCAACGAGGCATCATTAATCGCTAATTTTGAGAGCGCATCACGAAAAATTTCAAAATCATCTGAGTCTACAGGGAACATTCCCGCGTACACTTGCGGCTTTATTGTTTGGAATCCNGGTAGCGATAAAACATCAGCGGTATTATAGTGAGTTAAAGTATCNCCGACAGGGGCCCCTTTAATATCTTTTATGCCCGCAACCATGAAGCCTACCTCTCCAGCTTTAAGCACATTCTTCTCCTGGCGCTTTGGTGTAAACACTCCAAGGCTATCTACAACATGTGCCCGTCCAATAGATTTGGCGATAATTCTATCTCTTACACAAAGCGTGCCTTCCATTACACGAATTAAAGAGACAACTCCAAGGTAATTATCAAACCAAGAATCAATTATCAAGGCCTGTAATGGATTTTTTGTCAAGCCTCGGGGAGGAGGAATCTTGAGAACTATCTGCTCCAACACATCAATAACACCTAATCCACTTTTTGCACTACAGTGAATTGCCTCACTGGCATCAATGCCAATGATGTCCTCAATCTCTGAGACAACTCGTTCCGGCTCAGCTTGAGGTAAATCCATCTTGTTNAGCACAGGAAGNACTTCCAAGCCTTGATTTATTGCTGTATAGCAGTTAGCTACGGACTGAGCTTCAACGCCCTGCGCTGCATCCACGATCAGCAATGCACCCTCACATGCAGCAAGTGATCTTGATACCTCATAGGAAAAATCTACATGTCCGGGTGTATCAATAAAATTAAGTTTATAGTGCCTGCCGTCCACGNCTTTNTATGAGAGCGACACACTCTGGGCTTTTATGGTTATACCNCGNTCTCTCTCTATGTCCATAGAATCAAGAACTTGGGTGTCCATTTCCCGCTCACTCAATCCACCACANAGCTGAATNAACCTATCAGCNAGTGTTGATTTCCCGTGATCAATGTGCGCAATTATGGAAAAATTACGGATAGAGGTTAGTTCTGACACGTGTGCTANTCATCCACTTGTCTGGACGGACAGTTTATCNTATTTATGGCTTCGTTNCCAAAGTAATGTTTAAACNTCAATAATCTTTTTACGCGCAGCAAACTNTCAGTCAATCTCTATTGTCCTAAATACTGCGGCTCCGCGCCGGAGAAAACGGATGGCAACTGGTCGATTCTTCGGCATCTGCCGGACCGTTTTGTCGTATTCTTTGGAACTCGAGATTCTCATTTTTCCTAGCTGAACGATAATATCTCCTTGCTGCAATCCGGCCATTTCTGCCGCAGATCTTGGCGCGATATATTGAATAACCACTCCAGTTAAACCATCTTCGGGTATTGGTAATTTGGTTACATCTTCTACTATTAGACCAAGCCGATCGCCATTTTNGTTAGCTTTAGATCTCTGCTCAGTAATCGGTTGATCNCCATCTAGAGCCGCTACTATTACGTTCAACTTTTTGATCTTTCCGTCCCGAACTATTTCAACCGGAACACGACCACCCGGCGCCACCTGCCCAACGAGGGGCGGCAAATCACTGGATTCAATTACTGCCTCTCGATTAAAACTTATTATGACGTCGCCCGGCAATATTTGACCTACGTCAGCGGGACTATCAATCTCCACCGCACTCACAAGAGCTCCCTTGGCCTCTTTTAAATTTAAAGATCGTGCTAGTTTTTGATCTACATCTTGAATAGCCACCCCTAACCAACCTCTATCCACGCGGCCAGTGGATTTTAATTGTTGGACCACATCAAGCGCCAATTTAGCCGGAATCGCAAAAGAGAGCCCGATAGAACCGCCTGATCGGGAATAAATTTGTGAATTAATACCAACTACTTTTCCTGACAAATCAAAAAGAGGCCCTCCAGAATTACCCGGATTAATAGCTACATCAGTCTGTATAAATGGCACATAATTTTCATTCCTCTCTGTCGGGATACTGCGCCCCATGGCACTTACAATTCCAGCAGTAACTGAGTAATCCAGTCCAAAAGGCGATCCTATTGCTAAAACCCAAGCTCCCACTCTCAAGTCATTTTCCGTGGCAAACTCTAAAGTTGGTAGATCATTTCCATTGATCTTTAGAAGTGCCAAATCAGACCGCCGATCTGTACCGACCATTTCAGCTTCGAACTCACGCCTGTCTGCAAACGATACTTGGATTTTAGTGGCACGCTCCACCACATGATGATTTGTGATGATATAACCATCCGAAGAGATGACGAACCCCGACCCCATAGAAACCCTGTCAGGTCTTTCTCTCAAGTTTCTTTGTTGCTCTAACAATTCACGAAAAATATCAGGTAAATTTCTACCGTACGGCTGCGATTGTAGTGAGCTTTCTCCACTNAAGGATACATTAATTTTTACAACTGCTGGCGCTACCCTTTTAACGAGTTCGGTAAAATCTGGGAGCGAGGCAACAGCCTTTGATAGGGTAATACTAGTCAACAATAAAATAAGNTACATTTTCACTAACATCTACAACCCTCTAAATAAGCGTGAATNAAACGACGAGGCCTTGCTACTGCCTCTTTGCACAACCGAAATCNATCGGTAGTAAAGCGTTATGTCTCTCCGGTGCCTAAAATTTTTCGCACATTTTGATATTTATTCATAAAGTAAGTGTCCTGTATATCACATCTCTANTTTGTTTCTTTGGTTTAGCAGGTTGCCAGTAGAATGGCTNAANTGATACAGATTGGTGTTGGGCATNGGCAAAAACTTCAGATTTCGATGCCCTGATCAGTACCGACTTCAATGTTAATCCGTCGCGAAACAAGTTTTTCTCCACTAGAAACACATCATTGCTATATTCTCCAAATGTATCAGNGATTGACATCANATTCGTCATCAAACATATCTTTGATTCACACTCATTTAATTAAGTTGACCGATGAGTGCCAATTAATTACCTCCACATTAGCCAAAATAAATAGACTCTTGAATCTTTTAAAATAGGGCACAATGTACCNAGACTATCATCTCTTCAGGCATATNCGCTCTCGTCAAGGACAATGCCNCGAAAGCATTGCNGTAAGTATAATATTTTAGATTNACCCTTTTTGTACGAATTTCTTGTGTAAGCCGGTTTAACGGCACTTCTTTCTGATCAGCCTAAGGACCATAATTCGCTGTTTTTGAATNCTCAATTAACAATTTTAAATGGTGACCTTCAATTGNCACTTTAAATCATCAATCATCAATCATCAGCACGATGATCTCTCCGAATATGACNATTAACAGTTCGATGCAATCCCTCTGAACACTCCAAGTTTATAAGTTCAATATCTACATAGCTACGATTCTCTGCTCTTGCAATCCTTCATTTTCCCAGATATCTATTTAGAATGAGGCACAGAGATCNCACGAAGTGGTAAACAGCGGCAATTTGAAATTTGGCATCTTTTTCACGCCTTATNCCAGAGCAACACGACGATAAGGGCACCCNTAGCAATNAGATCATAAAGCAGCGATTAGTATTATGTGAGCTCATTACACCTTTTACCTCATCGGCTTGCGAAATTCACATTTTGCAGGCCATAGCACTCTGTTTTATCAGNTGTAATTTTCGTCTTGTTGAGCTTTACATACGGTTCTTGCGATCACGATCAATGTGTGTGGACTGACGATAATACTCAGAGACCTTACGATCAATATGATCTCGAATTTTATCATCCTGGAATAGGCGGGTATCCAGTGACACCTTTGGTTCTGACTTTCTGATCGAGCCAACACTAACCGTCTGAACATTAATATTCGGTTTGAATCCNTTAGGGAATTGTGCAGCCGGACCCGCACTAGCGTCTACTCCGTTTAACTCAACTTTAACATTATGCGTAGTCTGATCAACCAAATTACTATTATTGAAATACAGAACACTAAATATTGTTAACATCGCTACCGACGCCGCCACACCGAACTGAAGGATAGATTCTAAAATTTTATTTGGCCCGGTCAAATGGCGGATTGGTTGGTTTTTTATCGCGGCTACAACATCACCACTTACATCGAACCCTAGANCAAATGTTTCATTTCGGATGCTATTGGANGCGAGATTATAGCGACGCCAAAGCTCTCTGACTTCTCTCGCGTTCTCGCCATCCATGGCGGTCAAAATACCTTGGACCTCANAGTCATTCGCTTCGCCGTCCACCAATGCGCAAAGATCTCTCCGGCACTTATCATCTAAATGAATCTTATTCTCATCCAAGCCCTTCAGCCTCCAAAGTTATACCACAACTACTTCGACACCAATTTTAAAAAAACGTTCAAATCATTTTTTACCTACCATTCAATACTGCCGTCATTTTTTCGTCAAGAATTTCTCTGGCCCGAAANAATCGCGATCGCACAGTTCCTGTGGGGCATCCCATTATTTTAGCGATTTCCTCATAGCTCAAGTCTTGATTCTCTCGAAGGGAGATTACAGATCTAAGATCTTCCGGCAATTGACTTATAGTTTCTTTTAATATTTGATCCATCTGCTCACACAACAGAATGTTATCTGGCGTATCAATATCGTGTAGTTGATAATAATTGTTATAACTTTCCGCATCAGATACTTGAATATCAGATGTGGGTGGTCGTCGATTTCTTGCAACTAAATGATTTTTAGCCGTATTTAATGCAATCCTATGTAACCAGGTATAGAACTGACTGTCCCCTCGAAATGCTGCCAAGGCTTTATATGCTTTAATAAAAACTTCTTGGGTTAAGTCATTCAATTCATCTCGATCTTTTACGAAACGTGCCAGAGAATTCTGAACTTTTTGCTGATATTTAATCACCAATAATTCAAATGCTCTCTTGTCTCCCCNTTTAGCCCTCGACAAAAGCTTACAGTCTGTTACATTTGAGGTGTTGTGATCTATCATTAAGTATCAACTAAATAACAATTANCGCTAACGATACCGGAGACTTGATTCCTTCGCCAGGGAAAACTCCCATGGCTACAACGCCGTTAGGCTATAATCCCGTGAAGATTATTTGNGAATGTTAGTATCATGAAAAACTTATACTATGATGTGTTAGTAGTGGGGAGCGGCACCGCTGGACTAACCCTCGCTTTGCATATCGACAGAAGTAAACGTGTAGCTTTAGTGAGTAAATCAACACTGAAAGCAGGAGCCTCTTGGCTGGCTCAAGGTGGAATTGCCGCCGTATTTGATGAAAACGACAGCACAGCTCTCCACATGACTGATACCCAAGTCGCTGGAGCAGGTTTGTGCCACAAGGGTGCTGTTGAATTTGTGATCAAAAATGGGCCCGACGCCATTCATTGGCTAATCAATCAGGGAGTAAATTTCACCCTACAGGACGACCAAAAGCAATTTCATCTTACGCAAGAAGGCGGACATAGTCATAGACGAATTCTTCACAGCGCCGACGCGACTGGGCGTTCTGTTACGGATGCTTTAGTGCACCGAGTAATTTCAGCATCGAATATAGACGTTTTCCAAAATCATCACGCTATAGATCTCATCACGAGCGCGAATAAATTAGGTGAAGATGTAACTTGCATCGGCGCTCATTTGCTTGATATAGAAGAGAATACAATAGTTACCTTTTTGGCTCACGACGTGGTTTTAGCTGCTGGAGGTGCAAGCAAATGCTATTTCCACACCAGCAATCCCGATGGAGCAAGTGGAGATGGCATAGCCATGGCCTGGCGAAGCGGTTGTCGAGTTGGCAATTTAGAATTTAATCAATTTCATCCTACTTGTCTGTATCATCCAAAAGCTAATTCATTTCTGATAACGGAAGCTTTGCGAGGTGAGGGTGGGAAACTACTACTACCGGACGGAAGTCGTTTTATGCATCTATACCACGAGAAAGCAGAACTAGCTCCTCGCGATGTAGTTGCTCGAGCAATAGATCAAGAGATGAAGAGACTAAAGTGTGCCTGCTTATACCTCGATATTAGTCAGCAATCCTCGAAATTTATCATCGAAAGCTTTCCCACGGTCTATGAACATTGTCTAGCCCTCGGTATAGATATCACCAAAACACCCATACCCATCGTACCAGCTGCTCACTACACTTGTGGGGGTATAGTGGTAAACATGAATGCTCAAACAGATATTAGAAATCTTTTTGCAATTGGCGAAAATGCATTCACCGGTCTCCATGGCGCTAACCGAATGGCTAGTAACTCACTACTTGAATGCGTTGTGTATGCACGGGCGGCTGCAAGCTTTATCAATCAAAAAATAACATCCCCTTGCCATCCAAATGAAATTCCAAGAACAAAGCTTGAGAAAACAAAAGTAATTAATCAAACCGCTTTCGTTGATGAAAACATGCGATTTTTACGGATGCTTATGTGGAAGCGTGTGGGTATAGTGCGCACTAATGGCGAATTGAAGAAAGCAAAATTAAAGATTCAAAAACTTAAACGCAAGATTGATGTGCGCTTTAAAAAAAGTCATATTAATTCTCAGTTTTTAGAATTACGTAATATTGCTGTGACCTGTGAACTTATTGTTAAGTCTGCCTTAAACAGACGGGAGAGTAGAGGCCTTCATTACAACTTGGATTATCCTGAAAGGGAAGAGACCGCCGTGGACACGATTTTGACACCGGGTAAAGAGCCGCAGTAAACAAATCATCCAACAAACGAATTCTCTTTATGTGTACCACAAGAAAAAGCAAATAAGCTACTCAGCTCGAGAAAGTAGCTCGTATCAAGTCCACAATTCGTTTAATGTTAAGGTCACTGGGCTCAGCTAATTTCAAAAACCACCGTAGTAAAGTTTGATCATCTTTTTCAAGTAACACCTCAAAACGCAATTTGTCTTCTTGATTTAACTTCTCGTACTCGTTCTCCACAAACGGCTGCAACAACAAATCAAGCTCCAACATCCCGCGTCTTGCAGCCCAGTTGAGTCTATTTTTATGCATACATCGCCATCCTCTCTAAAACGGGAGTATAATCTTAAGTGCAATAATGAAACAAACTGCCGGAGATAAAAATGATAATCTCTAGACTATATACTACGCAGATATCTCATTTAGATGATGGTTACCGTGAGTTGATGCTGCCGTTGCAGAGGCTCCCCGCGAATTTCAACTTAACTCTTAAGAAGACAATTATTTGCTCTAAGCAAAGAGGATACATTGCTCTCTCTGGTCCAGAGGTAATCAAATTTCTTCAGGGCCAAGTAACTTGCGATATCAGTCAAGTTAATAACCAGTCAGTCGTCAAAGGAGCGCATTGCTCTCCTTCAGGGACAGTAATTTTTACTTTTAGTGCGCATCGTTCATCAAACGGCGACATTATCTTGGAAACTAATCTATCCATGATTGAAATTGCCATTAAAAGCCTTCAAAAATATTCGAAGTTCTTCAAATTAAAAGTACAGGACGTAAGCGAAAAGTTCTGCAGTTTTTTTATTGCTGGTCCTAAAGTCCAGACTGTCCTGCATACTCTTTTCGACTCAGTTCCCACCACTAAAGGTGGCAGGTGTGAGAATAGCATAGGGTGGCTAAACTTTATTGAAGAGGGTCAATATTCGTTTACTTGTTCACAAGGTCTTAACTTTGGTGGACTTCAGTCACTCAGAGGTTTGACTTTTGTGGATAAAAATTTTGCTGACTTACTAACACTCAGGACCGGTTTTTCTGAAGTGACCAAAGCAACCTCAGAGCGTTTTATTCCTCAGATGCTAAATTTAGATAGCCAAGGTTTTATAAGCTTTAAAAAAGGTTGCTATACAGGACAAGAAGTCATAGCAAGAACGCATTATAGAGGTTCTGTGAAAAGACGCATACGCGCCTTCCGTTGCTCACTTCAAAGCTTACCCGAACCGGGTAGCAAAATATCCTCTTGCAGCAATAAATTACTCGGGCATGTTACAGCAGCGGCATGGGTAAACAGGAAGGAAGTCGAGATGTTGGCTGTTATCTCCATAACATGCAAGGACTTTAACAACCTTCAAATTGCAGACGAAACGCTAATCCATGTATCTGAAATCCCGATAGAACATTGATGTACAAACAATTCCAAGAATTGAAAAAAAGTTAAGAGTAATAACATTNAATCGATTAGCTATTTCTNAGCGACAAATTGAAATTTTTGTGTTCNCGCCAATGAACGGAATCTACTAGGANAGGGCAATGATTATTTCTTTTTTAACCAGTGTTNGATCAAGTTCGATTNTTCAATGCTATGTAGTAAAGGTAGCTGCCAGTCGATAGGTGTTTTACCAATGTGTTTTAAGTACGTATTGCATCGAGAAAAATGTTTGCATCCATAAAAACCTCGGTAAGCCGAAAGTGGTGATGGATGAGCGGCCTCTAGGACCATGTGACGTTGACGATCTATTAAAACTGCCTTTTTTCTGGCGTAACTTCCCCACAAAAGGAATACCAAATCCTTGTGTTTATCANTAAGCAGAGTAATTATGGCATCTGTGAAAACCTCCCAACCTTTTCCTCTATGTGAACCGGGCGCTGATTTTTCTACTGTTAAAACTGAATTAATTAATAATACACCTTGTTTTGCCCAGCTATGAAGGCACCCATGTAAGGGGAGCAAACAACCAACGTCATCGTTTAACTCTCGATAAATATTTGCCAGAGACGGGGGCACGGGTGCACCAGGCATCACTGAAAAGCAGAGACCATTTGCTTGATTGGGGCCATGATAGGGATCTTGGCCCAAAATTACGACACGGACATCATAGAATTGAGTATGCTCAAGCGCCGCAAAGACCCGATTTCGGGGCGGATATATTGTTACGCCGTTTTCATATTGGGCTTTTAAAAATGATTCCAGATCTAAAAACTCTGATTTTTTCAAGTATTCTCCCATTACGGTAACCCATTCACCCTCTGGCAATTCCAAAAGCTTTCTATTTCTTTTTTTTATTGTCATCAGAAACTCCAGAATTTTTTAACATGTAATAATAGAAATTAGTCAACGAAGACAAGATCGATNGTAATCAATTTAAGACAANCAACAAGGCCATGATTTCTCATCATCAGANAATAAATCTGTTCCCAGCTTTANTAGCANAATCTTATCAAAAATGCATAATTTGTCATTTCCATGAACATAACTTTATTTGTGTTGTGGTTTGTATCNAAATATTTTTAAATTTGCCAAGGTTGGTCTGTTCGATAACCACCCGCGTAACATTGAAAAATTTNCTTTATAATGTTTTTCACTTTAGGTCCCGCAGAAATGTTATCTCGGATTACCCTCGCAATACCGTCAGTGAACGCGTCCGCTGAGCTTCAAGATCACTACAACAAGCAAATCATCTTGTGGCTCTCTGCGTGTGCACTCACAATATATGGCATGATTTTATTAGGCGGTGTCACTAGACTTACTGGTTCTGGATTATCAATGGTTGAGTGGAGGCCAATTATGGGTGTTATTCCTCCACTGAACACAAATGACTGGGAAATCCTTTTCGTTAAGTATCAACAATTTCCTGAGTACAAACTTATAAACAATGGAATGAGTTTAAACGAATTTAAAAAAATATTTATGTATGAGTATCTTCACCGAATGCTCGGACGCTTCATAGGTATCATATTTTTGCTCCCTTTTCTATTTTTAGGTATCACCAGGCGCATCCCGAAAGGTTTATCCCCCAAATTATTTGCGATACTAGTGTTAGGGGCCGCACAAGGTATTTTGGGCTGGTATATGGTGCAAAGTGGCCTAACTGACGATCCCAGAGTCAGCCAATACCGACTCACTGCCCACCTCTCAAACGCAATAATTATCTACAGCTGTATTATTTGGGTTACACTCGACTTAGGAAATCGACCGGAGCGACAATCCACTCATTTGCTATTACCCTCTTGTCTTATATTGGTGCTTATCTTCTTTATGATTGTGTCTGGAGGATTGATGGCTGGCACTCGCGCCGGTTATGCTTACCCTACATTCCCATTGATGGGTGATTCTTTTATACCGGCCGAGGTTTATTCAATGCAGCCGAAATGGTTGTCGATTTTTGAAGACATAGCGACCATACAATTCAACCACCGAATACTTGCCTATCTGACAACTCTGTCGATTATTCTATTTGTGATCGAAGCTTTACGCTCTGATATAAGTGACGCGTTAAAGACCAGCGCAAAATGCATTTTTGTTTTAATTACACTACAGGTAAGTCTGGGGATCTCCACATTATTACTGCACGTTCCGATCCCGCTCGCTGCAGCACACCAATCCGTTGCGGTGGCTCTTTTGACAGCATCAATTTTCATAACCCATACGCTCTATCGCGCAAAAGTTCCGTTGAATCCTCACCAAAGCTGATTTCGGAGGGGAGCCTTGAAGCCTATTNTGCGACCTGAGCCAGATTAAATAAGGTAAGTTACTCCAATCTCATGTGCGGAAACAGCAGAACATCTCTAATAGATGAAGAATCAGTGAACAGCATCACAAGGCGGTCAATACCAATGCCTTCCCCAGCAGTAGGAGGCATCCCATATTCCAAAGCTTTGATATAATCCTCATCAAAATACATCGCTTCTTCATCGCCAGAATTTTTTTGGTTTAACTGTGCACTAAATCTATTTGCTTGGTCTTCAGGATCATTAAGTTCTGAGAAACCATTCGCCACCTCTCGTCCGCCTATGAATAATTCAAATCTATCAGAGACACTCGGATTGGCGTCACTCCGCCGCGCAAGAGGAGACACTTCAATTGGATAATTCGTTACAAAAGTGGGTTGTTCTAAACGATGCTCGACAGTTTTCTCAAAAATTTCAATCTGCAATTTACCAATACCCCAACTTGCATCAACAGAAATTCCAAAATCTACAGCGACGCGCTGTGCTTGCTCCAAATTTAATAATTCATCAGAGACAATAGTTGGATTAAACAATAAAATTGCGTCCATGACCGATAAGCGCCTAAACGGCTTGGAGAAGTCATATTCCACTTCACCTAATTTATTGCCGTATTCATCTCGCTTTGTATTGATCACTCGATCGCTGCCGAGAATTTCCCTTGCGATACCGCTAAGTAACCGCTCAGTAAACTTCATCAGGTCATTGTAATCCGCATAGGCCTGATAAAATTCAAGCATGGTAAACTCGGGATTATGCCGAGTTGATAACCCTTCATTTCGGAAGCTACGATTGATCTCATAAACTCGTTCAAATCCCCCAACTACCAAACGCTTTAAATACAATTCTGGAGCTATGCGTAGATACATATCAATCGCCATTGCGTTATGGTGGGTCACAAAGGGTCGTGCAGCCGCACCGCCAGGGATAGGCTGCAACATGGGCGTCTCTACCTCCAGAAAATTTTCGCTATTTAAAAAATCACGTATNTAGGTAATTATTTTGGAGCGTGTACGGAATGAAGAACGAACATCTGAGTTGACAATTAAATCAAGATATCGCTGACGATAACGCATTTCACGATCGGCTAATCCATGAAACTTGTCAGGTAAAGGTCTCAAAGATTTAGTGAGCAAGATATATGTTTCTATCTCGACATACAGTTCTCCCCTACCTGACCGGCACAACATACCCTCAACTCCAATAATATCGCCCAAATCTAGGTTCTTCACAAAAACTCGGGAATGTTTTGTTACGTAGAGCTGTATGGCTCCAGAGCGATCTTGTATGACAATAAATGAACCTCTATTACGCATAACGCGCCCAGCGACAGAGGTTTGATGTCGGAGCGCCTCCAAATCTTGTCTAGTTGCCAGTGAATAGGTTTTCTCTAATTGGTCGGCAAGTGCTTTAGGTTTAAAATCATTCGGGAAGGGCGTATTTGCTCCAGACCGAAGTTTATTTAACTTTGCTCTGCGCTCCGCTATTAATTTATTTTCATCTCGTTGTTCGGTCATTAGAAATATCTTCTCATAAAAACTTACACACTAGCCCCAGTAGATTGATCAAAGTCCTGCCTTGAGCGATGCTTTAATGAATAAATCGAGTTTACCATCCAAAACCGCTTGCGTATTACGTGTTTCAACATTTGTTCTTAAATCCTTTATTCTGGCGTCGTCTAAAACATATGATCGGATTTGACTTCCCCATCCAATTTCAGACTTAGCATCCTCAGTCGCTTGGGCAACCTGTTTTCGTTTCTGAACCTCAAATTCATACAGTCTCGCACGAAGCATCTGCCAACATTTTTCTCTATTTTGATGCTGAGAACGCTGACTTTGAGATTGAACCACAATCCCGCTAGGTTGGTGAGTCAATCGCACTGCCGAATCAGTTTTATTAACGTGCTGGCCACCCGCTCCAGAGGCTCGGTATGTATCTGTTCGAACATCAGAGTGATTGATATCTATTGCTATATTGTCGTCAATTTCAGGGGACACAAAAACGGCGGCAAATGAAGTATGCCTTCGATTACCGGAATCAAACGGTGACTTTCGAACAAGTCGATGAACTCCAATCTCTGTGCGTAACCAGCCATACGCGTAGTTCCCACTTACTTGAACAGTAGCGCTTTTCACTCCGGCGACCTCACCTGCGGAGTACTCGATCAAATCACTCTTAAATCCTTTATCATCAGTCCAACGGAGATACATCCGTAATAACATCTCTGCCCAATCTTGCGCTTCAGTGCCTCCTGATCCTGCTTGTATTTCAATAAAGGCATTATTACTATCCATTTGTCCAGAAAACATACGCTTAAATTCAAGTTCGGTTAAATTAGCGTCTAGCGAGCTAATCTCAGATCTCACTTCATCAACAATATCAACGTCAAACTCCTCCACAGCAAGTTGCAAAAGCTGACGCGTATCCTCTAAGCCTCTGTCAAGTGCTTCAATTGTTGTAACTATATCCTCAAGTGAAGCCCGCTCTCGACCCAACTCCTTAGCTTTTGATGTATTCTTCCATACACGTGGTTCACTCAGTTCTAACTCAACCTCGGCAAGTCGGTCTTTTCGATGATCATAGTCAAAGATACCTCCTGAGCACATCTGTACGCTCTTTCAAGTCACCGATCAAATCTAAGATTAGATTCACTTCCATATTTGGCTTAGACCCCTTAATTCGAATTTTGCGTATAGTACATGTGGTGTTAAATCACACTTAAGAAAAAATTCTTTTTATTTCATAATTTAATAAAGCTACTCACTAGAAAAAGTTTAAGCAGAAAAATAACACTCTCATTATAATCAAAAAGACGCAAGAACTTTAGTAACTTGAGGCGATTTATATGGACGTCATATCAAAGAGACTTGAGCAACATTTCTTTAACTCTTTTAAAGAATTCGATGAAGAGTATTTCAGCTCTGTTTCACCGGCACCACTTCAAAAGCCTAAATTGGGAAATGTAAATAACTTACTAGCCAGAGATCTGGGGCTGGGAGCAGATTTCCTCAAAAATCGTGAAGCATTTAATCTTTTATCTGGTTCAAATGTCCCCAGTGAAATAACACCAATATCCCTTGTTTATTCTGGCCATCAATTCGGAGTTTGGGCAGGACAACTCGGTGATGGGCGAGCTATAACTCTAGGAGAGCTCTCGGTTGACGGTAATTTATGGGATGTCCAACTCAAAGGGGCAGGGACAACACCTTACTCACGGTTTGGAGACGGCCGTGCTGTTTTACGATCCAGCATACGCGAGTACCTATGCTCCGAAGCAATGCACGCGTTGGGTATCCCGACAACTCGGGCACTCTGTATTTTCAGTAGTAAAACACCGGTTTATAGGGAGTGTACAGAAAATGCCGCGATAATTTGCCGCATAGCGAGAAGTCATATTCGTTTCGGGTCATTTGAACATTTTCATCACAGAGGCGAAAAATCAGCTGTAAAAAATTTAGCACAATACGTAATTCAACGGCATTTTCCAGATTGGAGTAATTGTGAAAGTAATTACAGAAAGCTATTTAGATTTGCCGTTTTAAATACTGCTCGGACTATTGCCAAATGGCAGGCGAATGGTTTTTGTCATGGCGTAATGAACACAGATAACATGAGTATACTCGGGGACACTATTGATTATGGCCCGTATGGTTTTCTCGACGAATATACTCCGAGTTTTATATGTAATCAATCTGATCATCAAGGGCGTTATTCATTCAAAAATCAGCCAAAAATCGGTCTTTGGAATCTCAATGCACTTGCGCTTGCCTTTTCTACACTGATACCGAAAACAGAATTAGAAGAAACTCTAAATGAATATCAGCCAGAGTACGAAAAAGTTTACACTCGATTAATGGCAGATAAATTTGGTCTTGAGCATACTCCCTCTAAAAAGTTACAAATCATAGAGCGCTTATTAGAGCCTCTTGCAATTAATAAAATTGATTATTGTATTTTTTTTCGATATTTAAGTCACTACAAGCTAGCAGGTGAGAACACTCCTATGAGAGATATGTTTTTATGTTTGCGCGATTTCAATAAATGGATTAAAGATTATAACAAGTTGCTACAACACGAAATAGTGTCCGAAGAGGTGCGTCGCAAAAAAATGTTGAATGTCAACCCCAAATACATTCTACGTAATCATATGGCACAAGAGGCGATAACACTTGCCGAGTGTGGAGACTTTAGCTTGGTAACAGACCTCTTACATTTGCTTCAACATCCGTATGATGAAAACTCAGCAATGTCGAAGTATGCATTAAGACCTCCCAAATGGGCGTCGACTATAAGCATAAGTTGCTCATCATAGACTTCTAAAAAAACTATTCATCCTCCTCGCATACTTATGTTCTAAATAACAAAAAACTCGCCAAACTAGGTTCTCAATAGATACAATGAGGTTGTGCCTAAAAATCGGACATCGCACGAGAAAATCACGATGAACAAGTGCAATGCAGTTTTCAAAAAGAGACAAATAGAAATTATTAGCGTCTTTAGAGGGGCCATAATAATCCTGGGATTGACGTTATCCCAGATCGCATCGGCAGATATATTTTGGGCCTTTCGAAATGAGGATAGCAGCACGAACTGGCAGTATGTTGCAAATTTTTCGAGCAGCATTTTAATTATCGCTTTATCTCTGACCGCTTTGCGGTTATTCTTAAGCCAGAGGCAAGTCAAACGCTATAACAAAGAATTAGAAGCAATCCGCAGACAACTTGAAGAACGAGTCGAAGAACGCACTTCAAACTTAAACCATTCAAATCAGCTACTACAAAATAGCAATTTAGCACTTGCAGAAGAAATTAAAGAACATCTTTCTACAACTGAACGACTTGCAAGTTCAGAGGCATACATTGGAAGTATTTTACACTACATGCCATTCATGCTGGTGGGGCTGGATGGCAAAAATATAGTCACACAATGGAACCTTGAGGCTGAAAAAGTAAGCGGATTCAAGAGAAGTGAAATAAAGGGACAGAACCTTTGGGAACGATATCCTCAAATCACACTATCAAAAGATCAAGTTACTCAGGCGCGCACGGGAAAAAAAATCCTTTCGTTTAAATCGTATCGAAAAGACCACAAGTACTTTGATGTCACAATCTATCCGCTCCAAGAGCAGCAAGAAACCGGCGCAGTCATCCTTATTGATGACGTGACTGAACAGGTAAATGCAAACAATTTAATTCTTCAAAGAGACAAAATGTCATCTGTAGGGGAAATGGCCGCCGTGATGGCACAGGATATTAATTTACCTCTTAACGCTACTCTGAAGGATTTACACTCAGTCCGACAAGCTTTATCCGAGGAATTGCTGGATACGATTTGGCTCAACGAACTCATAGAAAATGCACTCATTCGTGGTCAGCAATCCAAAAGTGTTGTAGAAAATTTACTCTCTTTCTCTAGTACAAAAGGAAATGAAAAGTCAATTGAACAAATGACTACAATAATCGACCACAGTCTTGACCTTGCCGTGAGTCTACTCTCAGTGCACTCCGGGTTAAGATTCCGGGATATCGATGTAGCTTGTGACTATGAAGATAACACTCTTCAGATACGATGTCACGTAACGGAGCTACAACAGGTTTTCCTGAGTTTGTTTCGACATTCCTGTCAGCAGCTAGGGGAGATAGATGAAGATGACCATACGCCGCAGATTAATATTCGGGTTTTTTCCGACGAAGAAAGCATCATCATCCAAGTCAACCACAATGGACCTTCTATGAGTTTGGAAGAGCAACGGTTAATATTCGAGCCATACACAGATCATGCGCTTCCCACAGATAAGTATCTGCCCGAAAACCGTCTTTCATTCACCAAGTTTATCGTAGTTAATCAGCACCATGGTCAGATTACAATTTCGTCAAATAGTGCGGCTGGTACAACATTCCACTTGAGGTTACCTAAAACAGGCTAAATAATAATTTGAAAAGGGTTTTAATGAAACAAAAATATCAACAGTCATTCTTTTAATAACATCCCCTCATTAATAATAAAATTTATAATTTCTGGAAGCCCTTCTCCGCTTTTTAAATTAGAAAAGACAAATGGTTCAGCATTTCTCATTCGCTTAGCATCCCGATCCATAACATCCAGGGATGCGCCTACATAAGGCGCGAGATCAGTTTTGTTTATTATTAGCAAATCTGATTTTGTAATTCCAGGACCACCCTTTCTTGGTATTTTATCACCGGCTGATACATCAATTACATATAAAGTCAAATCAGATAATTCTGGAGAAAAAGTTGCACTCAAATTGTCACCACCACTTTCAATAAAAATTATATCCAAACTTTTATGACGAACTCCCAGTAACTCAACAGCCGCAAGGTTCATAGACGCATCTTCTCGGATTGCAGTATGAGGACAGCCCCCTGTTTCTACTCCTAAAATCCTGTCTGCACTAAGTGCTTCATGCTTAGTCAGGAAATCAGCGTCCTCTTTAGTGTAGATATCATTTGTTACTACTGCGATCTCATATTGAGAGCGCAAACTTATACAAAGCGCCCTTAGGAGCGCGGTTTTTCCCGACCCTACCGGCCCTCCGACACCGACTCGCAAAGTTTGTTTATCCTCCATGTTAACTCCTTTAAGATCTAAATAACCGAGTGTATTGCGTTTCATGTAAAGCACTTGCCATCGCTAATCCAGGCAGAGAACTCCCGATTTCTGCATCACTTGCAGACTGAGAAGCACTAACTGCACCCGGAATCATACCAATCAAATCATCCAATATACGTTGCGCTGCACTTTGTCCAAGTGGAAGTAATTTTGTGGCTGCAGCTACTTGATTTTCCATCCAAGACCACACGAACCCATGGCAAGCTACTCTTACATCGATCTTCCAAAAAGAAACCGCGAATGCATAAGCTGCTACAAAAGTCAAAGATTCTTTTGGAGCAGTGCCCTGACAAACCTTTATGCCTTTAAGTAGTTTAACAAGCGCTTTTCCTGTCGCTATTTCCGCTTCGCGTAATTCCAGCGTCTCACGACAAGCTAGCACATGCAAATTCCAATACCTCACGCCCTTGAAATCATGGGTTTTAAACGCTTCAACAAGACGAATTAGTAATGGTAAATCAGTCTTCGCTATGGCATGCTCTAACACAGTTGCGATCCAATCGCGGACATCAGAAGAATTTCTCAACCAATGTTTCTCTATCGCAAATTCAAGACCTTGAGAAAAGGAGTATCCGCCGACTGGCAAAGCGGAACTGCTGAGTTGGAGTATTCGCAGTAATCCCAGATCAGATAATGCGTTCATGATTTTTTACGTGTTTGTACGCGCCTTGTTCTGGAACAAAAGCCGCTTTTTCGTGTTTCAAAGCCATGTTCAACCCTATGAGCATTTCTTCTAGAACATGATCGGGCAATATCCTTAGCCACTTTTCACCTATTTGAACTTTCACATGCCTGTTCCCAAGATGGTAGCAAGCCTTGCTAAACTGACTCCAATCGTCTGTCGAGGCTCTAACCACATCCTCTTTTTTTGCGGTTACTAAAAGAACTCTCCCGCACCTGCTAATCAATGCATCACCGACCTTGAGTACGTTCCCTCGCTCCAAAAAAAATCCAACTGCCTCTCCTGTGAAAATGGCCGTTTTAAACCGACCCTTTTCTCGCTGCAAATGACAAAGTTCTACCTCCCCATAAATATCGAGCCCCGTTGCAGATGACAGTCGTTGGTAGATTTCTAACATCGAGGTCCGAAAACTAAAATAAGTTGTAAAGTTGAGTCAGCGGAAGTACTTTTGCCGGCTCGCAGGTCATTAATAATCCATCCGCATGAACTTCGTAAGTCTGAGGATCCACGGTGACGTTAGGCATCCATGCGTTATGAATCATGTTTCGCTTGGTAATTGATCGAGTGTTTCTGCATGCCACGAGCCGGCGAGAAAGATCTAACTTCTTTCCAAGACCATCCTCTACGGCCATTTTTGAAGTGAAAGTAACACATGTTTGCGACGGAGCCTTCCCATAACTCCCAAACATCTTCCTGAAATGCACTGGCTGCGGTGTTGGGATTGATGCATTTGGATCACCCATTGGAGCCGCAGCAATTATCCCTCCCTTAATAATCAGTGTGGGCTTAGTCCCAAAAAAAGCCGGTTTCCATAGCACAAGATCTGCGAGCTTCCCGACTTCGACAGAACCGATCTCATGATCAATACCATGAGTTATGGCCGGATTGATAGTATATTTTGCAATGTAACGCTTGGCTCGAAAATTATCCATTTTTTCATTATCTTGATCTAAAGCCCCCCGCTGGACCTTCATTTTATGAGCCGTTTGCCAAGTACGTGTAATCACCTCTCCAACTCGACCCATTGCTTGAGAATCCGAAGCAATCATACTGAAAGCTCCAAGATCATGAAAAATATCCTCTGCCGCTATTGTCTCTTTCCGGATGCGCGAGTCCGCAAATGCTATGTCCTCAGGAATGGATGAGTCTAAATGATGACACACCATCAACATGTCCAGATGCTCGTCAATAGTGTTTACAGTGTATGGACGCGTTGGATTAGTGGATGAGGGTAAAACATTCAACTCCGCACAAGCTCGAATAATATCAGGGGCATGTCCGCCGCCGGCACCCTCTGTATGATAGGTGTGAATTGCCCGTCCTTTAAAGGCCGCGATGGTGTCATCGACAAATCCCGACTCATTCAGGGTATCAGTATGTATAGCAACCTGTACATCATTTGTTTCCGCCACACTGAGACAATTGTCAATGGATGCCGGCGTAGTTCCCCAATCCTCATGTAATTTTAGACCACATGCTCCAGCTAAGAGCTGCTCCTCCAGCGCAATGGGTATGCTAGCGTTACCTTTTCCCAAAAATCCTAAATTCATTGGCATATCATCAGTAGCTTGTAACATCTTGCCAATATTCCAAGGTCCGGGTGTACACGTTGTAGCATTGGTTCCTGTGGCCGGCCCTGTTCCACCACCAATCATGGTAGTAATACCCGACATAAGAGCCTCCTCAATTTGTTGAGGACAAATAAAGTGGATATGCGCATCCACGCCGCCAGGGGTCAAAATCAAACCCTCGCCTGCTATAACTTCAGTGCCAGGCCCAATAATGACCGACACGTTATCCTGAATATCTGGATTACCCGCTTTTCCTATGGCAGCGATTCTTCCATGATTTATGCCGACATCCGCCTTAACAATACCCCAATGATCTAAAATCAGAGCGTTCGTTATTACTACATCGACAGACTCACTGCAACTGTGTTGGCTTTGCCCCATGCCGTCTCGAATGACTTTTCCCCCACCGAACTTTACTTCCTCTCCGTAGCAAGTGAAGTCTTCCTCTACCTCAATAATAAGCTCTGTGTCTCCCAAACGAACTCGATCACCCTTTGTGGGACCAAACATGGAAGCATAGGCTTTGCGATCAATACTAATCATTTTCCACCTCCTTAAGAGAACCCATAATCTCTCCCCGAAACCCGAAAACATTCCGCGTTCCAGCAAGAGAAACAAGTTCAATTTCCCTAACCTGCCCTGGTTCGAACCGAACCGCAGTGCCCGACGCGATATTCAAACGAAAGCCGCGCGCTCTGATTCGATCAAACTTTAGTGCGGGGTTCACCTCATAAAAATGATAGTGCGAGCCAACCTGAACCGGTCGATCTCCCACATTAGCCACCTCTAATTCAATTGTGTCCCTATTTTGATTGATCAGAATAGAGCCGCTGCTTACAAAAACTTCACCAGGAATCATATCAATTACCTCATCGGTTCTAATTTATAGGGTCATGCACCGTGACTAACTTTGTGCCATCTGGAAATGTTGCCTCTACTTGGACCTCTGAAACAAGTTCCGCTACACCATCCATCACCTGATCACTTCTTAAAATATTCTTTCCGTCACTCATCAACTGAGCAACGGACTTCCCATCCCTAGCTCCCTCAACAATTGCCATAGAAATATAAGCAACAGCCTCGGGATAGTTAAGTTTTAGTCCGCGACCGAGCCGTCTTTCAGCAAGAAGGGCCGCGGTGAAAGTGATTAATTTATCCTTTTCTCTGGGCAGTAATTCCATATTAGTCTCACTCCTTCTAGGGTATTTAGGTTAGCCAAATTCGCGGTTCACAAAATTCGCGTAGCATTAGAATTGGCCTTGCTAACTTCCACCAGTTCACAAATATTTTTTTAGCATGCTCCGCACTGTTTCCGAGGTAGCGTCCGATTAGAAAATTTCCAACCCGCGATATAGACATTAAATGAGGAGACTTAGCCATAAATTCAATCTCACGCATCCTTGATATTATAGAATCCGCACCATCAACAAAAGGTCCAAGTATGAGGAATCCCGACACCATAAAGCCTTGCAACCCCGCAGGCTTTGAAAGAAGTGAGTTTTCCTGGTCACACAACTCGAGTCGATCCACATATACAGGCATGCCATCCTTCTGGAGAACATATTTTTGTTTAAAACTTCCCAAGTCAAAACCTGAAAAAGAGGCAGGCATGCCCAGTGAGCATATATCCCAACCTGCGAAACAACTCCCTTCTGACAAATTTATTTTAGTTGAAATTTGTGAACACGCACCGCTAAAAACGATCGTTTCTAATGGAAACCACTCCACCATGGCGTTAGCTCCAATGGTCAAGTCAAATACTACTCGCTGAACCGATACATCCTTCCGAGCCCTATATATCCTGGAGGCTCCGGGTGTAGTTAAAAAGACTCCCGCGTTTTCTCCGACATCAACACTTATTCTAAGATGATCGCCAGAAACAATTCCACCCGGGGGATGCAACAGATAAACATGTGCATGCTCTAAACCCTCCGGATAAAACAATTTCTGCACATAAAGGGGGCCCTTATGTACACTCTTGATCAAACGAGTCTTCTTGCCAGGCATGTCAAAGGTAAGACCTAAGTATGCCGGCCATATTTTAGAGCCATCTGAAGAGCAGCTCTCTAATTCAGTCAACATAAAAGCACTTGTCTAATTTGAGACACTGAAACGCTCGTTGTCGTATCCTCGCATGCATAAGCGCTGCCCAGATTGCAGTTAAACCAACAATCAGTATCTCCCCTAAGTGCAGAAAATCGAAGAGAAAATGGACGCCAACACTCATATTGTTCCACGTATGAACCCCGTCGTGAGCTAATAAAGTCCCACTACCCAATACGACCATCACCAAAACTATCGACCTGACAAGATTTTTACAAGTCATTTTTAATGTCCTCCTTTAAAGATTAGGTATTTTATTTAATTCAGACCGCCAAGTGTTGTGAGATTAAATCATCACTTAACTCCGTCATTCGACCCGATGCCACAATCCGACCTTTTTCCATCAAACGGAACTCTTTACCAACTTTTCTAGCAAAAGAGATTTTCTGCTCTACGAGGAGAACTGTTATTCCCTCAGTCTTATTCAAATATGTTATGACTCGTCCAATTTCNGCNACTATATTNGGTTGTATACCCTCNTTAGGTTCGTCNAGGATGAGAATCTTNGGGTCAATNACCANAGCTCGNGCAATTGCAAGTTGCTGCTGTTGCCCTCCTGATAGGTCACCACCCCTGCGTATCAGCATTTCATGCAGTACCGGAAAAAGCTCAAATATCTTCTCAGGGATAACTGAAGCGTTATCCGATCTNGCTCCTAATCCAATGCGCAAGTTCTCTTCAACTGTCAATAGTGGGAAGATTTCACGGCCTTGAGGCACNTAGCCGATTCCCTCTCGAGCTCGCNTATCAGGAGATTCCCNAGAAAAATCTTTATGANAAACGCTAATTTCTCCGGTAGTTAATGGCAACAACCCCATCAAACACTTCAACAAAGTAGTCTTCCCAACACCATTACGTCCAATTACGCAAACACACGATCCCTCCTCGATCTCTAAATCTAGGTCCCAAAGAATCTGAGTTCCCCCATAGTGTTGATTAACACCATGCAAGGCGATCACTGCTCTTCACCCAAATATACCTCAACCACTGCCGGATTATTTTGAATGTCCGACATGCTACCCTCAGCTATAACCGAACCTTGGTGCAACACCGTCACNGTGCGAGCAATACTTCTTACAAAGTCCATATCATGTTCAACCACAACCACAGTCCGATCTCCCGCTAGNGAAATAAGTAGCTCTGCTGTCCGCTCAGTCTCGCTAGCAGTCATTCCCGCGACTGGTTCATCAATAAGCATAAGTCTTGGATCTGCAATAAGTAACATCCCTATCTCGAGCCATTGCTTCTGACCGTGGGATAGTGCACCTGCTAACAAATTTTCTTTTGAATCGAGTCCAATAATTTCTATAACTTCTTTTATCCAATCCAAATCGGTCGAGTGTAACTTGGAGAATAAGGCATGCAAGATACCTTTGTCTCCTCTCATCGCCAGNTCGAGGTTAGAAAATACCGTTTGATTCTCAAAAACAGTAGGTTTTTGAAATTTTCTTCCAATTCCCAACTGCGCTATTTCAGTCTCTGTTTTACNCAAAAGATCAATGGTTTGACCAAAATATATATGCCCTTTGTCTGGTTTAGTTTTTCCAGTTATAACATCCATTAAAGTGGTTTTACCAGCTCCGTTTGCGCCAATCAAGCATCGAAGTTCACCGTTATTTATGTATAAATTTAAGTCATCTAGAGCCTTAAAACCATCAAAGCTTACCGACAAAGACTCTACATACAAGATCACGTTATGAGATACATCCACTGCTGACTCGCTATTATTCCGAGCAGAGCNAAACGGAGANACTNCACGACGCACATGCTCTATTTTAGNGAAGTTAAAGATGGTCATATTATCTTTTTTCTACCCTCTTCTTTGATTTCGCCATTGTTTTACATCGAAAAAGCCCATCAGGCCTTTAGGTAAAAAAATCGTCGTTCCAACAAAAAGTAGTCCTAACGCATATAGCCATTCATCTGGAAATTCCGCTGTGAANTTCGTCTTTGCGTAGTTCACCAGAATCGCTCCCACAACTGCGCCATATAAAGTGGCACGTCCTCCAACAGAAACCCACACAACAATTTCTATAGAATTTAATGGAGAAAATTCGCCAGGATTGATAATACCTACCTGAGGTACATAAAGCGCACCAGCAATTGCAGCAAGCGCCGCTGAGTAAACGAATAAGGAAACCTTATAATTTTCAGTCTTAAAGCCAATAGATCTAGTTCTGGGTTCCGCATCCCTGATGGCTACCACCACTCTCCCATAACGAGATTGCAGGATTAGCTGACTAAGGAGATAAGCCATAGAGAGCGCAATTGCCGACACACAAAAAAGAGCAACCCTCGTCCTGTCCGACTGAAGATCAAACCCTAGAATATCTTTGAAGTCGGTAAGTCCATTGTTTCCTCCAAATCCCATTTCATTACGAAAAAAAGCGAGCATCAATGCATAAGTAAGTGCCTGCGTAATGATTGATAAGTACACCCCCGTAACGCGAGATCGGAATGCGAACCAACCAAAAACAAATGCTAAAACTGAGGGCACAACCAGGGTCATTAGCATTGCAAATCCAAAGCTGTCGAAGCCATACCAGAACCAAGGAAGCTCTTTCCAATTTAAAAATACCATAAAATCAGGTAAGACCGGATGACCATACACACCACGCTCCCCTATTTGCCGCATCAGATACATTCCCATGGTGTATCCGCCGAGAGCAAAAAAGGCTCCGTGTCCAAGACTCAATATTCCGCAATAGCCCCAAACAACGTCCACCGAAAGCGCAAGTAAAGCAAAACACAAATATTTTCCGAGTAACGTTATTGTGTATGTGCTCACATGAAAGATCGAATTATCCGGAATAAATAAATTACAAGAAGATGCATAGATAACCACTCCAAAAAGGACAATTAAAAATACACGTCCATTTTTGTGCAAATAATCCGTTCTAACTTCATCCCGGTAATACTGAATCATTCCGCTGCCCTTCCTGTTTGAGGAAACAAACCGCTGGGCCGCTTTTGAATAAATAAAATTATGAAAATGAGCACAAAAATATTAGCTAGAACTGGACCGGTAATTGGCTCTAAAAATTTATTTGCAACCCCGAGCGTAAAACCGCCTACCATCGTTCCCCATAGGTTACCAACCCCTCCAAAAACGACCACCATAAAGGAATCAACAATGTACGCTTGTCCAAGATTTGGACCTACATTCGTGAGTTGACTAAGCGCCACACCAGCGACACCTGCCACGCCTGCGCCAAGACCAAAAGTAAGAGCATCAACTCTCTCCGTCCTTACACCCATCGCCCTCGCCATCTCACGATTTTGAGATACTGCTCTCACTTGAAGACCTAACTTTGTTTTTTTCAAAACTAACTGGAGACACAGCAAAACGAGAACTGCAAANGCAAGGATATAGAGTCGATTGTACGTTAGCGCAAAAACCGGGTTGATTTCCAACGAGCCGCTTAACCAAGTCGGGCTCACCACCTGTCGATTCAGTGGCGAAAAAATGGTGCGAACAGTTTGTTGTAAAATCAAACTAATTCCAAAAGTAGCCAATAAAGTCTCTAGCGGACGGCCTCTAAGATATCGAATCACATACCTTTCTATGAGAATACCGCAAAGTCCCGAAACAGCAAAGGCTGCAGGTATCGCAATTATAATCGAGTATTCGATACTGTTTGGGAGGAGCAACTGCACTACATATGCCGTGTANGCGCCTATCATGATCAATTCACCATGCGCCATATTGATTACACCCATCACTCCAAAGGTTATAGCGAGCCCGGTGGCGATAAGAAGCAGAATTGAACCAAGGCTGAGGCCGTAGAAAATGCGTTGCAAAACTTCATAAAATGAAATCTTTAGCTCGATGGATTCTTTTGCCATTAGCGCTCTTTCACGAACTTTTTCATCTTTTTCAATAGGTATTCCCTCACCATCTATATCTAAGAGCGAATTTAAAGTGTTGACAACGATCGGCTGAAGGCTACCATCAATAATATCGATGGCATCCAATCTAAGTTGTGTAGATTTGTTGTGCTTTAAATCGTCGATGGCAATAGCCATATTTAACTTCGAGAGAATGTCACCATCTTTCTCTNTTTTCCTGGCCGCTCTCAACAATAGAAGATTCTCTTNATTCAAATCATTTAACATATTGTCGACCGCAAGCTCTCTGACAAAACGATCTTCGCTAGTAAGCGTAATACGAGCAATAATTTTACGAATTTGTCCTCTAAGCCGGTTATTAACAACTATTTTTTTTATTTCACGCTTAGAAGCAACCTCTAGGTCAATACCCTCAAGCAAATCATCAAGACGGAAATCACCGGTTTCGGTGCGATATGCAGCGACTATTCGTTTGTCATTTTTTCGGTAGTAAAGAGCTCCCTCTAGCATGGCTCGGAGTAATGGGAGCGCTCTCTCNCCGCTGGTCTCAAACTTAGCAACAATAGCAGGTAACGCTCGCAATTTCGCGCCAGCTAACTGCTTCACATTCATGTGAAATTCCTCGTCGGCCAAGCATAGACTCGCTGACACACAAATCATGGTAAAAGTGATTAGTCTTAAACTTTTACGCCCTAAGAAAGTCATATATCTACCAAAGATGCATATTACTGTTTAACAAAGGCATAAAGACTGAGAGGCCTCGCGGCCTCTCAGTCTTTATGGTCGGTTTCTTGCTATTATTTAAAAATTTTGACCGGAACATTCGCCAGTTTCAATGTTGAAATTTCCGCATTTAACCGGGTCAGTCCAGTCCGCAATTAGCTTACTGGATGCAGGTAAGTAGTCTGACCACGCGTCGCCAATTACGGTTCCAAAAGTCTCCCACACNGTTTCNATTTGGCCGTCTTCCTGTATCTCGCCAATCAAAACTGGTTTTGAAAGATGATGATTAGTGTTCATAACTGCAACACCTCCCGTCAAATTTGGCGTAGTAATCCCGAGCATGGCCTGCTCCACTTCGTCGACATNAGTTGTGCCTGCTTTCTCAACGGCNTGAACCCACATTTTAAATCCGATGTATGTTGCCTCCATTGGGTCATTAGTAACTCGTTTATCATCTTTAATAAAAGCCTTCCAGTCGGCGATGAATTCTTCATTCTCAGGACTCTCAACGCTTTGGAAGTAATTCCATGCCGCTAAGTGACCTACTAATGGCTTAGTGTCCAGTCCCGATAGTTCTTCTTCTCCAACTGAGAAGGCAACTACAGGTATATCCTCGGCCGATATNCCTTGATTTCCGAGTTCCTTGTAGAATGGGACATTGGCGTCACCATTTATTGTAGAAACAACGCCAGTCTTTTTGCCTGTGCTTCCAAACTTCTTAATGTCTGAAACAATTCCCTGCCAATCTGAATGACCGAATGGTGTATAACTTATCATAATATCCTCGTCTGCAACCCCGCTAGCCTTGAGGTATGCTTCCAGAATCTTATTAGTCGTCCTCGGGTAAACATAATCGGTCCCTGCGAGTACCCAGCGCTCAACGCCGATGTCATTCATGAAATAATCAACCGCGGGTACAGCCTGTTGGTTGGGCGCAGCGCCCGTATAAAACACATTTTTAGAGGATTCCTCCCCCTCATACTGGACGGGATAAAACAAAAGGCCATTCAATTCCTCGATAACCGGCAAAACAGATTTTCGAGATACCGATGTCCAACAACCAAAGATTACATCAACCTTTTCCTTTGTGAGTAGCTCCCGAGTTTTTTCAGCAAAAAGCGGCCAATCGGATGCAGGATCCACCACAACAGCCTCTAATTTCTTCCCCAACAATCCACCAGACTCGTTCTGCTTTTCCACCATCATTAAGACTGTATCCTTTAAAGTAGTCTCAGATATTGCCATAGTTCCAGAAAGTGAGTGAAGTACTCCGACTTTAATAGTTCCGTGCCCATCGGCATAAACCGGAATTCCAAGACCAACGCATAACATAATAAACAACGAACCAACATACCGCTCTAGTTTCATAATAACTCCTCAGATAAATAATATTTGGACCAATTCTTAACATTTACTACAATTCCGGCTGTTAACCCTCTCCCCAGAGGTTACTTGGGTGCGCTTTTTGCACAGTTCCAACATCTCTGGCGGTATTTCAAAAAAGAAATAGGCCACTAGGAAGCAGGTGTATGCATAGTCAGGTTAAAAATCATGCTAAGGAACCCTAACTACTCCTACCAACTCTAAATGAAACACCCCGCCCTAGATAACGAATGCGCATCACCAAAGTGAGGATGATGACTGATTCGTCGTAGTAGAATCGCTATAAAAAGCTGCATTTAGCGTGCCAAAAAGAAAAATCCGACAAACAAGGGGCTGGCTATTAATTCCCCTGTGCAAACTCGTGGAACTGCACTGATATTGGAACTTAATGACTCANCTGATGGAGTAATTGCGCCTTTATAGTGCGTCGCTCATGTTNCTATAAGCGACGCAGCAGGTCGAGAGGCGAGTCAATTACCGCACTTTTGGCGTACCCAACGCCAAGCGCTCCAACCGTAACCATGCAGAAAAGCGGACCTATACTCCACAACGGANAATGAAGGGCTGGCGGCAAATTAAAGACAAAATATTTAATAAGCGCAAGCGATGTCTCAGCCCCAATGACTGCCAAGAGTCCTGAAATCAACCCTATGCTTGCNAACTCGATGATCTGAATACCCAAGATAACTGAACGAGAACTTCCTAAAGTTCGGAGAACCGCGCTCTCATGCAGACGTTCTGACATCGAAAGTCGAACTGACGTGAACATCACTAAAACACCGCAAGTAAGAATTAAAACCGTCATTACCTCGAGACCACGAGTAACTTGGGACACGATACTGCGAATCCGTTTGATCACCTTGTCTAACTCGATGACCTGAAGAGTGGGGAAATCTCGTAGGAGTCGGTTCAATATTNNCTTCTCCTCAGACGGAATATACACACTCGTCATATTAGTGTGAGGGAACTGTAGTAAAACGTCCTTTGGAAACAAGAAATAAAAATTTGGGGTCATTTTCTGCCAATTTACACTGCGAGTATTAGCCATCCTTGCCTCGAATTCTAACCCTCCAACGCTAAACGTTACTAAATCGCCAAGAGTGAGGCCAAGTTCATCAGCAACGTCAACCTCTATTGAAACTGGAATTATCTTATCAGCTCTTGAGTCATCATTCGCAGGCGCTTCTGACCACCAACTCCCCGACACTATCTCGTTGCCCTCAGGAAGCTTGTCAGACCAACTTAAATTCAGCTCACGTCGCAATGACTCATGCTTATCGCGTTGCTCTGAAGTTAAATCCTGTCCATTAAACGCTCTAATCCTCGCACGAACCATAGAGTACCACCCAACATTCTCGAGCGAACGACTTGACATCAAAGATTCTACTCCNTCAAGTTCGTGTGGAGCCACATTGATAAAAAAATGATTCGGCGTATCTGCCGCCAGTTGCCACTGCCATTCATCGATCAATGAAGTTCTGATTGTCATCATCACCATNAGTAGGCNAATCGCGCCTGAAAATCCNAAAACTTGCAGGAGACTCTGGGCCCTGCGCCTCCAAAGATTAGCGAATGCCAACCTCCAAACGCTGCCAAATTTTTGAGACACTGCTTTCCCAAGCAAGAGCAGCGCGTAACCAAGAATAAAAGTAGCCAATGTTATAACAACAAATGCGGAAAAAATTGCGAGTGCGACCATGAGACTCGCACTNTAGTACCAAAGAAGACATCCAATGGTCACCACACCAATGATGCCCCGATAAGCTAACCCNAGCGGCTTTACCTTAACATCCTTTCGTAATACAGNAAGAGCCGAAAGNGCAGGGAGATGCCANAGGGCAGGCATCATAAAGCCAGNCAGACAGAGTATCCCTGTAAAAAAGCCGATNGTCCATGTCTTTCCACTGGGCGGCGGTAAATTAACNGGTANCCAATCAGAAATTAGCTGTATTATGATCTCCTGCACTATCACTCCAACCACAAGTCCGAAAAAGGACCCTGTAACTCCAACCAGAATTGCATACTGTGTATACAACTTACGAATACCCGATCCGCGTATACCCCAAGTCTTGTACAGACCAACCTGCAGTATTTCGCCTCTAGCAAACTGATGGCTGGCTAAAGCTAGCGCCACACCTGCCAACACAACACCGATACTTCCGGCCAACATCAGAAAACGATGGGCTTTTTCAATAGTATCTGATATGCCGGCTTGCGCTTTGTCTGGACTGATCCATCGCTGATGAACTGATAGCTTTGATGACATTAGATCTCGATACTTATTCAATTGATTAGCAGCGTCAGCCCCATGCGCTGCTAATAAAAGACGATATTTAACTCGGCTTCCGGGTATCAAGACACCCGCGGCAAAAACATCTTTTTCATGCATTAAAACACGAGCACCCGTCATCGAGGAAAATCCACCCGAGTCTGGCTCCTCGACTAAGATCCTCGTTACCTCGATAGAGCCTTCTCCAAAATCTATCGAATCACCTAATCGAATATCCAATAATGGNAGTAAGCGTCCATCTACCCAAGCCTCTCCTACCTGGGGACTACCGCCCGTAATTATTGATGGTCCATCCAAAACGAAAGCTGTGTCAGAGTGACGCAATACTCCACGCAAAGGATATACATTATCAACGGCTTTTATAGATGCTAAATGCATCTCGTCTCCGCTGTACACCATGGACATAAAGCTCATCATCCTTGAGGTCTGTAACCCCATCGTCGCTGCTAACTCAATCCATTCCTTTGTGATCGGAGAGTTACTCTCAAGAACCAAATCAGCCGCGAGGAAGGTACTAGTTTCTGAGATGAGAGCCCTCTCTACTCGTTCCGCCAATATAGATACAGAAGTTACGACTGCAACAGCCAGCACTACAGAACTAACAACAAGTCGCAATTGCTCGCCGCGCCAGCTTCGCCGAAACATTTGAAGAATTAACATTTAATTGTCATCTCTTCNACCGATACAAATTTTGCACCGCATTGCAGATGGAGTCGACGCGCACATCGGGCAGCCAGACTCTGCTCATGAGTNACTATGACCAAAGTGGTACCTTGTTCTTGGTTCAGCTCAAACAGAAGGTCATTTATCTTTGCTCCAGTCANGATATCAAGATTNCCGGTAGGCTCATCGGCAAACAGAATTTTCGGTTGACANGCGAATGCTCGGGCCACAGCAACTCTCTGCTGCTCACCACCNGATAGCTGGTTTGGGAGATGTTCAGAGCGATCCTGTAATCCAACTCTGGANAGGAATTCTTTNGCTGTGATTAATGCATCGCTTTTGGATCGCAGCTCTAGGGGAAGCGCCACATTTTCAAGTGCAGTCAACCCAGGCAACAGATGAAATGATTGGAAAACAAAACCAACGTAACGTGCCCTAATTGATGCTCTGGCCTCTTCACTCATGGAGGTAATCCTCTTCCCATCAATGTGAACCGAGCCAGTAGATGGGAGGTCCAATCCCGCCAATATTCCCAAGAGCGTTGACTTTCCGGAACCTGATGGACCAATAATCGCCAAGCTTTCTCCCCTTGAAACCTGGAAGCTGAGTGAGTTTAATATAGTAAGTTCATCCTCTAAAACTTGGACTTGTTTACTCAGATTATTAACCTTTATCATAACTAATTCCCAATTTCTCCAGTTTTCTGGTAAGTTCTAACAAATTCATACCAAGGGGAAGTACGCTGAAACATTATAGTACGATTACAGTGATCATTTGTTGCTTTGTATTTTTTTGCCCTCAGAATCACGCGGCTAAGCTTCTCGTACTTGGGGACAGCTTAAGCTCCTCCTATGGTTTTGAAGAACAAAGTGGCTGGGTAAGCCTCATTGCAGATCACTTTAGACCAAATCATGAAATTATTAATGCAAGTATAAGCGGTGATACAACTGGCAATGGTTTGTTTAGATTACCCCAACTTTTAAATAAATTTTCTCCGACCCATGTGCTAATAGAACTTGGCGCTAATGACGGCCTTCGCGGTTATCCTCTTTACATTATTGAAGAAAACATCGAAAAAATGATTGAAATCTGTCGATCTAAGGCCGCAAAACCCATCCTTTTTGGTATGCGCATCCCTGGGAACTATGGCACTCGTTACGCAGAGGGCTTCGCGAATATATACACTAAAATTGCTACAAAGAGAGGTGTCGACCTGCTAAATTTTGATTTTTATGAAATAGCAACGACTCAATCGCTCATTCAGAGTGATGGATTGCATCCCACGGCGAGCGCACAACCAATTATCAAAGAAAAAGTTCAGCAGTTCTTGACTACGACCCTTGGCTTTTAGACCACACCGAAGCGGCTTTTATTCGGTAAATTGGTTGAAAGTAATCGATCAATAACTGAAGTCTAACAGCTCCTCTATATTCGTTGAGTTTGAGACGGTAAACGCAATGAAGCGTACTTGTTTTTTCGTTGTTCCACTCATTGACATCTACATTAAAACAAATCGCATCTAACATCGAATCTCTCTGCTCTGGGAATGAGAGCGTCATTTTAAGATATTTTTTCTTAAGGATTTGCTGGCTTTCAACGATGAAAATCCCATCAAATGTGGGTTCTGGAAACTCAGATCCCCAGGGACCTGCGTCATCCAGTAGCGTCGCAGTTTTAATGTTAATTTGTGTTACGTCTAATTCTCCATCAGTCAGACAAACGTCGTTAAAATTCTCGTTTTTTAACGTGTTATTAACATGCTTGCGAAAGGCGGTGAAGAGTAACTCTAACCGATCTTCACGTATACTAAAACCCGCCGCCATTGCATGACCACCAAATTTCATTGCGAGATCAGCATGTTTTAAAGCTACAGCGGACAGTGCGTCTCGCATATGTAATTTTGGAATTGAACGACATGAGCCTTTTACCTGATGAGTAGGTCCAACACTTTTAGACTCGCGAGCACAAATCAAAACAGGGCGATGATACCTTTCCTTTATTCTTGACGCCAACAATCCGAGTATACCCTCATGCCAATCAGGCTTGTACAAACAAATTACGTTTGGTAATCGCTCAGATTGTCCCAGTTGCAAACCCTCAATTAGGTGTAATGCATCAGCCTGCATGCCCTCTTCGAGAGCTCGTCTTTCTTGATTTAATGCGTTAAGGTGATTTGCCAACTTGAGTGCGGTACCGACGTCACTAGTCAAAAGACACTGGATTCCAATTGATATATCCTTCAGCCTTCCAGCTGCATTTAAACTGGGTCCAAGCTTAAATCCTAAATCGGAGGCGTTTACTCCGCTCTGATTCTTTCCAGCAACTCTCAACATTGCTGAAATACCTGGACGACAGTACCCTTCTCGAATACGTTTTAACCCATGATGGACAAGAGTTCGATTAACCTGATCAAGAGGGACCACGTCCGCAATGGTCCCGAGGGCAACCAAGTCGAGCCATACCGATAGCTTTGGCTCATCTATGTCCTGCGACACGAACCAATTGATCTCCCTCAATGCGGTGCGCAAAGCCAAAAGCAGATAAAGAGCGACCCCGACACCAGCTAAATTTTTGGAGGGAAATTTGCACCCTAGTTGATTTGGATTGATGATTGAGTGGGCATTGGGCAATTCTTTACCCGGAAGATGGTGGTCTGTAATAATCACATCAACTCCGCGTTGAGAAGCCTCTTCAACTCCTTGGCAACTAGAAATACCGTTATCGACCGTGATAATAAGAGCAGGCTCCAATCTCATCGCCGAATCAACAATCTCTTTGCTAAGCCCATAGCCAAATTCGAAACGATTTGGCACCAAATATTGAACGAAAGAAAATCCCATACTCCCTAATCCGAGAATCATGAGCGCTGTACTGGTCGCTCCGTCAGCGTCAAAATCTCCAATTATTAAAATCTTTTGTTTTGATTGAAGTGCATCAATAAGGCGTTTTACGGCAGACTCGATTCCCAACATTTTAGAGGGGTGCGGCAGTTTGGAGAGTGTTTTATCAATCATCGAAATATCGTTAATGCCGCGATTCGAATACACGCGATGAAGTACCGGATCTATATTTTTGGAAGACAGGTGCTTCGCCCCACACCGCCGGATAATGGTTTTTTTCACTATTCGAGTTCCACAACAGACCAAACCCTCATGGTCTCCATCTACCATTTGCTTTTGCGTATGTGTTACGGCAGATTTAAGCACATGAAGCTTTTAAAAAATCCTTTACAGATATCCGACCCATTTTCCAATGAGATAACTAACTACTCCAAGCAAGGCTACTACTGACCAAGTAACCAAGAATAGAAGGAACCCTCTGAAAGGCTTTCTCTCAATAGTATTGTAGCCGGTGCTTATGAATTGCTGCACCCTTTCCAGATCTTCTGGAGAAAGTTGTGGATCTTCCCGCATGATTACACTCGCATTTATTATCGACAATATACACTATTTTTCTACGTTACTATTTTGGCCAACGATTAGATCCTCGAGTAATTTCTATCTGCCTCCAACGCACGACCGTAAACTTCACTGCATTCCGTGATTGTCTGCGAACATGTTGGTTACAAAAACAACTTTTATTAACTAATTCTTATATTTCTACGAGATCACTAACTCTGTCCGCCATAAACTTTTGAACTGCAACCTGATTATTTTCTAAAATGTGCATATGCTCAGCCCTGAGAAATAAATCATTTAAATGATCGGGTAAACTCGCTGCCTCGGCAAAACCCGCCTGTTTTACTGCATCAGGAAACTTAGCAGGATGTGCCGTTGCGAGACTCACCATTGGGGTTTCTATGTCTGCTCGACAACGGCGAGCCGCAGATAAACCAATTGCAGAGTGTGGATCTAACAGGTATCCATTATTTTTATTCAAGATACGAATCATTTCAAGCATTTCATGATTATCGCACCGATAAGTCGTAAAAAGCTGTTGGATTACGAAGCGCACCTCATCAGCCAGCTTTAAAGTACCTTTTTGCGATTCCTCCATTAATTTAACAACATATGCTCCATCCCGACCATGGACATCGAAAAGTAATCTTTCAAAATTACTAGATATCATTATATCCATACTAGGTGCTAAGGTCCGCTTAAGAGGACGAATACTGTGATCGTTGTCACTCAGGCACCGATGAAGTATGTCATTGCTGTTTGTTGCAACAATGAGCTGCTTGATGGGAAGACCCATTTTTGAGGCAATATATCCTGCGAAGACATCACCAAAATTACCGGTCGGAACTGAAAAGGAAATGAAATTAGACCGAACACCCAAATGCAGAGCAGCCCAAAAATAATAAACAATTTGAGCCATTATTCGAGCCCAATTGATTGAATTAACTGCCACTAGCTGAAGTTTATTCGGAAGAAATGACTGATTACTGAAGCATGCCTTAACCATATTTTGACAGTCATCAAAATTCCCCTTTAGGGCTATATTAAAAACTCTACCTGATAATACTGTTGTCATTTGCCTTCTCTGAACCTCAGACACGCGTTGGTGCGGATGGAGAATAAACATTTTCATGTTATCGCAATCTCGACAACCCTCGATTGCAGCTGATCCCGTATCGCCCGAAGTTGCGCCCATAATTACTACCTTTTTATTCTTTCGCTTAAGCACATAATTAAGTAACTGTCCCAAAAACTGCAAAGCAAAATCTTTAAATGCCAAAGTAGGACCATGAAATAGCTCTAGGACCCACTCATTGTGGCCGGTCTGAATTAACGGTGCCGTCGCGGAATGGTTGAATGAGCTGTAAGCAGTATCAATTAGTTTAATAAGGTCTTTTTCGGGTATACAGTCCCCAATAAACGGCTGCATCACTTCAAAGGCTAATTGTTTATAAGATAATTTTTTCCAAGCTTCTATGTCAGAAATACTGAAACTTGGGATGCTGGTTGGAACATAAAGCCCTCCGTCAGGGGCAAGCCCAGTTAATATTGCTTCGTCGAAATTCTTAGGTTGCCCGCCACCTCGGGTGCTCACATATTTCATTTAGTGTATCCCCAGAAAATTGGTCAAACCTGATCTAATCTCTCAAGACGAATTATCATTGCATCGCCCTGTACCGTGTCTAATTGCTCGATCTTTCTTATCGCCTTGTTAAGATGAAGTTCTGCGATGGTGTTTGTTATTACAATCACATCAACATAATCAACTCCGACAGGCTGCTCTTTTTGAATGATTGCCTCAATACTAATTCCAACTTCTGCCATTATACTCGTGGCTTTTGATAATACACCTGGCATATCATGCATTGAAAACCGAAGATAGTAACAAGTCTCTATCTGCTCAATGGAGAGGATCTTTTTATCTTTAATATCTGTTAACTTTATACCAAGCGGCCTTACGCCCCCCTCATTGGTAGTGGTGATGTTACGACTTATGTCAACAAGATCAGCAATCACTGAGGATGCTGTGGGTTCTGACCCCGCTCCTCGACCGTAAAAAAGACTACTTCCGAGCGCGTCACAGTTGACTAAAATTGCATTTAGCACATCATCAACACCCGATAACAAGCAACTCCTTGGTATGAGTGCAGGATGAACTCGAAGCTCAATACCCGTTGGTTTTTGACTCGCTATTCCGAGATATTTAACAGCATACCCCAGTTCTGAAGCATATGTGATATCTCGAGGTTGCAAGTGAGTAATTCCGTCCTTAAAAATATTTTTTGTTTGGAGGGGTATCGAAAAAGCAATAGACGCAAGAATCGCTAATTTCTGCGCGGCATCCGTACCGTCGATATCAAAGGACGGGTCGGCTTCTGCGTAACCCTTCTCTTTTGCCTCTTCTAGTACATCCTGGAATTCCCTCTTTTTGCTGGCCATTTCAGATAGAATAAAGTTACTCGTACCATTGATGATGCCAGCCATCCAGTTTACATCATTTGCAACGAGACCCTCCCGAAGAGCCTTTATTATAGGGATTCCTCCAGCGACCGCAGCTTCAAATGCTACAACAACTTGGTTTTTTTCAGCCTCAAAAAAAATTTCTTGCCCCCGTTCTGCAATCAAGGCTTTATTAGCAGTAACTATATGTTTTCTGTTGCGGATTGCGGTCATTATCAGATCAAATGCCACTGCTGTGCCGCCAATCAATTCAACAACAATATCAACGTTGGGATCTTCCGCAACTTGAAACACGTTACCTGATATTTTCACTGATTCGGTCTCACGGCAGGAATGAGAGCTTCGGGTTCCTATATGAGTCACTGAAATATTGCTTCCAGCGCGAGCGGAGATCAGGTCAGCATTTCGCCTTAAAACCGTATAGACCCCGTAGCCCACTGTACCAAGCCCGCACAAACCGATGTTAATTATCTTCACGTCATTTCCTTTGATAGAGTTATTGTACTTGCACAACAATTATATATTGATTAGCCTCATACTTAATAAGAGGGTCAAATTCTATCCTTGAGACCGAGTAAAACTGCAAAGCCTGGTGCCGATCGATAGCCAGGAATCATAGTTCCATCCATCAGAATAATTGCTGGCGTTCCACTCACTCCGATCTCTCTACCAAGGCGGAGATGCGCTGAAACTGGGCTTTCAGCACAAGTTTGATTAGGAACCTTCTTTCCAGCCTTAAGTCGAGTTAAAGTGGCCTCGCGATCATCCGAGCACCAAGCTGTGGTAATTTTGTCATATGCGGGCGAATTTAAACCAGCTCTGGGATAAGCTAAATAGCGAATCTCAATGCCATACGAGTTAAGTTCTTCAACTTCATTGTGCAATTTACGGCAATATCCACAATCAATATCGGTGAAAACATTCATAATAGCTTTTGTCTCCCCTTCCGGTGAAAAAACTATCATGTCTTTAACATCCAGGTTATTAAATATTCGCTCCCGATCCGAAACCAAACGGAGCTCTTCAACGTCAACAAAGCCGGTCGCCTCGATTCTATAAACTGAGCCATCAAAAAAATGACTTCCATCTTTGGCAACGTAAAGGATCGGTCCATTTTCGATAGAAACTCTATAGTAACCTGGTATATCTGACTCTCCTAAAAATTTATAATGGAATTCGGGACGCGCCGCCTCCAGCTTCTCTAGCACTGTGACGAGGGAAGGTGTTTTCCCTCTGACCGATGAGTCCTCAGCATAACCACTGGAGATAGTGACAAAACTTACATACAAAAATAGTCTAAACCACACAAGTATTAGTTCAAGAGCCATATAAGTACCGTTTCAACTGATCAATGGCAAAGGTATCTCGCAACCCTTCGATATATGAGGTGTTTAAAAATCAGGAAGGCTTTCCAAAACTATATTGCATCTTCGTCCGTTTCACCTGTGCGAATCCTAACGACTTGAGTCAAATCGGAAACAAATATTTTGCCATCTCCTATTTTTCCGGTAACTGCAGATCTTGCAACTGCTTCGACAACGCTATCCACCATGTCTAAGGGTACTGCTATTTCAAGTTTTATTTTCGGGAGAAAATCGACCACATACTCCGCCCCCCTATACAACTCTGTATGACCCTTTTGGCGCCCAAATCCTTTGACTTCTGTAACTGTAATACCCTGCACCCCATTTTCCGCTAACGCTTCTCGAACATCATCTAACTTAAAAGGTTTAATTATTGCTGTAATTAGTTTCATTTGAATATATCTTCTATGGAATCGAATAGAGACTTAAAGATACTTGGTTTTTATTAAAAATGCACCTTAAACAGGCGTAAAAATAGGGTAAAAAAAACCGGGGCTGGATGCCCCGGCTAAAATCCGGCTAGATTCCGGTTATGAGGGTATAACTATGACGAAGAAGTAAACTCAGGATACGCCTCAATACCGCACTCAGAGGTGTCAATACCCTTCAATTCGTCTTCTTCACTAACTCTGATTCCCATTGCCATATCGATTAAGTAGAAAACTATTCCGGCAGTGACAAAGGTCCAGGCAAATATAATTAGGGCCCCTCCGATCTGTCCGCCAATAGTAGCTTCTCCAGCGATACAGACTGCAATAAGACCCCAGATCCCAACCGTGCCATGAACCGAAATAGCACCTACGGGATCATCTACCTTTAAGCTATCGAGGCCCAGAACAGAGAAAACAACTATTATTCCTCCGATCGCCCCAATTAGCATAGCCACTCCATATGACGGGGAAAGCGGATCAGCTGTGATTGCCACAAGGCCTGCAAGTGCGCCATTTAAAGCCATTGTCAAGTCGGCTTTTCCAAACATAATCTGGGAGGTTATTAAAGCAGCGATGAGACCAGAAGCCGCTGCCGTGTTGGTATTCATGAATACCGACGCTACGTTGTTTGAGCTGTCGATACTGGCAACTGCCAATTCAGATCCTCCGTTAAATCCAAACCATCCCATCCATAATATGAACATCCCGATCGTAGCTAGTGGCATATTTGCGCCTGGCATTGCATTCGATTCTCCTGAAGGTGAGTACTTCCCAATGCGAGGACCCAGAATAAGTACACCTGCCAATGCAGCCGCAGCACCGCAAAGATGAACAATTCCTGAACCCGCGTAATCTGAATAGCCAATATTTTCTCCCAGGAATCCACCGCCCCAAGACCAAGATCCTTGCATCGGATAGATAAAACCAGTCATAACTACAGCGAATGCCAGGAAAGCCCATAGTTTCATTCTCTCAGCCACAGCNCCNGACACTATAGACATTGCAGTAGCCACAAAAACTACCTGGAAGAAGAAATCAGAAGCTCCAGAATAATATGTGTCTCCGCCGCTAGCTAACACCTCCTCTGCAGTGGCATTAGACGCTGAGATGCCAAAGAAACCATCAGGCACGTAAAGGTTAGTAATTCCCCCATACATTACTGTGTAACCCATGATTAAATACATGACGCACGCAATTGAGTACAGAGCCACGTTCTTAGCNAGGATTTCGGTTGTGTTTTTTGAACGCACCAGCCCAGCTTCCAACATCGTNAAGCCGGCTGCCATCCACATCACTAATACACCAGATATCAGNAAGTAGAAGGTATCCATTGCATACTTTATTTCAATAATGTCATTTTCCATCAATTGTTCTCCAAATAACTTTCAAATTTTTGTAAATTAAAATTAGATTAGTACTTGTAACGAAGTTCGACGTAAACCGAAANCATTCAAAGAGCTTCTAAACCAGACTCTCCCGTGCGAATGCGTGTCACGTCCTCTATCGGAGTTACAAAGACCTTACCATCGCCAATTTTCCCTGTCTTGGCAGCNCCTAAAACTGCCTCNACAGCGCTGTCNACCATTNCATCNGGTAACGCTATTTCCACCTTAACTTTTGGCAAAAAATCAACCACGTATTCAGCACCCCTGTACAACTCAGTATGTCCTTTTTGACGACCAAACCCCTTGACTTCGGTAACAGTAGCCCCAGCCACACCAACCTCGCTAAGCGACTCCCTAACTTCATCTAACTTAAACGGCTTGATAATGGCTGTGACAAGCTTCACAAACACTCCAGATAGCCACGGCAACGCCGTGTATCAAACTAATTTACTGTTAAAGGTAAAGATCCATATCCTAAACAACTCCCTGACGCCCTGCCGAGGTCCTCACATCTTCCCTTTACGAGACAGCGAGGACCGAGTCTTTACACCAAGTTGTTATTATAGCGAAAAGGAATAAGACGCCACCAATACTGGCTCTTCTCCACCCGACGCTTCACTGTCCTCCATGGGGATGCTGTAAGTGAACGAGAGACTATCATTGAACGAATAAGATAGATCTAAGTGATCATAGTCATCAAAGCCACCATCATGCATACCATAAGTCACGCCAAATGATCCTGCCTCCATCCCTATAGTTGTGTAGGTATAATCAGCGGAATCTGCTGGCCCATAACCTTCCCCGGTTTCGATATTGGAATAATGCATGAGAGATACTGGACCCATTCCCAAACCGATATACACCTCCATAAAATCACCAATTGATCCCTCAGTATCTTGATAATCTCCAGTAGGATACACATAGTTTACAATTCCTACATCCCAAGAAACTCCACCAGCATCTCCAGCTAAGCCCATGTAGAGGTCATATTCTGTTCCCGCTGATGCGTCTCCGGAGGAAACCCATGCACCCGCGTAAAACATACCCTCTGAGTAGTCGAGACTTGCAGATACAGCGGGGTCGCCTGCACCGAGATCATAACCTCTCCAGAGGTAAGAAGTAGCAACGCCAGCAGATGCGCTGAGCTCCCCTGCTGACACTGGCGCTACTGCACCAACGGTGACCACGGACGCTACTGCCAAAGACATAGCAGATTTACTAAATTTCATCATTAAAACTCTCCCTAAAAACAGATTTAATTCCACCAGAATAGAAAAACAAAACGTTTTCCTCTCCCCCCACATTTGCACTAACCATGCCAAAAAGCACACACCCTCATTCAAGCGGCTGTAACGGGAAATTAAGATCATGTTCTTCATTTAAACGCACCAAATAAGCGATAAAATACAATATGTCTTCACTGTTTTGCACCATATGAGTGCCTTTCATATCAAAAAATTGTCTATGTTTTTTGTGAAAAAAGATAATATTAATCAAATTCTGGTAAACTATCGCTGGTTGTTAATAAATATCCAGGCACTGAACTTATGAAGAAAAATCTCTTTGAACAATTTGAGGCAAATTTTAATGATATTTTTAAATCAAACACTCATGCCCTGAGTGCAGAGCTGCACGAACATCTGAAATTAGCAATGATGCGTGCATTTGAACGTTTAAACTTAGTGACCCAAGACGAATTTGATGCACAGAATGCGGTACTAAAGAGATCTCGTCAAAAGATTGATCAACTAGAAAAACAAGTTTTAGAGATTGAAAAAACTGTACATAACACGAAACAATAACCATGTCCTCATCAAAATTAGTCTACTCGACTGAAAAAACTACTGTATATCCCGCAAAGATCACTAGGAGTACATCCGGAATTAAGAAAGACGTGCTAATCACTATCTCTCGATTATTAAATGGTCGAAAAGGCAAGGGTATAATTCGCTTATCAGGTTTCCAACTATCACGAATCGAACTCAAGAAACTTGTTACACATTCAAAGCAAGTGTGCTGTAGCGGAGATACAATCAAAAAAGGTCACGCTGAAATTCAAGGAGACAAACACTATAAAGCCTTCCAGCTGCTCACTGAGATCGGTTTTTCAACAATACAGATGGGATCCTAATATTTCTAATGCGTAACGTATCCGTTCAAAAAACCTGCGGTTCATGGTCCTCTCCGATTTCCGCAGAGATGGTGACTCTCTCGTCGCCTAACCTATATTTTCTTAAAGTGCAAAACAACAATTTATATTGGGTTGAAAGCCGTCCATGGGATAATGGAAGAAATGTTATAATGTGCCGTCAAAAAGATGGGACTACTCGTGATTTAATACCTGCTCCCTTTAGCCATTTGAGCAAAGTACATGAATATGGCGGGTGTGCCTACGCCGTTCATTCTAATTTCCTTTACTTCGTAAATGCTTCCGACCAGCGCATATATCAAAGCAACCTATGTTCCGGAGAGCGTCCTCTGCCGATCACCAATGATGATAGCTGGCGCTACGTAGATCTAATTATAAATCACAATGCAAACCAACTTATCGCAGTTGGAGAATGGCATAACGACGGTAAGAAGCCTGAGAATCATATCGTAGGAATTGACCTCAATGGCTTCAACCCAACATTTTCAAAAACTGTAGTTTTAGTTTCAGGATCAGATTTTTTTGCTTACCCCAGGTTGAACTATAATTGTGATGAGTTGTGCTGGATTCAATGGCAACATCCCAATATGCCGTGGGACCAAAGTGAGCTCATGTTAGCGAACGTTACCAATGGTAAAGTAACCAATGCACGCAAAATTATAAGCAACCCAAATGAGTCACTGATGCAGCCACACTGGGCACATAATGGAGACCTATATGTCATATCCGACCGCTCTGACTGGTGGAATATATATCAAACAGAAATCATAAATTTTGGCGAAAAATATAGTCTTAGACCGCTTGTCAAACTTGACGCAGAATTCTGTGCGCCACTCTGGCAAGTAGGAGCAACTTACTTCGATTTTATTGATGCCAACACCATTGCCTGTCTTTTTACACAAAGCGGTCATTGGCACTTGGCTTTATTAGACACTATAAGCAAAGAAATAAAAGAAATAAAAACAGAGTTTGATAATCTGCATAGCATTTGCGTACATGATGGGCGACTTGCTTGCATAGCCTCAAATTCTTCTTGTGGTCCGCGGATTCTAACTATTCAGATTAAAAACATCCCGGAGGGCATTTCAGAACTATATATTCCCTCCGGGGGAGGAGAACAAGCAGCTACACCAACAAAGCCTCTTGCTTCTGAGGATTTTTCAAAACCGAACTCAATTTGGTTCGAGAGTATCGACAAAGCTCTTATCCATGGCTTTCTGTATCCTCCCTTAAACGTAAAATACGGAATCCCTAAAGACACGTTACCACCTGGTATAATCATTTGTCATGGTGGCCCTACCGGTGCAACCAATACATCATTAAATCTAAAAATTCAATTTTGGACCAGTAGAGGATTTTCTGTCTTTGACATCAACTATCGCGGTAGCAGCGGTTTCGGAAGAAAATACCGACAGAGTCTCAGTGGAGCTTGGGGAATTACTGATGTTCATGATGCACAATTCGCAGCGTTACATCTAATTAAATCAGGTTTAATTAACAGCAACCAATGCATAATCAGAGGCAGCAGCGCAGGGGGCTTCACGGTACTAGCTGCGTTAACCTTCACTGACACTTTTAACGCAGGCGCATGCTACTATGGAATTAGTGATTTAGTGGCATTAACCAAGGACACACACAAGTTTGAGTCACATTACCTAGACAATCTTATAGGCCCTTACCCGCTTGAGTGCGAAAAATACATAAAACGTTCTCCTATAAATTATGTAAACCAGTTAGATTGCCCTGTGGTGTTTTTCCAAGGTTTGCAGGACAAAGTAGTACCGCCTGATCAAGCACAAAAAATGGTTAAGGCATTAGAAAAGAAAAACATATTTTACAAGCATATTGAATATAATGACGAGGGCCATGGATTCCGAAAAGCGGCTAATATCATTCATGCGCTGGAAACTGAACTCTCATTTTACCTCCAAGTTTTCGATCAACAGACTCATACCTAATATGTCTTCTTTTCGGCCGGCAACTGCAAAGAGTGCCCCTTACATAACGGCGGATGGCGCACAAAATCTCAGGTCAGAATTGCATCAACTATGGAAAATTGAGCGTCCAAAGGTTACTCAAATTATTCATGAGGCGGCAAAAAATGGCGACAGATCTGAAAATGGTGATTACATCTATGGTAAGCGCCGTCTTCGTGAGATTGATCGGCGAGTACGTTATCTTACGAAACGTATTGAGACGGTAACCGTCGTCAACACACTGCCAAACGATCGAAGTCGCGTGTTTTTCGCAGCGTTTGTAACACTAGAAAGTCAAGCAAGAGAGAAATTCGAATACCGTCTAGTTGGCGCAGATGAAATAAATCCTCAAAAGAACTGGATAAGTATCGATTCACCGGTCGCTAGAGCCCTTTTAGGGAGAAAAACAAATGATGTGATAAAAACTGACACTCCAAATGGCACGAGAGAATTGACCATTTTAAAAATTCGCTATTAACGACGAAAAACTAAATCACCAAAAAATTAAGGAGCCAACCGTTCGATTTTCCACTTTGGATTTTTCTCACTCACCCTGTCTAGAGTGTAGCAAAATCTATCATGCAGTCGCTGCTCACCCCCTTGCCAAAATTCTACTCTCTCTGAAGAAACTCTGTATCCACCCCAAAATTCTGGAGTAGGTATCTCAAACTGCGCAAACTGCTTTTCAATTCGTGAATACCGTTCCTCTAAAACAGCTCTATTTGTAATAACTTTGCTTTGTCGAGAAGCCCATGCGCCAATTTGACTGGTTCTTGGTCTTCCTTGAAAATAAGTATCAACTTTTTCTCTTGATAATAACTCAGCCTTTCCTCGAATAATCACTTGACGATCCAGAGAAAGCCACGAAAAATGTAAGCAAACCGAATTATTAGAAATAATTTCTGTTGCTTTACGACTGGTAAGATTGGAAAAAAATACAAAACCATCGTCTCCGAAGTCTTTTAGCAGCACCATTCTTTGGGATGGACGACCACTGTTGTCAACTGTGGCGAGGCACATCGCTGTTGGATCCGGCAGATCAGCGGCCAATGCAGCATCTAACCACATGCGGAATTGATCTATCGGATTATCCTGCATTGAAGACCGTCTCATTGTTGCAAATCTGTATTCCCTACGACTATCTTTTATAGCCATGTTAAATCACTCCAAATTTTTTATACTTCTACATCCGATTGAGCCTTAAACTTGCGTTTTAGGTAAAAAAAAGCATAGCTACCGTTTACCCTGATTCCTAAACAAGTAAAGGTCACCGAGTTTTAAAACAAATTACTCTAGCGACTTTCTTACAAAGACTTCTTATTTTTGCTAAGTAATCTAACCATAAGTGACATATTTAAGCCTTTCTGGCATTTCGAGATGAGGAACACCATTGAATCCGACCAGCGTAATCTTAGTTTGATTGTAGAAATAGCGATTGATACCTGTATTCTTTGACTGCAAGTTCAAATCAAAAATTGTTTCAGTGGGAGCCCTCAAAACCTGTCCCATAAATGTGCTGTTTGAACCCCCTGAGCCAACTGCTAGCACCTTCTCTCCTGCCCTAGCAAGAGCTTGAATTTGTTTTCGTGCCCCAAGTACTCTGTCGCTGAAGACCTGCCAAGTTTCTCTTACATCAGCTATTTCATCACGCCCCCAAGCAGAGAGTACATCTCTTAGTAATCGATAATGTTTTTCTTTACTTGATCTATCTGCTTGGCTTTCAAGCAAACGTGAATTTTCAGGAAATTGGTCAGAAAACGCTGCTATCAAGTCAGAAAAATCGTATTCATTTAACCCACACAACTCTACCCTGTCATCAACTGATAAACTCATATTTTTACAAATACCAAATAATGTTTGTCGATGACGCTCCATATCACCACAAATCAACCTATCAAAGTGAATCCTCATTGAAGCGAAATGAGCTCCAAGCCATTCTGATTGACGCATTCCAAGTTCAGAAAGTTGATCATAATTTGAGGATCCAAAAGATGCCTGAGCATGGCGTACTAAAAATAACTCACTCAATTCAAAGTCTTCCTTTAATTTGCTGTGGCGTGAAATCTGTAAACGATCTCATTCGAATAACACTATCATTCTTATTTGGCTAGAGACATAATCCAAATATTACCTATACAACCAATACGCATGGGCACCGCATAAAGATAAAAATTTCTATATCATCTTTAGATTGTCACTTGTGTCAAGTCCTGCTTGAAGCAAAAAAATTATATCTTACAAAGTCACTTTTATAGTTCAAAGCATATCCGTATAATCGCGATCTCCTCGAATTTCAGCCTTACTTTGTTTGAAAGGAATCTATGACACTATCTAAGTTCTCTTCGCTCGGAATAAAACCGGCGATCTTAAAAACAATCCAAAATCTTGGTTATGAGGCACCAACGCCTATACAGGCCATGTGCATACCAGTTTTGTTGAGTGGGAAAAATCTGTTAGGTACCGCGCAAACAGGAACCGGTAAAACTGCAGCATTCGCATTACCACTGCTCAGCCAACTCGATGACAAGCAAGAAACGCCTCAAATTTTAGTTCTGACTCCAACTCGAGAATTAGCTATACAGGTAGCAGAGGCCTTCCAGAGTTATGCTCGCAATGTGAGTGGATTTCAAGTGTTGCCCATATATGGTGGAGTAGATATTAGTGTCCAGCTCCGAGGTCTAAAAAGAAGTACGCAGGTGGTTGTTGGAACACCAGGTAGAATTCTTGATCATTTACGCCGCCGAAGCCTGAATTTATCCCAAATCAAAACCCTCGTATTAGACGAAGCGGATGAAATGCTTCGTATGGGCTTCATCGATGACGTTGAGAAAATTCTCTCACAAACTTCTATCGAGTGTCAGCGGGCTCTTTTTTCTGCAACCATGCCCTCAAGAATAAAAAATATCGCAGATACTTATTTAGGAGACGCACAGCATGTCAGTATTTCCGCAAAAACAAGGACTGTAGCGCAAATAAAACAAAATTATTTAACGCTCAGAAGTCACCAGAAGCTCGACGCCTTGACTCGTATTCTTGAGGTAGAGCCTTTTGATGGTATGCTTATTTTTGTCCGCACCAAGTCTGCGACACTTGAGATAGCTGAGAAACTGGAGGCGAGAGGTTATACATCTGCTGCTCTTAATGGTGATCTTAGTCAGAGCGCGCGCGAAGGAACGTTAAAAAGACTAAAACAGGGTTCATTGGATATTGTCGTTGCAACTGATGTCGCTGCTAGAGGACTTGATGTAAAGCGAATTAGCCATGTAATTAATTATGATGTTCCTTATGACAATGAATCATATGTGCACAGGATCGGTCGAACCGGACGAGCTGGTCGAGAGGGCAGAGCAATTATTTTTGTGACACAAAAAGAAAGTCGACTTCTGCGGTCAATAGAAAAATCCACCCGACAGAGAATCGTCCCATTTAAGTTACCCAGTAGCTCTGAAGTAAGGGACCTTCGCATACAGCAGATAACTGAACGACTCGTCAGAACTTCAAAAAAACCGGAATTAACTAAATTTAGAGCTTTGGTAGACTCTATCAGTGCGCAAAATGGCATAGATGCGACTGAAATCGCGGCAATCCTTATTTATGAGGGACAAAAAGATCGACCAATTTTTCCAACGAACATCAATTGTGACATCAAGCACGGTGATACATTTTTAACACAAAAATTAAAAAAACGTAATAAATCCACTTCGGCTAATAGTGCCCACGGTCCGAGTGACTCATGCAGATCGAAACATCCTTTGAAACGAAAAGTGACTAAAAATCAATCGAAAAAAAGATATTTTGTTCCCAATGATGTGTCTTCTAATATCAAAATGCTGAAGTACCGCATTGAAGTAGGGCGTGATGACGGAATAACGGCCGCAAATATTGTGGGGGCCATTGCAAACGAAGCCGGAATACAAAGCCACTACATTGGCCAAATAAAACTTCAAAAAAACTTTAGCACTGTGCACCTTCCAGAGGGAATGCCTCGTCAGTTATTCACGCACCTCCGCAAAGTAAAAATCCGGCAAAAAGAGCTAAAAATTAGCCTGATTAACTCATAGTAATGCCTAATACAAAAAACTGATATGATTCCTAGTAACACAAATCCATAGAAAACGGCGGCAATGCGTCTAACAGTTTAGAGCCATAACTCTTACTTATAATACGACGATCTAGAATCGTCACCACGCCAGAGTCAGTTTCCTTTCGAAGTAGTCTTCCACATGCCTGATTTAGTCGCAAAGATGCAGAAGGTAACGCAATATCAAAAAACGCATTTCCTCCCATCGCCTCTATCCACTCGCTTCGAGCTTCCATCAATGGGTCCTTGGGCACTGCAAAGGGTAATTTAACCACAACAACATGACGACAATAGTCTCCCGGCAAATCTATACCCTCAGCAAAACTAGAAAGTCCAAAAATCACACTACCATCTCCTCGGTCAATCCGTTTTCTGTGCAATCTTAGGATTTCTCCATTAGAGTATTTACCCTGCATTAACACACGCTTTTTGTCTTGCTTTGACAAACCATCAAAAACCTCAAGCATTTGTCCTCTCGAGGAAAATAACGCCAAAGTTCCCAAACACTTGTCAAAAGTGAGTCCAATTTTTTTAATGACATAAAGATTATGTGCTTCAACTAAATTACCCTCTATAGCGTCTTTTGGAACTCGCAGTTTAGCCGATTTTGCGTAATTGAAAGGTCCCTCCAGAGCCAGAAATTCTGAAGCGCTTGGCAGTCCCGCTTCAAATCGAAGACTATTGAAACTCCCAAGTGAACGCAGCGTGGCAGAGGTAAGTATTGCTCCAGCAACATTGCTCCACAAACCCTCAGCAAGCAGTACTTTCGCACTTATCGGACTAGAATTGATACATATGTCAAAGTTTTGTGAGAGGCCATCAAAACTCAGCCAACATGCAGGAGGTGTCTCATCAATAGAAATCTTAGTTTTGAGGCGATCCCAGAGTGACAATAGCTTTTCAGCCCGCGTTTGCCAAGCTCCAACTAACTGGAAAAAATTCTCCAGATCGGTAGACCGCAATTTGTAATTACTACCCCCAAGCTTTTCACTCAACTTATCTTTGAGTGCATTTTTGACGCCGATCCAGACTCGGAGGGTGTCAGAAATTTGCTTGGCAACATCCCTCTCGATATCGCCGATATCTCCGAGGGGAAACCGGTACTCTTTGTCATCGGGCGATTTTAAGCTTTCATATTTTTGAAACAATGGTAGTGCCAGCGAAAATAGTGAAGAAAGTTGTTCTGTAAGCGTTCTTATGCCAATAAGCGTCTCTCGGAAAGATGCGTCGTCACCAAAATTTGTAAGCTGAAAGGAGCATTGCTTTACAATACTTTCCAGCCAAATAATACTAGAATTTAACTTGCACTCAGCTCTAAAATGTCGGATGGCGCATTCCGCCAAACGATGACCTTCATCAAAAATAAAAACAGCATTGTCCAACTTGGGCAGGATTACTCCGCCGCCCAAAACAAGATCAGCCATAACTAAATCGTGATTAACCACGAAACAATCATTCTCTTCCAAATTATTTCTTGCGGTGAAGAATGCACACTCGTTGATGAACTTACAGTAACGCCCTGTGCACTGACGTCTGTCTACCGTCAGAGGATTCCAGTCTCTATCAGATATATGAGCACCCCAAGAGTCGCGGTCACCATCCCAGTTGCCTTTCACGAGCGCATCTAACAATTCCTTATAAAGGCTCTCATTAACATTAAAACTTTGATCGATAATTCCATTAGTCAAGAAATTTAATGATAAATCATCTCCATCCTTTATTTTTGTATGTTGATGTAAACGCAAATTACACACATAGCGCCCTCTACCCTTCACTAACGAAAATTTATAATCCCAATCACAAGCAGCTAATAACTCCGGTATATCCTCGTTGACTAGCTGCTCTTGTAGCGCAATTGTGCCAGTGGATATAACCAACGTCTTTTTGAGTTCCCTTGCAATAGGCAAAGCCGCCAACAGATAAGCAACTGTCTTACCAGTACCAGTAGCTGCCTCTATGATACCTATGCGAGAACCCGGATCTTTTGATCCGAGAGTATTGGCGATTGTAGCGATCATCCTCTTCTGAGACACCCGCGGCTGAAGGCCGCGGGCTAACAAAAACTTTGTATATCCATCTTGAATTATGGCTTNTACTTTTGAGTCTAACAATGAATTCATGCCATTACGTCACCAGAAGCTAGTTGGTCAAAAACAGGTGCTGCATAACTTTTGAGGACAATATCTCTGTACTCAAGGGGAAATTGGGCAACGTGACGAGCAAATTTTCTGCGCGCAGCTTCCCAATCTTCCTCTGGCCAAATATTTTGTANACACTTTTCTTCTCTATCTGGGTTTAAAAGCTGCCAGGCTATAATATGAGAGGGAAATAATTGGAAAAGCGAAATAATCTGGCGATCAATTTCATTGGATAGCTCNTCTGGATTTGCAACCTCGAAATCAATTACATTGCCAAAACTAACGTGCACTCTTCCCTTGTATCCGATAAATCCTTTTTTGATGGATTCCAAGTCCTCGTAATCACCCTTAACATAGGTATTGCCCGACCGCTCTGCTTTAAGCTGTTTCGCCTTGTCGAAGGCACAAGGATCATATTCATATGCTATAGCAACGGGTACTATACAAAGATCTTTGATCGATGCTCCAAATGTTTGATTATTCGATCTACTCAGCGCTAACATTTTTAGCAAGGCAGTTTCAGTCCTGTCATGCCCATCTTTAGCGCGGCCCTCGGCCTGCGCTATCCAGATAGAAACATATTCGAAACAGATCGAATTTCGTATATAGCTTGAGAGCTGCCTCAGCGCAAGTATCTTCTCTTTTAAAGCAGATAGTGATCTTTTTACGATAAAGCTGCGATTGAGCCGCATTAGATCAGAAGCAAATTGTTTAGTNAGCAGATTATCCCCTATTGCTATNCTNAGAGAATCTCNCCCAGACTNNACTAAACCAAGAATAATAATGGCNGGGTCAAGAGCTATATCACGATGATTNCTCATGAACAAATATGCCTTGCTGGCTTTCAACCCGCTGATGCCACTAAAAGTATATTGGTCTGTTGTCTCGGACAATATTTTTTTGAGTTTAAAATAGATATATCTTTGGAAATCATAAACTGTTTTTATTTTCCTTACCGACCAGGTCATCCCCAATCTAAAAAGTAAACGCATTGTATTTGGGAAAAAATCGAATAATCGCGGAAACTGCCGCTCTATGATCACATCCTGAAATTCCTTATCAGCTACTAGACGTCTTAAGACAACTGACACTTCCTCATCCCGATAAGGACGGATATCTTCAAAGTCATGCATTCTTTAACTCCGCGACTTATTTTAGTTCTGACGCTCATTGTACCAATGCGCAGCATATGAATACCCCTCTACTTTATCAACAACNTCNAAAACCAAAGCGAAAAGAGCCATGCGCACTAACAAACCATTGTCTGTTTGACGAAAAATTGCTAGGTTGGGATTATCATCCAAGTCGCTATCTAGCTCATTAGCATCACTTCTAGAATCACGTGGCAACGGGTGCATAATCACTGTATTTGGCTGACAAAATTCCGTATAGATTGCCTGATTCAATCGAAATCTACCCCTGTATAAATCTGCTTGCTGCTTACTCGGAAATCGCTCTTCTTGAATGCGAGTAGAGTAAACTATATCAACATCCGCGATACTTTCAGTTANNTGATCTGAACAAGACACTTTTAATCCTAAACTGCGAACTAACTCTAATATATTTTTTGGTAATGATAATTCTTGAGGAGAGATCAACACAAATTCCACATCTTTGTATAAACCAAGCAACTTGGATAANGAGTGCACTGTTCGTCCATATCGTAGATCGCCAATCATTGCGATTTTTAATCCGTCAATTGGTCTGCCTTTATCCTTCATTTCTTTACGAATAGTATACAAATCAAGCAAGGCTTGCGTGGGATGCTCATTATCACCATCACCTCCACTTATGACAGGCACGCGACTAGCAGAAGCAAATTTGGCCACGGATCCCGCGGCAGGATGCCGCATACATATCACGTCACTGAAGCCAGAAAGGACCCGAGCAGTATCCTGAAGGGACTCACCCTTCACCAGAGCTGAACTGGCAAAACCTGCTGTCTCGCGTACCTGTCCACCCAATAAATTAAAGGCGGACCCGAAACTTACACGAGTCCGAGTGCTGGCNTCAAAAAACATATTCCCCAAAATNGCTCCTTCCAANACTCTNGTTACGCGTTTNCGTAGAGCGTATGGTTCCATATTATCAGCAACCTGAAAAACTAGGTCCACGTCATCTCTCTGGAATTGNTCAATNGATACTATATGAGATCCTGTAAACTTCACTCCNTGTCTCCAAAATTTGTAGCTGAGGGCTCTTAGACTGATGTACACGGAGACTTTACTTTATCTGAGAAGAAAAATTAAGATGGGAAAGCAAACTTAGTAGCTACTTTCTTTCCCCAATCTATGAGGTCGCAAAGTGATTAGTTTGTTCCTTGGTGCAATTGTCAGCATTCAATAACGNAATTATTTCGCTATTAAATTGCTGCATTGTGAGATATTGGGAGTTTTTACTTGTCAGTCTAAAAATACAATCTTCNTGCCATGTCGACATATCAAGATTGGATAATGAAGTTGGAAAAAAACGTGCGCGATAGTTAATGAGGAGTTTTCTATAACGTGGATTGGATTTTGACGACAGCAGGAGCAACACAATTCGCAGTATGTGCGCGAATGTGCTCCATTATAGGTTTATCAGAGTTTTTTGGGANGCCATCATAAAGTTGNTGTTCAACAAAATCGTTTCGCGTGTATCCTCTTCCTAAATAAAGAAGACGCAATTTATCCTTTGAATCCATGGTTTTTAGAGAATGTCAATTAGCCCGTCATTTATCTGAGTTAATATTAAGCCTTTTCGCAATTTGGCTATCAATTAATCCGGGAGTTGCTACCATCGGGGATTTATTTAAATGATAANCAAGAGTGGCGGTGCATCAATATTTTCTGCACAAACTGNGTTANCTTTAAAAATCCGATGTTGTAATTTCTCAAAAGGACCATTAAAAATGCATGGATCATGAGAGATGTTTGCACAAATAATAGCATTTTGGTTTGTTGGATGTATCACAAGGGGCATCATCACAGCTGTGTAGTGATGTTTAGGCGACAAGTTNCCGGAAATGTATAAGAAAATGGCGCCATATTTGACGTTAAAAAAACGTCTTAAAAATGATTTACTCCTGCGGCTAGCAATGGATAACTAGCCGCTCACCAATTATATTGCGTTCCCCATCAGTGCGTAATCCGGCAAACTGACTAGCCCTGTCCGTTGCCGGATCAACGCCTGTCGTCTCATAGTNTTGCNNATAGAATNTTTTTGCGATGATATCCAGCTCTTAAGANGAGTTTTACGTGCAAATTATGATGGTTTGATTTCAATAACAAAAAGAACTAAAACTTCTCCGAACGCATTCTGGTTACCCTCAATAAAACCAACGTTTTCAGTTAAATCAATATATTTCAATGATAAATAACTTAAAATTAATAGCTATAAAACTGTGAAACTACCAAAGCAGCCTATAAATCAATTCATAAGGTGTTTTACNATCCATTTACCTACAGCGTTGCCTCAATTGAGAGGATTTACAAACCTTTCAGCTTATTGAACTACAACAGCAGCNGTCTCTCTGGATTTTCGTTGTTCCAAATCATAAATTTTCTGATTTATGTTTCTCCGAAAACCATCCATAGACTCGATAGCCTCTTGATGATTTTCAAGCTGTAATTCCAATACTTTAATAAGATCCATGTCCTTAGTTTGATCATCTTTCATGGCACGTATTTGACCGAAAACACTCGTCAAATCTGCGCTTGTTTCCAGGTATTTAGCGCTTAATACTTCCAGTCGTTTAATCTGAGANCCAATCTTCTCATCTAATTGATCAGCAAATTTCTCGTTAGCGATGCGCTTAGTTGCCAAAAATGTGATGTCGGTTTGATTTTTCGCAATCCTACTTTTNTTACGGTCATTTGCCACGCCCCACAGNTTTTTAATTTCCGACCAATGTTTTTGTAATTCATCTTGTTGATGACTAATTTTTAATTGCAATGCTGCGCCGGACTTCACCAATGATTCGTCAGCGACATTTAATCTGGAATCTAACGCCTCNAANCGCTCAAGAAGCTGATTATGNTTAAACTGCAAAACAGAAAATTCTCTCAAACCAAAGCCNATCCCCGCCATGGTTATCATNAAAAANCCNNCTAANAATANCCTCCAGNTCAAACTCANTCCTGAACGCTCAGNCTTNGNNCCAACAGATAATGATCTATCATTTGATCGAGGACTAGCNNCNAGATTTNNGGNAANNCCATCCCTTTGTGGCACTATCGGACCCATTCGTCCTTTTGAGCGATCCACCATTTCAACAAATCTCCAACATGCTTTAAACCTTTCACAACTGAAGTATAACGATTAAATAAACAGGCTACACTTATTGACACACTTAAAAAAGAAAATATTAAAATTTAAAAAAAAGGCCCTGTCTTTTGAAAGACAGGGCCTTTAAATTAGATATGTGTGAGGGAAGACCTACATCATACCACCCATGCCTCCCATACCTCCCATGCCACCCATACCTCCCATATCAGGCATAGCCGGCGCAGCCGAATCTTCAGGAACCTCGGCTACCATAGCTTCGGTTGTAAGCATTAGTCCAGCGATGGAGGCTGCCGCCTGCAATGCAGTCCGAGTTACTTTTGCTGGATCTAGAATACCCATGTCTATCATGTCTCCGTATTCACCACTAGCAGCATTGTAACCGAAGTTGCCAGACCCATGCTTTACTTTATCAACAACTACAGAGCCCTCGTCGCCAGCGTTTTCAACGATTTGACGGAGAGGAGCCTCCATAGGTCGCAGCGCGATACCGACGCCCACGGTCTGATCATCATTATCACCTTTAAGACCGCCAATAGATTGAATAACCCGAATCAGTGCCACACCTCCTCCAGCTACTACACCCTCTTCGACAGCTGCTCTGGTCGCATGTAAGGCATCTTCAACTCTTGCTTTTTTCTCCTTCATTTCAATTTCTGTCGAGGCACCCACTTTGATGACGGCT
>PBJN01000021.1 GCA_002720735.1 Porticoccaceae bacterium
AAAAATATTGGGATTTATATGATAGTGAGTCTGTCAAAGTTTCTGCTGCACAATTTAAACCAAAGGGAGCTCCGCCAGAGGCTTGGATGAAGTCAGGAGAACTACGTAATGGATATACTGGGATTCCAGCCGTAGGAAGCCCTTGGCAGAATAATATTTCGGAGGAGCTGATAAAAATACTCACACATGGATATTATGCATCGACAAGCTTTACCGACGCCCAGATAGGACAGCTAATCGGCGTTCTGGATAATCTTGAGTTAGCCGCTAATACAGTTGTCATCCTATCGAGCGATCATGGTTTCAGCCTCGCTGATCATACGCTGTGGAACAAACACTCGCTTTTTAACGTTGCGACCCGAGTTCCTTTGATAGTTCGACTTCCTGAACAAGAAGCCTCGGGGACTGTGGAGGGTGTAGTTGAATACGTAGATATCTACCCTACTGTAGTTGACCTAGCAAATCTTAGCATGCCAGGACATCTTGCTGGGATCTCGTTAAAGAAAAATCTTTATGACCCTGAGCTGCCTACTAAAGTAGCAGTATTTCCAAGATATCAGCAAGGAGATAATGTAACAACGCAGCGTTACTCATACTCTGCCTACTTTGGTAGAGGTGATCAATCCAGCATAATGAAGGGACACATGTTGTACGATCACCTAGAGGATCCTCTGGAAACCGTCAATTTGGCAGATAATCCAAAATATGCTCACACGGTTTTGCATTTGCAAATGCTACTGACAGAACATATTACTCAAAATGATCCCGAAAGAGTACTAGAAATCTCTAATTTTTTAAAACCTAAATTTTGATAAATTTTAAAAAAAATTTTCGTTTTTGAGCGCTAGACGACGCTATAACATTGTTTAAGATTTGTGACTCTATGCGTTTCTGTATATTAGTTTTAAAAGTCATAAACTCTAATTTAATGGCGTGTATTGAAATAGTAGAAATTTACACTGATTAGTTAAAAATATAGTCAGGAAAACCAAGAATTTTTTCCAAACTGATTTGGGTAGACTTTTTGTCGATTTATGGAAAAATATTCCAGCCCTTCTAATACACACTTAAGATAAGATTTCAGCTTATTACGCATATACAGCCTTACGATCGGTCGAAGAAGTAGGGCACTTAGCGGCATGAAACGGGGGACTATCGTTATTTGTACTGAGCAGCCTTTATTGACTTTTATTATACGCCAGCTCACGTCTGCTATTGGTTTCTCTCCAATGAAAGATAAATCGTAACCAGTACCTTCAAACCAATGGTGAAACTTTCGTTTGAAAACTCGCCCATTTAGGTAGGTTAGTTCATCAACCGAACCTTCTCCGCACCATAAGATAGGTGTATTACTTTTACAAAATGGGTGAAAATTTTCTAGATTCCTCGGCTGCGAAATTATTTTCCACATCTCGGATTTTTCTAATGCATATTGCTTTGCAACGGTAACTGCTGCCATTTAAAAAACTCTTCCGTCCGCAAATCGATGGTTTACCTCACTGTGTTTTTGCTCATCAGCGCGCACATGGACAATCAAGTCAGTCAACTTAGCATCTGGCTTCATTCCATAATAATCAATCGCCAATTTTGGCGCAGCAACGTTTTCTGTCACACCACTTTCCACCAAGGCAAGGTACTCTGTATAGCTTTGAACCGCCTCCTCTTCAAAGAATGCAATCATTCTGTGAGCCGTCTTATAGTCTATAAGATACAGAACCAGGTAGAAGAGTCCGAAACTTATTTGTGCGATCACTACTAACATTCGCTCGAAGAAATTTGGCCGGGCGATTTCGATAAAAAACATTAGATGCATCCTCTCGTTCTCTGCCTCAGAGAGAAGCTCTCGTATTGTGGCGCCATACCCCGTTTTCATTTTCCGCAAGCTAGTAAAATGCAGGAGCATCCCTGCAACCATGCCGGGGACGCCCGCGACAGTCTCCAAAACCACTGCCCTGTGTCCGTAACGCTTAGCGAAAAAGGTGTCAGCGATAAACCGAAAGAATCTAGTCATAGATTTTGCAAATATTTTTCTCATTGGTGCATGCCTAACTTAGGTGAGTCTCGAAAAAAAGATCCAGAAGAAGCGCATGGAGAGCAGATTTGCGGCAACACCTGCGACGTACGTCAAAGCTGCAGCAAGCAAAATGGAGCGACAGGCGTTATGATAGTCAGCGGGAATTTTTTTCCGAATGATAGGCATTGCTCGGTTGAAGCTGGCATCAAGTTCAACCCCGATCGTCATTACATGAATAACTAATCCGATTCCAATTATCGCGGCCAAGACGGTCGCCCCGAGTTTAAGGAACGCCACGCCGCCCGTCGATATAAAAAAAGGCATTGCAACTAGAGAAATACCTCCTAGGATTTTTCCACACAACCCGACTAGCTCGATTATCTTTGTACGATATTCCAACGGCTTGTAGCGTTCATGATGTTGCATTGCATGTCCAATCTCATGGCAAACAATTGTCAGCGACGTGAGGCTTCGCCTTGTAAGACGACGTTGTAGAATACTCACTTTCTTTTCCCTGACATTATAATGATCGAAGATTGGAGTATTTATAATTTCAACATCCCGTATGCCTGCTTCGTTCAGAATTAGTTCACCAAATTCTCGACCATTAAAGGGCATATTCTCCATGACCCTATCGTGCTTGTGAAAGATATAACGCAGCCAGAGCATTGGTGCGAATGCAACAAAAAGTAGTATCAAAAGCAGTGTCATTTAATTGTTCAAAAGCCTTTTAGTCGTCAAAGTGATAATATTTGGCCCATATATACGATGACAAACCTTGTTTTGTGCACATTTCTTTGGCTGACCATAGGACAAAGAGTCTACCAATCACCATGCAGTTTTCAATCATCTTTGTTTTTAGACACGAGAATTCTGGAGTAAATAACTCTTTTGGATGAGTCAACAACACACCGTAAGTTAAAGGGTCAAAAAACATCACCAATATCGGACTCCACATTGACCATCCGTACTAGATTCAGATTATCAACCTCTTTAACCTCTCCTATTGGATGAATCAGAGTTTCTATATGATGTTTGGTCGCAAGAAATTCCGGTGTTATGAATTGACTCGGGTTTCTGGGTTGAGGCACTGGAACCTCTATAACCTCCTGAATTTCGCCGGGATTTGCTTTTAATACCACAACCCGATCCGCAAGGTAAACAGCCTCATTAAGATCATGAGTAATAAAAAGTATCGTGATATCGATATTTTTCCAGATCTCCATCAAATACACCTGCATTTTTGCTCGGGTTTGAGCATCTAAGGCACCAAAAGGCTCATCCATTAGAAGAATTTTTGGCTGAGTGGCAAGCGCTCTTGCAATAGCCACACGTTGTTTCATGCCACCTGATAGTTGATTCGGGAAATGATTTTCAAACTTCTCAAGTCCAACTAGACTGGTCCACTGACGGGCTTCTGACTCTGCAATACTTTTAGTCGCTCCACTCTCAAGCAGTCCAAACATGATATTCTTTTTTACAGTTAACCAGGGGAAGAGTGTGTATTCTTGATAAACCATACCCCTCTCTGGACCGGGCTTAGTTACAACTTTGTCATCAAGTAAGATTTCCCCCGAACTAGCCTCCTCTAAACCTGCGAGAGTGCGTATTAAAGTGGATTTCCCGCATCCTGACGGACCAATTACACACACGAATTCGCGTTTATGCACTTTTAAATTAATGTTTTTGAGCGCTGTTACGGGCCCATCAATTCCCTGAAATGTTTTAGTAAGATTCCTAACCTCCATCGTTACACTTCGACGCTTGAGTCTTGAGAAGCGCTCTTTTACCTTTTCGGTTTGGCATTTATAGTCTGGTAACTTCAATCTAATCAAAAATAAAACTCCGTTAAGTAGTTTTCCACGGAAAAAAGCGGCGTCCAAAATAGGCCAGTAGAAAATCTATGAAAAGCCCAAGAACGCCGATAATTATTATCGCTGCGTAGACGTTATCGAAATTCTTATAACGGGCTTGTTGTGTTATAAACCACGTAATTCCCGAGCTAGTTCCGATAAGTTCGGCAACAATAAGGTAAGTCCAGGCCCACCCCAAAAGGATTCGTGTGTCTCGATACAGATCTGGTAGGATTCCAGGGATAACTACCCTCAGCACTAAAGACCGATTGTTCGCACCAAGAGTTTGCCCGGCCTCAAGCAAAGCAGGGTCAAGTTTGCGCGCAGTATTAGCTACAACGAGAACCTGTTGAAAGAATGTACCAATAAATATGATAGCGATCTTTGGTGCCTGATATATTCCCAAAATTGCAACAGCGAGGGCGCCGAATGCGGGTGCCGGAAGATACCTGAAAAACTCAATAAAAGGTTCAAATAATTTTGAGAAAAAATCAAAGGTGCCTGCAAGAATGCCGATCGGAATGCCTAGCATCGAGGACAAAATGAATCCCCAGAATATTACCTGAATACTGCTCCATAAGCTTTCATGAAGCCACTTCTCACTTTGTCTTCTGGGTTCGGTGGCGAATGCGGTATACAGCGCTTTTCCAACTTCATGCGGTGCCGGTAGGTACAGAGGATTAGAAGGTAGTCCTGAGGGCTGCTCAAGGCCCGCACTGACCATTTTTTCAGCTTCGAATTCGAACGTTTCTCGGGGGACTAACATATTTGCTTTAAAATAGTCCACAGAACCAGCATCCGTTACCTTGATAAGTGGGTGCCATACAAAGGGCAGGTAGCTAACCGCACTCCAGATCATTAGTGGGATAGCAAAACTCAAAATCGCCACCAATGATCTTTTTTCCTTGCTGAGTGGCTTACGTACTGCGAGAAAAGGCATTTGTAACCTTACTGAAATATTTACCCTTGCTTAATAATAGGCTGATGCTCCATCTTAGTTGCAAATATAGGTATATGTACAACCTCAAGAAGTAAAATATTTATGGCGAGCTTTTTAATTTTATTGCATTAACGATAGATCGATGTAAGAGTCAACCGGTTGCGCTTCATCATATACTTCGTTAGCAACATTAAAATCATCAGCGATCTTGGTAGATCCGTAGATTGATGTGAAGCCGTCGCCTCTTTCCGCAAATACTGATGCTTCGCTTACGCTCATAATTTTTGTGCCTTCAATAAAACCCTTGTACTCCTCCGAGGACAATCCCACTCGGGCTGCCATAATGGAGATTGCCTCCTCGCGAGTTTCCGGATTATTGAGAAAGGCAACAGCCATATCCCACACTTCAATAACCTTTGCCCAGCTCTTTCGATTCTGCGCAAAGCTTGTCGGTGATACTGCTAGGACATCATAGATAAGCCCTGGCTCGTCTGCGGACGTGTAAATCGCAGTTGAGCCCGGCACAAGATTGAGACTTTGCCCCGAATTAGGTTGCCATGCGACGATGGCATCAACTTCGCCAGAGGCTAAAACTTGAGGGGTTTCGTTTGTTGGCACGTTTACTAGTTCAACGTCACTTTCTGTAAGTCCATTTTTTTCCAACGCGTTGAGCAATAACAAATGCCCTACAAACCCTATTTCAACACCTACTTTCTTACCTTTCAGTTCGTCAATTGTTGAAATGCCTGGTGCCGCTACGATCATATCGTTTCCATTAGAATAATCGTTGATGAGAATCATTACATTCTGTGCACCGGTTGCCCCCGTAACGAGCGCATCACCGTTTGTCATGGCCACAGCATCAAGCTGCCCTGCGGCAAAAGCATCCATGCTTGCCACGTAATCAAACCACTCAAACTCAACATTTACACCGACCTCTGCAAACATGTTTTTTTCGATTGCAATTTCCCAAGTTACCCACCCTGGCCAATCACTGTAGCCTACTTTAAGAGGTTCCTCTCGAGCACAGGACACCAGAGTTAGCAGGGCGATGAGAGTGATAGCCAATCTTCTATTCATATGTAACTCCAAAGGAACTCTAGTTGAGCAAATTACGTGGGTTTTATTGTCAATGGCATTTATTTGCAAGCATTTAGCATGCCAATACGGTTGGGATTGAAAGGAGGCCAATAGGAGAAGCCGTGCTATCTAAAATAGCTACGCACCCAGGACGCCTATCTTCAAAATGAAACAAGTTCTCACCGAATTTTAAATAATTTTGCGCCTTTTTAGTCCAATGGAGTGAGGCAAAAGCATTCATTTGGTGCAAATCGACTATTTGTTTTTTAACCTCTACCAGTGCAAACACCATCTCAAAAGCAAATTTTTTAATCTCGTTTGAAAAGAGGCATACTCTTTGTTAGATTAAATTCGTTGATATGGATTAGCCAGCGTCACTTATATGCATGGCTTTGTTATGCTGTAAATTAAGTCGAGTTGTCGGAGTTAGCTAAGCCTAAGATTCAAAGCGATACCGTTATTGATTTGTATTTTAGCGAAGCGGTTTTGGCTTACNTTTTACCCCTTNCGTACCCGAGTTGTTTANNTAAGTTACAAAGGATAAAGGCATTAANTTTTTATAATTGGTGTNTCTTTGCTCATTAATTGGCGGGAGGCACCTNCTTAGAATTCNGAAAAGAAGCTGGGTAGACAGCTACAAGCGCTGCCCGAAGTATTTACGCTTCATCTCTANGGAGACTTGTGATGATAAGGTCTATCAATTACTCCACGCGAATTCCTGCGGGTGGTCATTGTTCTTTTAGACTAAAGCGGGGCACCGTAATTCGGATGACTAATACAGAGGGAGGTGCCAATATTGGAATGTTATTTTATAACTCAGAGAATTTACTAGAACGATATAACGCGCCAGATACCTTGAAGTGTCAGCATACTTTTAAGATCGGTGAGGGCCACTGTCTTTATTCTGACATGGGTCGCATTTTTGCATCTGTCATTCACGATACTGCGGGTTGGCATGACTCGATTTGTGGAAGTTCGCATGCTCAACACTTGGAGCAGCGTTATGGAAAGCGTGACTATCAGAGCGATCGCAATTCGTGGTCCCAGAATGGGACCGATGCATTTTTGGTAGAGCTAGCTAAATATGGTTTGGGGAGAAATGATATCGTGTCTAATTTAAACTGGTTCAGTAAAGTTTATGCAGATCATCTCGGCATTTTAACTTTAGATGATAAAGCATGTAAGCGTGGCTCCCAGGTTACGTTGAGGATTGAGATGGATTCTTTGGTCATCATGCACGCATGCCCTCATCCGCTAAACTTTGCAAACTACTATCCTGATAATTCTGTCCAAATTGAAATTGGATTAGCACGTCCGTTGACCCCTGATGATAGATGTATGAATTTGTGCGAGGAAAATCGTCGAGGTTTTGCTAATAACGCGCTTTATTACCTCGGTTCCAAGGATCAGTATCTGCCCCCTAACATCGCTGATTTTAAAGATCTNGGTCAATAAGGAAGGTTTACGTTTNTGGCTTCCACAAACTTCAAAATAATTGAGAGCAGTTTTTCTCCACAGCGGGCGATCCTGAGGGAGGTGGTAGATTCAGGGGATTATTTCATAACGTTGATAAAAGCGGGTCAAACGGCGCGTATCGTTGATTTNGAGGGAAATCAGGCTGTAGACACTTTATTCTATAGCTCGGACGATCCGAGTGAACGTTACAGTGCTTCAGACACAATTCGCGAGCAAGGAAGTCTTTATCTTACGACCGGTTCTTGTTTGATTTCTAACGTGAATCGTCCGATGCTGCAGATTGTGGCTGATACGTGCGGCCGTCATGATACATTGGGTGGGGCTTGTTCCTCCGAGAGTAACACGGTGCGCTATCACCAAGACAAACGATTCATGCATTCGTGTCGGGATAGCTGGATGCTAGCTGTCTCAGAGCATCCAGAGTACGGACTTAATAAGGGAAATATCTCTCACAATATTAATTTTTTCATGAATGTGCCAGTGACTGAGAAGGGTGGATTAACTTTTGAGGATGGTATATCTGCTGCGGGAAAATACGTTGAATTAGAGGCATTGATGGATGTAGTGATGCTCATTTCTAATTGTCCCCAAATGAATAATCCTTGTAGCGGATTTAATCCAACGCCAATTGAAATTCTCATCTGGAATTAAATTTATCTATACCGAAAGTCAGATGCATAGGTTTCTGGGAATTCTCTTAGATCAGAATTATCTGGAATTGGTAGAGCGATTGATATGACACAGTTTGGAAAAGTATTAATTGCAAACCGAGGTGCCATTGCCACTCGAATCATCAGGACACTCCAAGCTATGGACGTTCCCTCGGTTGCCGTATATGCTGTTTGCGATTCTGGCAGTTTACATGCTCGTATTGCTGATGAATCTGTTTGTTTGAATCCCGAGGCTCCTGAACAGAATCAACCGATTAACACATATATGAATATTGATCGTATCTTGAAAATTGCCTGCGAGACGGGGGCTGTCGCGGTGCATCCGGGATATGGATTTTTGAGTGAAAATGCTGAATTTGTCGATCGCTGCGAAGAACATGGTCTGATATTTATTGGCCCAACATCTGAACATATAGCCATGTTTGGGTTGAAGCATAAAGCACGTATTCTCGCCATGGAATGCAATATACCTCTTTTACCCGGCTCTCAGCTTCTTCCTAATTTGGAACAAACAAAAATAGAAGCAAAACGCATCGGTTATCCAGTAATGTTGAAATCAACTGCCGGTGGAGGTGGTATCGGTATAACTATATGTTTTGATGAAATTGAACTTGAAGAGTCGTTTGAAAAAGTCAAAAGTCAAGTCTTAAACAATTTTGGAAACGACGGAGTGTTCGTCGAGAAATTCATTCAACATGCACGCCATATTGAGGTACAGGCCTTCGGTGATGGAAGGGGGCAGGTGCTTATAATTGGTGAACGTGATTGTTCATGTCAGCGTCGGAACCAAAAGGTGGTTGAAGAGTGTCCTGCACCGAATTTGGCTTNTGATTCCAGACAGTCCTTATATGATTGGTCAGAGCGCTTACTAGCTGGAATCGGCTATCAAAGTGCGGGAACTGTAGAATACATACTGGATATTGATACCGGAAATTTTTATTTTCTGGAGGTGAATACTCGCTTGCAAGTTGAGCATGGAGTGACTGAAGAGGTTTTTGGGATCGACATAGTAAAATGGATGCTGGTTTTAGCCTTTGAAAGTGCTGAGAAACCCTCCTTAGATCTGAACAAGGAGAGAGAGAGATTAAAAGTTAGAGGGCATTCCATTGAGGTGCGAGTATATGCGGAGGATCCTTATNTAAANTTCCGGCCCGCATCAGATCAATTAACCGAGGTTGATTTTTATCGGGGTGGAGATAAAGAGAACGTNCGCGTAGAGACTTGGATTGAGGCTGGTATCCATGTCCCGCCTGATTTTGANCCTATGCTGGCGAAATTAATCGTGCATACCAAGTCTCGTATGGAATCGTTATCTTTGNTGTTAAAAGTCATCAAAAAATCAAAAGTTTATGGNTGTGAAAATAATCTTGATTATCTCGAACTNCTTTTGGAGGACAATCGGCTTAAAGCTGGTGAGGTGACAACGAGTTATCTTGATNATTTTGCTTATGAGCCCGCACGTATTGATGTTGTTTCTGGTGGNGCGCAGACAACGGTGCAAAATTTGCCTGGTCGCACTGGGCACTGGTCTGTTGGAGTACCTCCCTCCGGACCATTTGATAGTAATTCGTTTAGACTCGCTAATCGACTGTTGGATAATGATTATGATGCGGCAGGGTTAGAAATTGCTCTTTATGGGCCGACGTTACTATTTAGTAAAGCTACAACTGTTGTTCTTGCCGGCGCACAGATACATGCTGTTTTGAAAATTTCTCTCGATAATAGAGAAATTATAAAAAAGCTTGCTTGTTGGCATGTCTACAAGATTCCCTCGGGTTCTGAACTAGTTTTGGGGAACGTTTATGAAAGTAGCGGAGCAAGGACCTATCTTGCGATTGCTGGAGGTATTCGTTGTCCAGAATACCTAGGATCCAGAGCAACATTTACTTTGGGNAATTTTGGTGGGCACAACGGGCGTTGTCTCCGNTCTGGCGATGTGGTCCGGTTAAATGAAGACAAATTGCTGCCTNATCTAGAGCAGGTGCGCCTGCCCAAGTCGCTTATCCCGAATATTTTCAAGTCGAATGACGCTTGCAGCCGAGCACCTCTTGGCATAAGGGTAACTTATGGACCGCATGGGTCACCAGATTTTTTTACCGAAAGAGATATGGAGATTTTTTTTTCCTATGATTGGGAGGTTCACTATAACTCAAATCGCACCGGGGTAAGACTCATTGGTCCCAAACCTGAGTGGGCGCGAAAGGATGGCGGTGAGGCAGGTTTGCACCCATCTAATCTTCATGACAACGCATATGCATTTGGGACGGTTGATTTTACCGGAGACATGCCCGTAATTCTTGGTCCAGACGGCCCATCCCTCGGCGGCTTCGTGTGTCCTGCGACAGTAATTACCGCTGATCTATGGAAACTTGGTCAACTGCGTGCTGGAGATAAAATTCACTTTATTCCGGTCAGTCTCAGTAAGGCGACTGAGCTTGAGGCGGCCGGTCACACCTCAATAAAAGAGTTTAGAGAGATTCAAGTTCAAGTCCAACCGGAGGAGCGATCAACCCCAATAATGCTGACTTTGAGTTCCTGTGAGTACGGGGATGACATATGTTACCGCAAAGCAGGAGACAAATTTTTGCTCATCGAGTATGGTCAGCCAGAGATTAATTTTCGTCTTCGCCTGCGTGTNCATGCTCTTATGGAGTGGTTGAAAAGCAAACCTGTGGAGGGTGTCCATGAGATGACGCCAGGGATTCGATCCTTGCAACTTCATTACGATTCACAAATATTATCNGCTAAAAAATTGATAGATCAATTGCTCGTTGCTGAGAGAAGTTTATCAGCGCAGCTTGATAACATGAGTGTGCCTTCCCGCACACTTTTCCTTCCAATGTCCTGGGATGATCATGCCTGCCGCTCCGCGGTTCGTAAGTATGATCAGGCAGTGCGNAAGGANGCCCCCTGGTTTCCCGATAATATTGAGTTTATTCGAAGGATTAACGGTCTCNATNACCCGGATGATGTAAAACGAATTATCTTTGATGCCTCTTATCTGGTTTTGGGATTAGGGGACGTGTATCTCGGTGCTCCGGTAGCAGTGCCAATTGATCCGCGTCACCGCCTTGTTACCACTAAGTACAATCCTGCACGAACTTGGACGGCCGAGAATTCTGTTGGTATTGGTGGGTCATACCTTTGTGTTTATGGCATGGAGGGTCCAGGGGGGTATCAACTTATAGGGCGGACGTTGCAGATGTGGAATCGCTTTCATCNAACAAACGAATTTTCGCGACCTTATTTATTACGCTTTTTTGATCAGATTCGATTTTATGAGGTAAGTCATGACGAGTTATGTAAGATTAGGCGTGATTTCCCGATAGGCCAGTTCTCTCCGATAATTGTAAATGGAACATTCAACATGTCCGATTATCAAAATTTTCTGGATGATAATCGAGAGAGTACCGAACGTTTTATGACGAAAAGAAAAAATGCTTTTAATGAGGAACTCAACCGCTGGCATCATGATGGGCAGTTCCAATTCTCTATCCAAGAGGCTGACCAATTTAGTGAAGATATAGAAGATTCTGAGGGGGACTTTGTATTACAGAGCCCAGTTTCAGGATTAGTTTGGCGGATAATTGTAAAACAAGGTGAATTTGTGGAAAAAGGCGCGGTTGTTATGGTTCTTGAATCCATGAAAATGGAAATTGAGGTTCATGCAACCTTTGCCGGGGTAGTAGCAAAAATTCCTTTGAATGAAACTAGTCGAGTGAGCTCAGGACAGACCTTGATGGTATTTTCGTGCCCCGAGGCAAGCGTATGAGGGCACGTAATCATTACATTCTTGACCTAGGTATGGAAACGCTCCGTGAGTCATATCGACGTGGTGATCTGGTACCACAAAAACTTGTAGAAAGTATAATTTCCGCAGCAGATGCCTTGGAACACTACAATATTTTTATCGAACCGCCGTCCCTTTGCTGGATTCAACCTTTTATAGATTGCCTTAAACAAAAAGATTTTGACACTCATCCTCTTTGGGGTATTCCTTTTTCAATAAAAGATAATATTGACTTAGTTGGGGTGCCAACCACGGTTGGGTGTCCTGATTTTGCGTACCTACCTAAAAAGTCTGCGTTCGTCGTGCAGTTGCTGATTGATGCTGGAGCTATACCAATCGGCAAGACCAATCTTGACCAGTTCGCGACGGGCCTGAATGGAACCCGTTCGCCCTATGGGGTTTGTCATAATAGTTTCGAATTCGATCTTATTAGTGGTGGTTCCAGTTCTGGTTCTGCGGTCGCTGTTGCGATGGGTCTCTCCACGTTTAGNCTTGGCACTGATACCGCAGGTTCAGGACGGATCCCTGCATGTTTTAATAATCTGATTGGACTAAAACCCAGTTTGGGTCTCATATCCTGCTCGGGTGTGATCGATGCTTGCAGAAGTCTCGATTGTATTAGTGTCTTTACCAATAGTTGTGACGATGCCAATGAGGTATTGGACGTCGCTATACGATTTGATAGCGAGTATAGCAACAGTCGAGCACTTCCATATTTCAACGCGACGCGAAATTACGGTTTGGCCGATACCAATCTTACTATAGGTGTTATTAAAAAAGAGCAGCTTAGGTTTTTTGATAATCAAGAATACTCTAAGGCCTACACTCAAACTTTGGAAGTTATGATTGATCGAGGTTTTACACTCAAAGAAATTGACTTTCGGCCTTTTAAGGAGGTAGGGGATTTACTATATCAAGGACCTTGGATAAGTGAGCGCTACATAACTACCGAACAAATCATTAATCACAACCCTCACAGCATGCTCCCCGTTGTTCGGGAAATTATTGAGCCTGGTGGAGAATTATTGGCTACTGACTTGTTCAAGGCACAATATCGACTGCGAGAATTAAAGATTATTTGCGAGAGATTGATGAGTGATCTGGATTGCTTGATGACTCCTACAGTCGGATGTTATTTCACTATCAAAGAGATGCTTGATGAGCCAATTCACGCGAATACAAAGCTAGGATATTACTCCAACTTCGTGAATTTACTTGATTTCGCCTCTGTGGTGGTGCCCACACACTTAATTCAAGGAGCTCGTGACAATTTTCTGCCTTTTTCAATTTCATTAGTTGGTCCATGCATGAGTGATCGATGGCTCCTCTCTATTGCTAGTAGAGTTCAGTCTATATTCTCGCTCCCAGCAGGCAAGACGACTTATATTCGCAACAATCGAGAAAATAAGCTGGTATCTAACCCTAAAAGTGTAGACATCTTAGTTTGTGGAGCGCACCTGTCTGGACTGCCATTGAACTGGCAGCTGATCGAGCGAGGGGCGACATTAAAGCAGGTCATCAATACTGCACCAATATATCGAATGTATGTTATAGCGGGCGGTCCGCCATTACGTCCTGGATTGGTTCGCGACGAAAAAAAAGGTGCTGCCATCGCGGCAGAAGTGTGGTCATTACCAGCTGAAAATTTTGGTTCGTTTGTTGAGAATATTCCTAGTCCTTTGGGAATCGGTAAAGTTGTTCTCTCAAATGGGCTGACTGTCTCAGGTTTTATCTGCGAACCCATGGGTCTGGAAGGTGCTATTGAGATAACTTCTTTTGGGGGATGGCGAGCTTGGCTTCAGCAGAGGTAAAAAAATAGATAGCTTATGTGAATTTTTCCGAGGTGCTTTTCATTTTTAGGGGTAAGAAAATTAATGTAGAAACATCAGAAAAGTGAGTAGATAGTTGGAAGATGTATTAGTTGTGACAAAAAAATGTGAGTAGCAAGGTCAATTACAATAGATGGTCAACAGGGTAAAAGTGACACACTTTGGTGTTATGCCACTTCATTAAAGGGAGAGTAGTTTCTTTGGATGGGTTTCTTTCTTGGGTAGAGCGTCGCGGGAATCAATTACCTGATCCGGTGTTTCTATTTTTTTGGCTGATAGTAGTACTCATTTTGGTGTCTATTATCGCTGATTTCGCTGCTTTTTCTGCGCTTCATCCAACCGAAATTGATCCGGTTACTGGAGCGTATCGAGTCTTGATGTCAACAAGCTTACTTTCAGCTGAAAATGTAGCGCGAATTTGGGTTGAAATGCCAACTACCTTTATGCACTTTTATCCTCTTGGTTATGTTTTGGTCGTGATGCTTGGCGCTGGTGTTGCGGAGCGAGCTGGCCTTTTTAGTTCGGTAATGCGAGCGGGTTTGCGAGATGCACCAAAAGCTGCATTGACGCCTCTAATAGTCTTTATAGGGATGATGGGTAATCTTGCCTCAGATGCTGCTTATGTTGTTTTAATCCCTCTATCAGGATTTATATTTTATGTTACAGGCCGACATCCGGTCGTTGGCATTGCAGCTGCTTTCGCTGGAGTATCCGGAGGATTTTCTGCAAACCTTCTTCCAGGTCAGTTTGATGCGCTACTCTTGGGTATTACGCAGGCAAGTGCCGAAAACGTGTTTGGCGAGGTTACCATAAATATCGCTGGGAACTGGTTTTTTATCGCAGCGATGGTAGTGGTTTATTTACCGGTCATCTGGTTTGTTACCGACCGTATCATTGAACCTCGGCTCAGTGACTTTGATCCTGCACTAGCGAAAATTATTAGTATTAAACAAATTAGTGACCGCCCATTGACGCTTGAAGAGAAACGTGGTCTTGTTTATGGAGGAATTTCAGCGCTCGTCGTCATTGGCCTTTGGTTATTAATGACTTTGGGTCCGGGTACACCGCTAATTGATGAGGGAGCAGAAGCTGAAGCCCAACTTACACCATTCTATAAGAGCCTTGTAGCTGGATCTTTTCTTTTGTTCNTATCATCAGGATGGGNCTATGGCAGAGGAGCCGGTACAATNAGATGCCATAGAGATGTGGTTAAAATGATGACAGAGTCGATGGAGGACTTAGCGTATTATCTTGTGCTCTCTTTTGTTGCAGCGCACTTTGTCGCTATGTTTGGCTGGTCAAATTTGGGTCTTATCTTTGCNGTNCATGGCGCTGATTTTCTCGAAAACATAAGTATGCCATCATGGATTTTACTGACTCTTATTATTTTATTGTCGGCGCTATTGAATCTTTTTGTCGGCTCAGCGAGCGCAAAGTGGGCTCTAATTTCTCCCGTTTTGGTTCCAATGTTAATGTTGCTAGGCATCTCACCGGAGATGGCTACCGCAGCATATCGGGTTGGTGACAGTGCAACAAATATTATTACTCCACTAATGGTTTATTTTCCCTTAATTCTCATCTTTTGTCAGCGTTGGAAGAGTGATTTTGGCATAGGTAGCTTGGCGGCCATGATGCTTCCATATTCATTAGCATTAATTATCGCTGGATTAGGCATGACAATCTTCTGGGTTGTGCTTGATTTACCGCTGGGACCAGGCACGGGAGTATTTTTTGAAATACCCAGTGCTTAGGTCCACGAAAGCTTTAGATGTTTAGCTAGATAAAAATCTGAGTATTCTATTGGAATTCACAGATTTGTAATTATAAGGTAATCTAGAATAACTATCGAAACCCGGGTCATGAACCTTCTCTGGGGCGGGTNTTTTCAGAGTATATTACTCAAGAGTAGCTGAAAAAATCTTGTTCTGGGAGTTATCAACGATTAAGTCCAAAATCATCTCTGCAAATGCTTGCGTTGCATCATCTTGTCCGGAGCATGGTAATTTTGAACCTTAAATATTTCTGGAGTCTTTCCCTTGGAGTTTCGTTTTAAAACTGATTATCCATTTGACCATGATCCTCTCTCCGTCGAGTGCGGTNNAGAATGACTTATTGAATTTCCGTAAAGAAACCTATGTTTGGCGGTTTGCTGGCACCTCTGCATCAACGGCAGAAAGTCAGATCACACTGGGGAATCGCCGCACCTTGTTTGGATGCTTCCACTGGAAATGGGGCAGCATATCCTCGTTATTCTCCTTTAAATCAATCTACAAGCCAATGCTTCATCATTTTTACTGAAACAAAATCTTCCTACATCGCACAATGCCGTATCTAGCACACAAAGGGTGGCAGTGTATCGCTGCCGGCTTTTTTTTAGCTTAATCCTGAAATCCGCGTCTTTCACCGAGTCCTTGCCGTGCGGCAGCATCGCAATCGATGGCATTGAGTGTCGGCGTTTCGGTAAGCTACNGTCGAAGCGGCGTAGCCATTTCTAATCAAATATCGTNGGCATCTGCAAGTCCTATNATAGAGACAANAACTTTCCTCCCGGTCTGAATACTGTAACATTTGAAACACTTATAGTATTACTCATTGATTATGCAGGACAACGTCTTATTCAGGACAATTTGAGTTATTGGTATCAACATGGAAGGAAACCGGTATCAGCGCTCTGTGATGATCCAACCCCACATGTGCTGCATCGTTTATGCTGTTTAGGGAGATAATTACCGTAAGCGAGTTTTCAAAGTTATTTACATTGACACGCTTTAATCACATCACTGCTCCCGTCTGCCACGGAACGAACTCTACCTCGCCAAAGCCAAGCTCTTCGCTCTTACTTCGCTTTCCGGATGCGATTTTGATCATCAGTTCGAAAATTTCTTCTCCTTTTTCCTGAATATTTTTGCCTTCTGATACTATATCACCACAGTTTAGGTCCATGTCAGCCGACATGCG
>PBJN01000022.1 GCA_002720735.1 Porticoccaceae bacterium
GTAATGTAATAAACCTCGTTGGTGTGCTAGTCGGTGATGTCAACGCCTCGGTAAAATTATCCGGATTACATAGCCTTGCTAACGATTATTTTTTTTCTCTGTCACAAGAACAAAGTTCTTCTGTTGCCCAATGGGGGATAAGGGATCTAGATATAGAGGAGTCGGTCCCGATGAGTATTTGGGAACCGGGAGTCTTTGAGGCGCATCAAAATCTTGCTCAAATTTGTAAGAGTCCTAGGCCAGGCGACTTGGTAGGCACTGTAGCAGATGAAAATAATTGGATACGTTCCTGGTCTAACGACACTTACCTCTGGTATGACGAGCTTCCAGACATAGATCCGAACAGCGTAGACAATAACATTGAATATTTCAATTTGATGAAGACCGATGGTCTGACAACCGCAGGCACGCTCAAAGATCCGCCAGGGTATCACCACACAATCCCAACGGAGCAGTATTTATCAGAAGTTGCTGGAGCACCGACATATGGCTATGGAATGGAGGTCATGTTTTTTAATCCGCCACAAACACGACGTATTTTTGTAATCTTTAACCAACCAGGGACTGCGGCTTTTAGCAATGCTGTTGATAGGGGAACAGAAATTTTGTCTGTCAACGGAGAGTTGGTAGCTGGTGGTGATCAAGCCATAATTCTCGAGGGTTTAAATCCGACTTCTCTTGGCGCCACTAATAACTTTTTAGTAAGAAGTTGGGGGTCTAGTGGCACAAGGGATGTAATCATGCAGAGCGAAGAGATTCCTCAAAACCATGTGATGCGGAGGGCATTCTTCAATGTGGAGAACTCATTAGAGGTCCAAGCCACTAAAGTGGGATATCTGTTGTTCAATGACCATTCAGTCCACTCAGAGGGTGAACTAGTTGAGGATTTTACGTGGTTAGTGTCACAAAATATTGATGAGCTTGTTTTAGATTTGAGATATAACCGGGGAGGCTTGAGTTATATTGCTAGCCAAGTTGGATATATGGTTGCAGGTGAGTCGAGCTTGGGAAAAGTTTTTTTGAGATATACCTTTAACGAAAAGCATCCTATTTTTGATCCAGTAACAGGAGGTTTAATAAGTGCCTGGAACTTTTTATCTCAGACCTACGGTGATCCAGCGGTCACGGGGCTGTCATTAAACCGGCCATTGCCAGCACTTGATTTATCAAGAGTATTCATTCTTGTGGACAGAAATACCTGTTCCGCAAGCGAGTTGATAATCAATGGTCTGAGGGGTATTGGAGTAGAAGTTGTTCTGATAGGTGGTGGGACATGTGGTAAGCCTTACGGAGGTTATTACACAGATAATTGCGGTACTACATACTATACAATTCAGATGAAAACCGCTAATGAAGCAGGGTTCGGAGATTATAGTGATGGGTTTATACCGACTTTGGGTCGCGATTCTGGCGGGTCAGAGGTAAGTGGATGTTTAGTTGACGATTTCCTCGGAAACCCATTGGGTAGTCGAGATGAACATATGCTTTCGGCGGCACTTCATTATGTTGTAAATGGTAATTGTCCGAATAAAGCAACTGACACTTTTCCGAAGTCGGCATTTTTAGAGAGACTGGGTAAGGGGCAACGAATGGATTCTTCGTTCAGAGGTTCAATTATGAATATGCCCCCCAATCATGCGAAAGTAACGTCTGCAGAACCAAGATAATTGTCAGATGAATAATATTTCAACTTTTGTATCTAAGACTTCCACCATAAATACGCTCATAAGGCCTCATCTTAAAAGTTTGTATCATTATGCGTTCAGATTATCTGGACATAAAAGCTCGGCGGAGGACTTAGTGCAAGATACCTTGCTTTATATTCTCGAGCATCGAGATAAATTTATGAGTCTTGATCCTGTAAGACCTTGGATGATGCGCTGTCTTTATCATCGTTTCGTAGATAATTATCGACGTTACAACCGGTATGAGACAATATCGGAAGCACATCTGAAATCTTTGAAGACGCAGGAAGATTTAACCGAGACCGCTTTTTTTTCGGCGCAAATAAGAACATTTATCGGGCTTTTGAAGCCGGCGCAGCGAACAGCTGTTACTTTGTTCGATATCGAAGGCTATACAATATCAGAGATCTCAAGGATTTTAGAGATTCCAGAGAACACCGTGAAATCGCATCTTGCACGCGGGCGCAAAATCATAAAAGAAAAAATAAGGATGCAACTTTTTTAACTCAATGGTCGTTTTGGTAGTGAGGTGAAGATATTATGGCTTTGCAGGATTTACAAGAGCAACTAGACCTCGATACTTCGAGATCGCAGACTTTTTTTGAAAAAGTTGTGAGGGAAAACATTGGTGATGATTGCCGCAAGGAAATTGAGCTGCATAAGGGTTATGTGTCTGGTGCAAAACACCTGGCGNGAGATTCAGAGGGGCTTGGTGACATGACACATCTTTTGGAGGCGGCCAACACCGAATTTGAGAGTCGACAAGGCGTTGGTATTGCAGCGTTTTTTCGAAATCATGGTTCNGTCGCTGCTGCATTCATATTTGGAATATGCTTTTCGGGTGCTTTCTCTCTTTTCAGTGTTTCAGGTCAAGATTATCATCCTTGGCAGTCCAATGTGTTTGAGGTGACTATAGTCATTGATTCTCCATCGGATCTAGAGGAGGCTACCATNGCATTTGACTTTCCTGAGGGAGTNCTNTTCGTGGGNGAGAATCTGAATGATTCAGTGGTTATAGACACCGATATCATGGAAGGGGCGAATGAGTTTGTGCTACCTCTGAAAATTTCTAAGGAAAATGCTGNANATGAGTCATTTAGCTTTGATGCTATTATTTCCCACGGAGACTCGTTAAAGCCATTCACCTTGTCACTCAATAGAAAACAGTTTTTTGAGTCCCCAAGAGTCTAAACATATTGGCAACCGTCTCATACACGTTTTAAAAGGAAATTGAAATGAAAACATTATTATCGATAGCGCTAGTAGCATTTTTTGTTTGTCCTTTGGTCTATTCGCAGGGACCTTTGGAAAAGGTAAAGATGGATGTTATGGGTCCGAAAGATGGGAAGCTGAAAAGACGAGTCAAGGTTCCGGTGCGTCTTATTATTGATCACATGGTTGAGAATGGTGCCATAACGCAGGAAGAGATTGATGCCAGCAGGGCCGAGGGTACTGACCTTCGTCGACAGCTTCATGATGCTCGTAAAGCCGGGGACAAGGATACTGCCCGTCAGATTAANGANCAAATGAGGGTGCGNAGGTCTGAAATGAGAGCGGATCACAAGAGATATCTCGANGAAAATAATGATTTGCGACAGCAAATTGACGATATGAAGGCCGCCGTAAGAGAAAAAAGGCGGGAAAAAAGGATGGAGCGACCTTTGAGGGAACGCAAGGCTNCTGACACATTNAGAGATCTTAGAGACGATAAAGCTGAGGGTTAANANCCACTATTCGGAGTTCGGAAATTAAACGCGAAGCTAGCTTCGCGTTTTTTCGTTTGCTGTATATGAAACTCACTATAATTTGCGTTTTTTTGCTCTTCATGTTGAATGTAAGTGTCGATGCCTTTGCAGATGATGAGGGTGTCCGGCTATACAGGTTAGGGCTCTTCTCAGAGGCTCGGAATTATTTTCGGCATAAGTATGAACTGGGTGATCGCTCTGATGAGTTAAAGNTCAATTATGCTTTNAGCCTCTATCAGNTTGGTGAGTATTNAGATGCCAAATCNATACTGGTGTCAATGGTAACTGNAGAACTTAATTCGGCGCGCGTGCTNTATGCTCTAGCNAANACCGAGCTTGAATTAGGNAATNTGCAGGGTGCTATTGATTTGTTCACGGCGATTTACCTCAGTGGAGACCCTGATTTCGCAGAATACGCTGAGTTGAGAATTAGCGAACTAAATGAGGTTGCTCCCAAAAAAACTCTCAGAGGATTTGTCTCCCTTTTCGGGGGTAAAAGTGATGATGTCGTCGGCTTGGATGAGGAAGTTACTAGCGGTACTGTCGACAACTTCCATGAACTTACGGTTATTCTTTCCTGGGAGACACAACTTCCTAATGAACGGGCCTGGGCAACTGAAGTATTTGCATTTCAGCGTAAATATGATCTGGAATATGAGCAAGATTTTTTGGTCTACATGTTTCGCGGTGGTAGCGAGGACGCTTTGGGTGACGGGATTCTCCAATGGCGGATCGGTAGAGAGGAGTCTTACCTTGGCAAAGACGGTTATCTTGCGACTACCTCATTCAGCTTTAATTATGATATGCCTGCGATTGGTGGATATTTCGGCGTTGGCTTTGAGAGAGGATATAATGAGGCTTTATCTGACCAATATAGCCACGTTAGTGGTACAGAGACAACTTGGGAGTTAAGTTATTCTGCGAGCATTACAGAAAATGACAGTTATTTTTTTAAATATTCCTTCGATAAACGTAAAAGAGCGCATCAGGGCGTGCAAGATATTGGTGCTGAGCTAGATGTTTTTTCAGACGCGTCGAGTGAACGCCATGCATTAGCCCTTGATTTCAGCTATCAAATCACTCGAAAAGTTGGACTATCCATTGATGTTGAGCATGCGGAGCGCGAGTACCTTGGCAAGGGAGCGAGTGCGATCTATGATCAAGCGAGACGTGAGGATAGCCAAAGCTCTGTCTCAATCTCAGCCGTTTTGCAGCTNAGAGAAAATTGCGATCTGTTCATTATATATTCGGAAATTAAAAATTCTTCGAGCATTGCCGTTTTTGATTATGATTATGGAGTCTCAAAAATTGGCGTTGGTTGGAGTTTTTAGATTTAAAATTTTTCCATGTCGCTGCTATCAGGGATATACTCCTNNCAAAAATAAGTAGCTAATCATCAATTTGCAGAGCCCAANGCTANGCCTGGCAGTAAGCTGATGATGCACGCTTGTTGTGTGAATTAAATCTAGATGGATATGACTNATTTTGCGATTTGTATTTTGCATTAATTTAATTGTCGTAAGTTTGGCACTAGGTGCAGATGTTGATTTTGACGGCCTNCCTGATGATTGGGAACAGGAANACGGACGNGACCCTTTGATTGCTGATTATCAGATTAGTGCGGGAACCTATCATACATGCGCCTTGGACGATGAGGGTGTTGTATGTTGGGGTTTTAATCAGTATGGACAGGCGACAGTACCGACCCTCGTTAGGGCAAGGCAAATTTCTGCAGGTGGAGGACACAGCTGTGCGATTGACCAAAATGGGGCAAATTGTTGGGGGTACAACGAATATGGTCAGACCAATATTCCAAATAATATTGGTGACATCATTGAAATAAGCACGGGGTTTGACCATACATGTGCTTTGACGCAAAACCGCATTCGATGTTGGGGATACAACGAATATGGACAATCGCGACCTCCCGCATCACTGACAGCGCCGGTTTCTGTATCATCGGGGTTTGATCATACTTGTGCAATTGACGACTCAGGAGTGGTTTGCTGGGGCTATAATGGTTATGGGCAAACGGATCCTCCGCGANTAANTNAGCCTGTNCGNATTGCCGCTGGATTTAACCACTCTTGTGCAATTGATAATTCTGGCGTTAAGTGCTGGGGTGACAATCAGTATGGACAATCAACTCCTCCGTCGCTGTTAAGCCCCTTACAGATCGCTACCGGTTTTGAGCATTCATGCGCAATAGATGATACTGGAGTCGTTTGCTGGGGCAGCGATACGTTCGGTCAGTCTACTGTTCCAGAATTATCGAATCCCGTTCAAGTTGAAGCAGGATTTGATTACAGTTGTGCCTTGGACTCACTTGGNGTCGTTTGCTGGGGTGATGTGGATGATGGAAGCACCTCCTCTATACCAACGATTGATAACCCCCAGGCCATTTCTTTGGGTTTTGAGCATTCTTGTGCCTTATACCGAACGACAATAATTTGTTGGGGCGACGATAACAGTGGCCAATCTAGCGCACCCGCACTAACGAACCCCCAAGTAGTATCAAATGGATTTGATCATACATGTGCACTCGATGACACTGGAGTGGTTTGTTGGGGTTATGATGAGTTTGGTCAGAGTACCGTTCCTGATCTTGACCAGGCTGAGTCCGTTTCGGCTGGTGGCGATCATACCTGCGCGATAGATTACACCGGAGTTGTTTGCTGGGGTTTGGATGAAAGTGGTCAGTCGAGCCCACCGCCTTTGCGTAAGCCGTCGCAGGTTAGTGCAGGTTTTGATCATTCATGTGCTTTAGACGCTTCAGGTATCGATTGTTGGGGAGATAACCAATATGGTCAGGCATCTGTGCCCTTGCTTGTTTCCCCCACGTATGTGGATTCGGGTTTTAACCACACATGTGCAATTGATTCAGNAATAGTAAAGTGCTGGGGAGACTCTCAATTTGGTCAAACCTCTGTCCCGCAACTCAGCGGNCCGANAAAAGTTTCTGCAGGATACGACCACAGCTGTGCAATCGATGATACNGGTGTGGTATGTTGGGGAGATAATCAGTATGGTCAATCCTCGGTAGTTGAGCTTAATAATCCGANNGATGTTTCGGCTGGATTCTATAATACATGTGCGGTGGACGACGATGGGCTTAAGTGTTGGGGAAGTGACTATTCGGACGGGTTGATTGCCCCTTCTTTGGTGATTGATCCAGACGGGGATAACTATCTAGGCATGGAGGATGAGTTTCCGTTGGATGCATCAGAGTGGCTCGATAGTGATCAAGATGGTGTCGGCGACAACTCGGATGCTTTTCCAGATGATGCAGCCGAAACTTTGGATTCCGACAATGATGGTATCGGAGATAATTCTGATTTCCTCCCCTTTGACGACTCTGAAAGCGTTGACACCGATGATGATGGTGTTGGGGATAACCAGGATCCTGATGACGATAATGACAATGTGAGTGATCTTCAAGAAGTCGGCGACGGCACAAATCCCCTTGATCCTTTTGATTGCANCGGCTGTCCGCGAGGAGTTTCGGGGTTGGGCTATCACTGGGCCAGTCATTCGTTACTAAAGTCGGTAACGTATAAGCTTGAGGNGATGAGAGCCTACGCCGATGGAGTGGAAACGGCAACGGCTTTAAGTAGTGAGGAGGGAAACTTTTTATTTGAATCAAAATATGGGGGTATTAACCGCCTCACAGCCTCAAAAATAATTTCAGAATCGGAATTTGGAAGCGTGATTAGCTCCGCTGATGCGTTAGCCGCATTAAAAATAGCAGTCGGGATCAATCCTAATTCTGATCCCGATGGTTCCGGTCCTCTCGAAAGATTGCCTGTTTCACCCTACCAATTTATAGCGGCAGATATAAACGGTGATGGTAGAATAACCTCCGCAGATGCCCTCGCAATCTTGAAGATGGCTGTCAATCTTAGTTCAGCAGAGCAGCGCCGTTGGGTATTCGTGTCGGAGGATTTTGACTTTTGGGATGAGGCCGACGAATCTTTTATCACAACGCAGTCAGATGTGAGTTGGGATCGTGATGGAATTACTTTTGAGTACCCCACTGTCACCACTCGTAATTTGGTAGGGGTGCTGATGGGCGATGTCAATGGCAGCTGGGATCCGCCTGTGGGAAGTTCAATCCTAGAAGAAAGTTATTTTAAGACACTCACCGATAAGCAAGGTGGTTCCCTAGATCAGTGGGGAATAACTGACGATAGCCCAAGTNACTCTTCAGACAATTACTCAAGTACTTCATCGCAACCTAATATCTTGCTGATTATTTCAGATGATCAGGGGATCGATGCTTCGGCACAGTACAGTTTCAGCTCNGATCTTCCGGTAACACCAAGGCTAAATCAATTAGCAGCTAAAGGTATTATATTTGATAATGCATGGGCTACCCCCGCTTGTACAACAACACGAGCTGCAATAATTACCGGGAAATACGGGATAAACTCCGGTGTAATCAGTAACGAGGATGTTATAGCTGATAACGAAATTACCATACAAAGCTATCTATCAGACGCCGAAAATTCTAGCAACTATGGTTCGGCAATTATTGGAAAATGGGGTTTAGGGGGAGGTAATGTCCCAAATGACCACCCTCTAATGATGGGTGTCGAGTATTTTGCTGGTAGCTTGAGAAGAGCGATTAGTAATTACTTCCAGTGGGATCTCACGATTAATGGGGTAACCACTAGGAGTGAAATTTACAATACGACAAAGTTGACCGACTTAGCAATTGACTGGATCGATAGTCAGGAAGAGCCATGGTTTCTGTGGCTCGCATACACTGCACCCCATGATCCTTATCATTTGCCGCCCTCCAAATTGCATGGTCGAGAATTGAGTGGGGAGGCTAGTGATATTGCAGCGAACCCGAGGCCCTACTATCTTGCATCGATTGAGGCTATGGATTCAGAGATAGGACGCCTAATGGATTCTATCGGGAGTGCAACCCTTGAAAATACCGTCATCATTTATATTGGTGATAATGGTACACCTAACAATGTAATTGATCGAGCAGTGTTCTCTAACGGTAAATCTAGTATTTCAGAGGGTGGAATAAAAGTGCCTTTGATTGTTTCTGGCGCAGGCGTATCAAGAGANGATAGTCGTGAAGGTTCCCTAATTAATGTGACAGATATTTTTGCCACGGTGTCAGAGTTAGCAGGAAATGATGTAACAAAAATTTTTGACAGCATAAGTTTTTTAAACCTACTAAATAGTGAGAATGTGGGCGAGAGAGGTCACAACTACGTTGATTTTGAAAGAAATGGAGTTTTACGCTGGACCATTAGAGACGATCGCTACAAATTAATCGTGAACGCAAACGGAAATCAACGTTTGTATGACCTTCTTGATGACCCCTATGAGCGGTCAGCGCTTGATCGGTCTTCGGACCAATACTCTCAAATCGCAAGTAGATTACTTCTGGAAGGAAACTTGATAAGAGGTAGTGGCAACAATGGAAGTAATCCAGGGGATTTTGAAATAAATATCACAGACGCGGTTTTGAGTAAGAGGAGTGCAGATTGCGCTGACTATGTAAACAATTATCGCNCAGGCGTGAGGGACATCAAANGGGTGCTTGATTTTGAGGGTAATATTGAAATCACAGCTGATGAGGTTAGTTGCTTAATNACGAGTAACAACATACCAAACCATGANTTCAATGATTNNACGGCNAGGTTTGCGACNAATNCAAGTNAGCAGTCAAGAACCTTTTCAATTAACAGAAATCCAACCTTTGCNAATCAGACTTCGGCTTTGGGACAACGNCGCTATGATGGTATTACTCTGGGTGGAGTGGTGTTTGATCTGCAGAGTAATGGATGCTATCAGCCTGATGCTAATCGTACTGATGCAGATGGAAACACGGAAAATGGGCAGTGTGCAAATTCAGCATGGAAACTAAATCCCTTGGAGTACTCAACGAAGTTCGGGGCGGACCTCCACAACGCCCATGTGCAACCTGATGGCACCTACCATTATCATGGGAATCCGAAGACATTATTTGATGATGCTCCGTCGGGAGATGGATCTCCTGTTATCGGATTTGCTGCAGATAGCTTCCCCATTTATGGTCCATACATCTTCGATGATTCGATTGGGGATTACCGTAAAGTTGTGTCTGGTTATACGGTTAAATCTGGTGTCCGCGGAGCTAGAACCGATACCAATCCGGGTGGCGAATATACTGGTGTCTATGAGGCAGATTGGGAATGGTCGGATGCCGGTGATCTTGATGAGTGCAACGGAATGACTTACAAGGGCCACTATGGTTACTATGTGACAGATGAATTCCCCTACATCTTGAATTGCTTTAAGGGGACACCGGATAATTCCTTTTTGAAATAGCAAATACTCAAGACACCATCTATCGGTAGTGTTTGTTTCTGACCGATAAAGGTGCATGGCAGTTTGTTATTTTAGGACTTGCGAACGTACAGGTTTTCTTAAAGTGCCACCCTCAAAAGTTTTATGGAGGCGATCACTAAGACAAGCGCGAGGATTCTGTGGAGCAATTTTGAAGAGGCTCTGGAATAGGTTAATTCGCCGCCCAAAAAGCTCCCAAAAATAGCAGCTAAGATAAGCCAACCGCTTCCGGAAGGCCATTGTCCATCCCCAAGGAAATACCCCGTCAATCCGGCGATTGAGTTGAGGAGGATTACGCCCGCTACACAAGACGTACTCTCACGAATTGAGCACCAGCGGAAAAGAATAAGCAATGGACTTAAGAAAATTCCCCCACCAATCCCCGTGAGACCCGCTAAAAAACCGAGAATAGCGCCTAAAAACATGAGGACATTTCTACTGGGTATCCTCTGGGTAGCAGGCACATTGCCTTTCGATAGTAATTTCCAAGCGGAAAAGATAAGTACAAGTGCGAGTATACTATTATGTAATGATGAATAAATCTCAACGAAGCCCCCGATGAGTGCAAACGGTGTTGAGGTAATTGCTATTGGCCAAAATAATGGATTTCGAGCCATTCGAAAGGCTTTAGCCCGATATAATAGCCAGCACGTGACCGCTATATTCATTGTTAATGCGGCAGGGCGCATTTCAAGGGGTGATAACCCCCAGATCGCCATTACTGCGAGGTATCCAGACGCACCACCATGGCCAACTGACGAATATAGAGTTGCCATGATCGTTATAAAAACGAGGAGTAGCCATAAATATTGGATTTCGTTGGTCAACTGAAAAGTGTCTGAAATCATCCGCCAGTGGCATTCATGAACCGTAGAATATCTGTCCGGTTTAGATTAAAGCGGTGCCTTTCCGGTTTATTTTTGACTGCTGTCCTCAATACTCGGGCCAACACATCTGGGTTTCTGGGGTGTTTACGGATGATAGTTTTAAGATCGGTACTAGCGGTATTTCCCAAGCAAGAGAGTAATTGTCCATCTGAGGTGAGTCTTACCCGATTACAACCACTACAGAAATTTTCAGATATCGGAGAGATAAAACCGATTTTTGTCTTACTATTTTTCACAGATACGTACCGAGAAGGTCCCCCTGTCTGATAATTGGTATTACTTAGTTTGTATCGTGCCTCCAATTTTTTACGGATTAATTCACTCGATAATTCTGTGTGTTTTCTCTTATGCGATGTGATTGATCCGAGTGGCATCTCTTCGATATACGAGATATTGAGGTCCCCTCGGATAGCAAAGTCTGCCAGATCACATATTTCATCATCGTTATAGCCAGCGAGAATTACTGAGTTTATCTTTGTATTTTTAAAATTTGCCTGCTGTACAGCCTCAATACCATCAAGTACTTGATCAAGCTCACCTGTTCTTGAGAGTTCTCGAAATCTTGGCCTTTTTAATGTGTCCAGGCTAATATTTATTCGGGAAATTCCAGCATCCTTAAGAGGTGTCGCAAATTTCTTTAGAAGGGCGCCGTTTGTTGTTAGTGTTAATTCCTCAAGTCCGTGTAGCTCGGCTAAGGAACTNATTAAGNCTAGGATCCCTGGTCGGANCAATGGCTCCCCACCCGTCAAGCGTATTTTCGTTATACCGAGNNCAACGAATACTTTCGANATNNCATAAAGCTCNNNTANCGACAAGTTTTCTNTNCGGCTTAAAAAAGTCATATTTTCGGACATGCAATAAATGCAGCGAAAGTTNCACCNATCGGTTACCGAGAGCCTTAAGTACTCTACTTTCCGCCCGTAATCATCGATGAGGTTTGCCGTTGGGGACATTTAACTCTCCTAATCGGATGTTTCCCATTGATAGGGTAGCACGTCTACTAGATCCTCATTGCTTATAGTTTCTCCGATTCGCTGTCGTACAAATACATTACCACGGCAAGCAGTTGATAATACACCACTACTCTGATTAGATAGTAAGGAGACAGTATTATTACTTATATTTATCGAAGCACGAAGGTACACCTCGCGTTTTTCACCCACCCTTGAAAAGTTTGCATGAGCCCTTAGCATTAAGGGTTGTATGGCGGTTCGTCCCTGACTTTTTAATAGGAATGGCTTTACAAGTACGTGAAAAGTAACAAAAACTGACCCTGGATTTCCAGGGAGGCCGACTACAGGAGTCCCCTGTATGTTTCCGAAAGCTATCGGTTTTCCCGGTTTAATTAGGACTTTCCAGAAGTTGATTGTGCCGAGACTACGGATCACCTCTTTGAGGTGATCCTCTTCTCCCACCGACATGCCACCGGTGGTAATAATTACGTCACATTCCCTCACTCCTTTTAGTAGAGCATTTTTAATTAATTCTTGTTTATCCTTGATATTACCAAGATCGTAAGGAANAGCATTTATATCTTTCAATAAGGCTTTTAGCATTGGAAGATTGGAATTATAAAGCGAACCTTTTTCCAGAGCAGCGTTAGTCTCAGCTAATTCGTCTCCGGTGGAGATTATGGCGACTTTTAGGGGCCTGAATACGCGTACATTGGTGATCCCCATGGATGCAAGNAAGCCTATTTCTTGAGGTCGCACTAATTTACCTTTGACTAATACCCGACATCCGAGTTTTACATCCTGTCCCAGGTGGCGGATATTAGAACCTTTTAAGGTATTCTCACAGATGGCGACTTCATTGTTGGTCCTCACACAATGTTCTTGCGCCACCACAGTGTCGGCATTCGNGGGTATTTCACCTCCCGTGAATATTCTAGCGNCACTGTTTTTTAAAAGTGGCTTTGGACACATTCCCGGAGTAATNCGTTGTGAAATAGGGAGGCAAAATTGCTTATTAACTGCTTCTTCGTGGCAAAAAGCATAGCCATCCATAGCGCTATTNCTGTTTGGTGGAACATTTACAGGGGAGATTATGTCGCCGGATAAGATGCGATCCAAACTTTCTGATGTAGTAATATCCTCTGTCTCCGCTACCACCGTAGCAAGTTTCCTGATCTCATTAATCGCTTCTGAGACGGTAAGCATAATCAGCTTCTATCGCGGAGGTGAGTTATAAAATTGCAGGGTTGAAATGTATTATTTAATTGCTCTGATATGATTTTATTCCATCCGGTGGCACAAGCTGCAGTGGATCCAGGTAAAGAGAAAATGAGCGTGTTGTTCGCTATACCCGCGACGCTCCGAGACTGCAGCGTAGAGCTTCCAATTTCTTTANAGGAAAGTTGACGAAATAGCTCTCCAAAACCCTCCATATTTTTGTCAAAAAGAGGAGACACTGCCTCTGGAGTGCTGTCTCTGGAGGAGAATCCCGTNCCGCCGTTAGTNATAATAGCTTGAATATTTGGGTTTGCAATCCAGTCCGACAAGACTGCTCTGATTTGATAAATATTATCGCGAACAATTCGTAGTTCATGTAAAAGATGACCCTCATGCGAGAGGGCGTTTGCTAGGAATGCACCGCTACTATCTGTGTCTCGGTCTCGAGTGTCTGATATGGTGAGAACCGCTATGCATACTGGATAATTTTTTGGATCAGAGGAAGGTGTCATTTTCTGGATTTCTCACGTTACTGTCAATAATAAAAGTTTCTTTCGATCGGTTAGTTGGCCCAGAGCAGACAAAGCAGGTNGGATCGGGCTTTTTGGTGAGCGTTATAAAACGACCAGATTTCCCATCATAGCGAATCATTTCACCATGCTGGTCGAAATGGCCTAGCAAAAGGCGTAAAACTGTAGTTGCTTGAAGTGTTCCCATCATACCTACAACAGAATTTACTACGCCTNTTTGGGTACAGGAATTACTGACGTGGTAGTGCTCCTGATTTGTAAAACAACTCATACAAAGCTTCCGTTTATGTCTATAGTCAAATCCAATGAGTTGACCTTCCCATGCGGTTGCAGAGGCTGAAACGAGCGGTATTTTTTTCTCATAACAATGAGAGTTAAGTTTGAGACGAGCACGAATGTTATCAGTGCAATCAAGTATCACGGTATAGAAATTATTAAGGAGTTTGTCATCAAGTTCTTTATTAAAAATTGTGATTTTGGTGTCAGTGTTCATTAAATTGAGAACTCGTTTGGCAACTACCACCTTAGATTGACCAAANTCTNNCTCTNTAAAAAGTGTTTGGCGCGGTAAATTAGATATTTCAACTCTGTCCGAATCACACAGAGTGATAGATCCAATGCCTGCTCCACATAGATAACTGGCTGCCGGGCANCCAAGTCCACCTAGTCCGGCAATAAGGATAGTTGCATTGTCAAAGATTGTCTGACCTTCTTTTCCGATGGAGTCAATCGTTAGGTGACGTTTATGACGTTGAAGTTGTTTTGCCGTTAGTGACATTGAATCATACGCAAGTTTTTAAGGTCTAATGGTGTATTAACGTTATAGAAAGGATTTTGCATACATTTGGGCCAATCAAGGTAAGCAACCTTTAAGTTGTTAAATACGCTTTTAATACTAGCATGTTCAGTCTTACAGATGGATCGGTAAATCATTTTTGCTGCCTTCTCTTTACGCCAGAGCGAAAACGTTGGCTGAGTGATCTTATTGTACCTTATACAAGAGACATCAGAATCTGTAGCAAGCAACTTCGCATACAACTTCTCAAATAAGTCAGAGGGTAAAAGCGGGGCGTCACATGGTGCCACGGCGAGAAATTTTAGTTTTTTCATGTGATAGCTAGTAAGTGCGCTATGAATACCGTGAAGAGGACCCATGTANATTTGGCCCATGTCATATATGACGGGTAGCCCTCTTTTCTGGTGGCGGTCAGGAATTGTGNTTATGACAAGTCTACCTACCTGCGGCTTCATTCTNCGAATTACATGGTCAATTAGTGCAATGCCTTCTAATAATTTTTCTGCCTTATCCGCTACTCCCATTCGACTGGATTTACCTGCAGCCAATATTACACCGCAAATTTCATTCATTACTAAATCGCCAACGCTCGGCAGCCACAGTGTCGGATATTTTTTCCTTTACCCATTCTGATCTATGTGTATAGTGAACTTTCTTCCAGAGAGTAGCTTTTGTCTTTAGATAGTCCATGATGAATTGGTTGGCGCAAAATGCGTCTGCTCGGTGACGGCCAGAGACTCCGACGAACAAGATTTGGTCGGATGGCGTTAACTTGCCGACTCGGTGGATTACAGACACACAGTTAAGAGTCCAGCGTTCATAGGACTCGTCAACGGTTTGTTTGATGAGTCTTTCAGTCATTTCTGGGTAGTGTTGGATGGTCAGGTGTTTTAGTTTAGAATCGCCCTCGAAGTCTCGTACTAGCCCAATAAATGTGACCACGGCACCNATNCCCTTGCTGNTCTGTCGCAACAANCCATATTCTTCGCTTACACTGAAATCTTGAGATTGTATGATAATTTTCTTCATAAGATCATCCTCCTGTTACTGGAGGTAAAAAAGCAACCTCGTCTCCAGAAGCAAGAGGCTCATCCCAATTGACTATTATCTTATTGACCGCAAGGAGTAAGGATGGAGAGTGCAGCTCAGACGCAAGCTTTGGGAATTTTATGGCCAACTTGCTCCGAATCTGAGTTGGAGTAGTGGCGCTTAAAACTGTCGGTACCTCTTCGGAAAGATCTGAAAGGTAGCCGAAAAATTTTAATTTAACCTCGCACATCGCCGGCAATCTCAAAGTTCTTTTTTGTTCCACCCGTTTTCTTCACCAATTTAGTACACGAGACTTCGATTCCCCTATCAATTGATTTACACATATCATAAATAGTGAGAGCTGCAATTGATGCGGCTGTAAGAGCTTCCATTTCAACACCGGTTTGAGCGATTGTTTTGCAGAGTGCCGTTATATGTATTCTGTCTCGATGGAGATCAAACGTGATCGAAACTTTAGAAATTGGAACTTGGTGGCAGAGCGGTATTAGCTCGCTACACTTTTTTGCCGCTTGAATTCCAGCGATTCGCGCGACGCTGATTACGTCACCTTTTTTTATATTTGATTCATTTATTGCCCTGATAATATCAGGGGTAAGAATTATTATAGATGTTGCAGTGGCAGACCTAGAGGATTGAAGTTTGTCGGATACGTCAACCATCTCAGCCTCGCCATTATTATTTATGTGGGTTAATTCTCGCATTACATTGACGCTATTTATCACAGTTCTTTTCGGCAGGTTAACCGATTTAGATCTACCAGTATATCGACAGGGACAGATTTAAATGCGGGTGTTTTGCTTCGTGGGTCTTTGTCGAGGCCGATCAGTCTATTTGCCTCCGGATAATATGCCATTAAGTCGCCGTCGGGCAAATCGAACGAGTACACTTTGACCCCATCCATTTTTCCGAATGCTGAGACAATATCTACCAAGTGTCCCTCTTGGATCCCTAGACGCCTAATTTGACGCGCATTCATCATTACGGACCACCTTTGATCAATACCGCGGTAACTATCATTCTCTTCATAGATAATCGAATTGAACTGCCCCTCGCTTCTGACACTCATCAGTCGGTAAGGAAAAGCCTCATCGTTATGTGTTGACGACATGGGACATGTTACGAAACGAGCTTTTCCACTAGGCGTGAGAAAAGTAGGAGTGTGCATGAGTCGGCGGCTGATGTGAAATTCTTCTTTAGCGATATCAATGGTTTTAAGTTTTTCCATACCTGGCACGCTGGCGGCAATGGTTTCTCGGATATTTTTATGTTTTTTAAAAACTTTGAAATCAAATTTTTTTTCAGTTTTGCCATCTGCGGTTTTTTGATTTAAAAGAAAATCCGCAAAGTTGACTAAAATATCTACCTCTGATCGAACATTGTTTAATCGATGTATTCCGCCATCACTCATTCGGACATAATTAAACATTGACTCCTGGGTTGTCGCCTGTCGTTCTTCATCCCTTGCTGCCACAGGAAGAATGATTGCCTCGCTATTATCGAGTCCTGAGATGTGGCCCCTATTCAAGGTTGTTGTCAAAAAAATTTTCATTGGTATCTTGTCAAATGCTTTTCGTGCCCAAGATTCATTGGGGGTCGCTTGAAACAAATTACCACCCATTATAAGGGCGGCATCAATATCGCCTCGATGGGCAGCCTCAATGCACGAAAGGGTGTCTAGGCCAGGAGAGTCCTTTAGTGACGGGAGGTCAATTTTAAGATGGTTCTGTATCTTTTGGATTATGCTCTCTGCTAAAACTGGCTTAACACCAATTGTCCCTATACCCTGAACATTACTATGTCCGCGAAGCGGGAGAAGACCAGAGAAACGTTTTGCGATCATACCTCTTAAAAGGGCTATGTTGGAGATATATTCGATATTTTCTACTCCATGTTTATGATGAGTAACGCCCATTCCCCAAGCAAAAACTGTATTTTCAGAGTTGCTGTAAACCGTTCCAATGGTTTTAAAAACATCTCTTGATAAACCTGTTATTTTTTCAATATCTGACCACCGTGTACTTCTGATATCACTTAAAAATTCTGCATAGCCCTCTGTATGATTATCAATAAATGCTTCAGCTACTCTTTCACGTTCGATGATATCCTTGGCAATACCCTTCAACACCGCAATATCGCTGCCAATGCGGGGCTGGACATAATGTGACGCAATTTCGTCCCCACCTATGATAAGAGACTTAGGGCTTTTTGGTATGGCAAAACGCACTAGACCTGGTTCTTTTGCAGGATTGATGATTATTACACGTCCCCCACGTGCTCGGCATGCTTGCAGTTTATGTATAAATCGAGGGTGGTTTGAGGCGGGATTTGCGCCGATAACAAAAATACAGTCGCATCCGTCCAGGTCAGAAAGTTCTATGGTTGCTGTTCCCACGCCTATTGTTCCTGCGAGGCCAACACCGGTAGCCTGGTGGCAGTAATAGGAGCAATTATTGACATTATTTGTCCCATATATTCTTGCTAACAGCTGAAGCACGAAACCGGCCTCATTTGACGAACGACCGGAGGAGTAAAAGAAGGTCCTTTCAGGGTGTGTTTTCGCGAAATGGTATGATGCAGTTTTAATGGCCCAAGACCAATTAACCGGGTGAAATTTTTTGGAGTCTTTAGCTTTAAAGAGAGGCGTATTTAACCTCCCAAGATGTTCAAGTTGATGTGCCGAAAGTTCATCTATTTCTCTGAGGGAATGTTCAAAGATTTCCAATGGGATTGGCTGTTGTGCATCGGTAGATTGAGCTTGAACACTCTTATTGCAGATGGCCGGGAAATCACCCTGCTCATTGGTCATCCCACCTCTTTGACCGCCCATGCCTAGCCCACAAGCCTTGCAGGTATTTTTTGATGTGAGTGCCTTGGCAGAATTTATGAGACCAATTCGGTTTGCCGTTTGGAGCGTGTATAAAATTTTTTTTGCTCCACCACCAATTTTTGATCTTTCCAATTTCTTCATTTTAATTTCTGCCTGAGTGTTGTCTCGGTAACTCTATTATCAGTAAAAATAGCAACAGATGAATTATATTTTACGTTCTTTTCCAAAAAACTTAATCTAGCTTGAATCATAGCAAAGGTCCTTAAAAAAATTACACAAAAAGCAAGTTTATTCGACTAAATCTTTGTGTTTTGTGCGATCTTTATCAATAGCGACTACGTATCTGATCTAGATAGGTTTTTTTAGGTTTTGTGACTTTTTCCCCTATCTAATTATAGGTAAAATTTTATTTGGCGAAAAAATAGTTGTCGCGGAGCGAATTCGTAGATACACTTCGCGAAATTGCACGATATGAGGGCATTAAATATGGAAACAGCGTTTGATGAAGCGGCATACGCGCCACTTGAAAATATATCGGAACCGAAGTGGTGGACTGGGACTCCAGCAATAGATCCATCGTTGTTTGTGATTGATGCACAAGAGTTCAGGAGCGGCATCAGCCCCCTAACTCCTAGCGTCTCTCTGGAGAAAAGGATGGGCGAGGTATTTGATCAGGTTGGTTTGGTTCATATTATTAATACCGGGCTCACTGATCTAGAGTCAATGCGTTTGGTAGCCACTCAAGTGTTGAAGACAACTCGAAAGTATGAAGGGGGGGCGAACCCTCGGAAGAGTTTACAAAAAAATGTGTACGAAGTAGGAGCCCCGCTCGACGCCTGGTTACATTATCACCATGAGATGGCTTATATTGGTTCTAGCACAAAGATGCTCGGTTTCTTGGCTTACAAAGTGCCTAGTGAGGGAGGAGAGACCTTTGTATCCGATAATGTGCAGGTCACTAATGATCTTTTGGCGACGCCTTTTGGTCAGAAGCTTAAGGAAAAAGGTTTATGTTACCATCGAAACTTAACCGACCGAGAACAGTTTAAAGATCAACTGGACATTGGTGTCTATAATCATTGGCAACAATCTATGCTGACTGAGGACCCCGATGAGGCTATTGCCGAGGCAAGAAAGCGCGGTTTGTTGGCGGAATGGGGAGAAAATGGCTTACTAAAGACCCGCTACTATATTTCTGCATTTGAATATTTCCCTGGGTTAGACAAAAATCTTCTCTACAGTAGCATGGCTGACGATAGCACATGGTTTGATACATGGCCAATGGTGCAGCACCTCGCGCCGGATGAGCGACCTTTGAAGCTCACTTATGGAGATGACAGCGAGTTGACGGAGTCGGAAAAGCAACAGTTTTTGAATGTTTATGATCGTTACGGAATACCAATAAGGTGGAGCGTGGGGGATATTGCACTCATATGTAATTATCGATTCGCGCACGGGCGGCCGGCAGTTCACCTCAAAGGTGGTGAACATCGAGAGTTAGGTGTGTTAATTGGGGACGCCTTCGATCGTGTTGAGCATCGCGATGGGAAATGGTAGGACTTCAAGAAGAGTCAGCGGATTCGACACCTGAGTGATAGATTTTTTGGCGAAAGTTCATTGGACAACCTAGTAGATGCGTTTGAGCGAGTACTCGGAAGGCCTAATGTTCTTTTCGGTAAGGAGATATCCGCGAGACACTTTTCGGATTGGAGTCTTGCTCCAGCTCTGGCGCCAGATTTTCTTTTGAGGCCAAATTCTACCGAAAAGCTTTCTAAAATCTTGTCCATATGCAACTCGCGTAACCAGCCTGTCGTGGTACAAGGCGGGATGACTGGCTTGGCGGGTGGGGCTACGCCTCAGAGTCGAGAGGTCGCCATTTCCCTTGAATTGATGAGTGGTGTTCAAGAGATCGATCCGGTGGGAATGACGCTCTCCGCGTTTGCAGGAACGCCTCTCCAGGTGCTTCAGGAAGCGGCCATGCAATATAACCTAGTACTACCCTTAGATTTAGCGGCTCGGGGCTCCTGCTCCATCGGTGGTAATATTGCAACGAATGCAGGCGGCACGGAAGTTCTTCGCTATGGGATGGCTCGCTCGCTTGTACTTGGCTTAGAGGCCGTCCTCGCAGATGGAACGATCGTTAATTCAATGAACAAAATGGTTAAAAATAACTCTGGATATGACCTCAAGCAACTATTCATTGGCTCCGAGGGAACGTTGGGCATAATAAGTCGTGCGGTGTTGCAACTCCAACCTCAATTTCAAGCAACGCACACCGCGCTCTGTGCCCTTAACGATTATCAATCAATAATAGAAGTCCTTAACGCCTTCAAACGTTGTCTTGGAGGAGGGTTGACCGGGTTTGAGGTAATGTGGGCTGGTTACTATCGTCGGGTTTTAGAAGTGCTTCCCTCGTTAGATGATCCTTTTGGTCACCAACATCCATTCTATCTTTTAGTGGAATATAAAGGTAATCGTGTCGAAGAGTCAGCGGAGTGGTTCGCCAGTCAACTTTACCACCAAATGGAGGCCGGGTTTCTTGTGGATGTGCTGGTGGCGAAATCACAACAGGATGCTCAGAAATTCTGGCGTATTCGAGATGGTATTGGGGAGCTACTAAATTTGAAAGGCGTCGTTTCAAATCAGGATATTAGCCTTCCGATACATCTGATTGAAGATTTCTCACAAAAATTGTTAATGGAATTGGATGATAATTATGAGGGTATCGATGCGCTTTTTTTTGGGCATATTGCTGATAATAATCTGCATACCGTGGTGTTTTCAGATCGAGCAGAGGATGGTAGAGCAATTGAAAGAGACATAATGGAACTCATCGGAAAGTTCGGTGGTGCAATCACGGCGGAGCATGGGGTAGGAGTTCTTAAAAAGGATTATTTGAGTTTATCAAGAAATGACGCCGAGATTGCGCTAATGAGAACCTTAAAGCAAGCTTTGGACCCCGGAAATATACTGAATCGAGGTAGGGTTATTTAGGCGACTCCAAGTGCTGCGGATGCTGTTTGTGTCTTTGAAAAAGCAGTTAAAAGTGCTTGCAGAGCAGCTGCGCTAGAATCGCTGGAGGTGGCAGACGCGAAGAATGATTCACCACCAACTTTAACCTTAATCGAGCTTTGCGCTTCAGCATTACTCCCAGAGCCGATTGCGTGTTGATCAAACTGTAGGATCTGTATATCACACCTAAATTGATCACTGAGTGCACTACAGAGAGCCTCAAGCACACCAGCTCCTTGCCCCTTGAGGCTTCTATTACCCACCGAAAATTGGGCGTCCACCTGTTGTTGGTTATGCCGCAATTGGTAATATTTTAGATTCCACTCATCGTCAACCTTTACAAAGTAGTTCTCATAAAGCGCTTTAATATCTTTTGGAGGAATTTCTCGACCGGTTTTCTCAACCTTAGCCTGAACAACTTTGCTGAGCTGAATTTGCATCCACTTAGGCAGTTCAATGTTGTAGTCGCGCTCTAGCACGAGCGCAACACCACCTTTGCCACTTTGGCTATTAATCCGGACTACCGCCTCATAGCGTCTGCCAATGTCCCTTGGATCAATTGGCAGATATGCTACGTTCCAGAATGATTGATCGTGTTTTTTGTGATACTGAATCGATTTTCGAATCGCGTCCTGGTGACTCCCTGAGAAGGCGGTATAAACAAGCTCGCCTGCCCAAGGGTGGCGTGGAGCTATGCCTATGTTGGTACAGTCTTGCACTACATCAATAATTTCAACGATATTTGAAAGATTTAGCTGAGGATTGATACCTTGCGAGTANAGATTCATTGCCATGGTTACTATATCCATATTACCAGTGCGNTCTCCATTACCCAAAAGTGTTCCCTCTATGCGATCTGCGCCCGCTAATACTCCTAACTCGGCGGCTGCCACACCGCATCCACGGTCATTATGAGTGTGAAGGCTAATTATTACATGCTCTCGCCTGGTTAAATTTCTACAAAAATATTCTATCTGGTCCGCAAATACGTTCGGCGTAGACATCTCAACTGTTGCGGGAAGGTTTAGAATAACTTTTTGCCCGAGCTCCGGTCTCCACTCATCAAGNACGGCATTACAAACATCAATTGCATGAGTGCTATCTGTCCCAGTGAAGCTCTCGGGTGAATATTGAAAGATCCANTCAGTTTTGGGGTAGCGCATTGCACATTCTTTTACCCACTTGGCGCCTTGGGCGGCAATATTGATAATACCGTCGGGCGGTAACGCAAAGACCTGATCACGTTGGACGGTTGATGTTGAATTATAGACATGAACAATAGCCCGANAGNCACCTTTTAANGCTTTATATGTCCGCTCGATTAGCTCCTTCCTAGCTTGGGTGAGAACTTGAATGGTCACATCAGCAGGNATTCGTTCCTCGTCAATAAGTTTTCGNACAAAATCGAAGTCTGGTTGCGATGCCGAGGGAAAGCCGACCTCAATTTCCTTAAATCCAATCTTGATAAGAAGGTCAAACATNTTCATTTTTTGCTCTACGCCCATGGGATTGATGAGGGCTTGATTGCCATCGCGGAGGTCGACACTACACCAGGAGGGAGCTTTACGAATTTGCTGATCTGGCCATGACCGATCTGGCAGTCCAATTGGCTTAAACGGAATATATTTTGTGTGATCAAACATAGTTAGTTCCCTTTTTCCGCATCTTACTATTCTTACGTCAGAGTTAGAGTTTTAAATTGTCTAGAAGTATAAAACAATTTTTGCGCAATTATACATTAAATATTGCATAAAATACGATATTAGCGCAATATAATTGCGTTGAAATGATATATATTAAATTTTATGGAAAACGTAGGTATGAGCAGCTTTCAGCTTGATCGTTATGATCTACATATATTGAGGGAATTACAGAAGGATGGCAGTCAATCTAATCAAGAGCTAGCCGAAAAAGTTGGTTTAACACCAGCACCATGTTCTCGGCGCGTGAAAAGTCTTCGGGAACATGGCGTCATTCGAGATTGGGTTGTACGTCTGAATGAGCGGATTATAAATTTACATCTGACAGCTATATTGCATATTCGAATGGATCAGCACACACAGGAACGGTTCGATAATTTCGAACGCACCGTTTCCCAGTATGATGAGGTCCTCGAATGTTATCTGATCACAGGTCATGACGCTGACTACCAACTAAAAGTGGTTGTACCAAATATGGACCGTTACCACGATTTTCTTCTTGGAAAAATAACTCGCATTACAGGTGTTAGCGGTGTGACCTCCTCCTTTATCATGCGAAAGGCTCTCGATAGGACAGCGTTCCCGCTGAGCCTGGTGACTTAGTTCAACAAAAGCGCGAAAGCTATGTAGATTAAAATTCCAACTTGATCTTGGCGAATATAGTTCTTCCAAACACATCGTAGAGTAATGGGTATGTGTTGGTGGACCCGACTTCATTATTGAGCTGAATATTACTTCCAATTATTGGTGCCTGCTCATCCAGAAGATTTTTAACTCCAACTACGAATTGAATTCCTGTGAAGGTGTCATAGATCGACGAGGCATCGAGCGTGGAATACCCGCCTGTAGATTCGGTCACATAGTCAGTATCGTTGTCTCCGTCCTCGATAGCTGAGAGATACTTCCAAACAACCTGATGTGTCCATGCATCATAAGACCAGTCTACCGTCATCCTATGCTTAAATTCTGGAATGGGCGTAGTTAAACCGCAGTCATCATTAAAGGTTCCAAGACAGCTCGATTCTTCCGCGCTAAGAATCCGACTATCTATCGAGCGTTCTCGCAGCTTGGTACCCACATAAACAACGTTTGCGATTCCGTCAAAGAGATCGAATTGGTAATTCAGATTGATATCAAAACCAGATAATTTATGCGTACCGATATTATCATAACCGGTAAACACCTCTATGAGTCGCCCAGAGGCGTCTCGCGTGAGATTTTTACAGGCGAAAGCTATCCTACCACCGTCATTAAGCGGGTTATAGCACTCTCCCACAAAGCCTAAAGTTCCGGGCATCCTGTACCTATATGGATTAAAGTCTATAAAATTCTCAATTTCAATTTCGAAATAATCGACGCTGACCGAAAGGCCGTCAATATCGTATGGAGTCCAAACAAAACCAGTAGAAAAGGTGCCGGCAGTTTCTTCAGCCAAATCGGGATTTCCGCCAAAGTTTCTGTCTACATCAAATACAGCAATGCTTGGAGTATCAAAATTTGCCGGCGGAACCCCAGTTGCCTCACACTTGGACTGAAGAGCCAGCGCAGGCCTCCAAAAATAGCGAGCGCAGGGGTCATTAACTCCGTCTCTGTATACAATAGGCACAAAGAGCTCGGCCATGCTTGGCGACCTGAAAGCTTCATTAAAAGATGCCCTAATTTGCAGATCTTCGGTGGGGTAGTATGAGACCGCTGTTTTGTAACTTGTAGAATTGCCTGTTTGAGAGTGGTCTGATGCTCTAAATCCCAGTTCAAGCTCAAGAAAATCTATTCCAGGCAGGCCGCTAGCGAGCGGCACAAGTAGCTCAGAGAAGAATGACGTGCTATCAATTTGAGCATTTACAACACCGGGCACGTTGTGCCAGCCGCTAAAAGCACCAGGTTCCATAATAGAATTTCTGGTGCCCTCTGTTTCATTTTTCAAGTGCTCGAATCCGATTGCTGCCCCAATGGGGCCAGAATCAAATGGCATCTCAAACCAACCCATTGTGTTTCCAGAAATAGTTCCGAACACTACGGTCTGAGTATTGGTTGTGGTTTGAGTTCCGTCCTCAGAGATATAAGCGACCGCTTCAGGAGATACGTTACCTGCTCCGAAAATATTCATGGGAACACATCTTGAGTTGTCAATAGTCGAAGTAATACATTCAGCAACACCAGACCCGGGCACACTCTCGCGCACCATCAGAGCTCTCCTAAGCTTTTCGTTACTAATTAGGGGAGTCACAATAACATCACTGGTGACCTTTCCCCTTTGGACATAAAAGTCATACCCCCAGCTATCGGAGAAGCTACCTTCTACTCCAAATTCTACTTGTATGACCTCATAGTCACTTGTCCAAGAGGTGTTATCCATCTCCGACATCCATCTACCAAGCCATCCCGGAATGTTATACTCGTAGTACCCTGCAGAGCCAATATCACCGATACAGTTTTGGTTATCATCTTGAATCAGAACTGGAAAACCTCCGCTAGCTATATTTCCTGCGTAATATGAAATGTCGCCTGGCCGACCTAAAAAGCATCGACTTAACTCTTGAAATGCCGATGGACCAATGGAGGCCGCGATACTGTTGATTGCTCCAGCAAGCTCAAAAAAGTTGTTACTCGCAAGTAATGATCGAATAGTTTGTTGTTGCTCCTGAGAGACGGGTTCATACCGAGTTCCCAAGACTCTGCCGAGCGTCGATTGAAAAGAGGAATCGACGTAGGGATTTCCGTCAATCGAAAATGGTGTCTGGCTGGACGGCCATCCTATCGCTGGTGGTCCCATAGTACCAGGCACCTCACTTGTGCTCCAAGTAAGGTCGCCATAAATACTCATTTGATCGGTCACATCGAAGGTAAAATTGGCTAATAGGGCGTTACGTTTTTGAGCCTGTTGTAACGAATTTTCAGTATTGAGGTTAGGAAGAGTAGCGGGATCTAGAGGCTGGATAATACCTCCCTCACCGAATGACCCAAGCGGACTGCCAAGTAGTCCAAAGACCCTGGCATCAAAAAAACCGGTATCTGACGTTCCAGGAAATTGTGTGCCGCCGAATGCGTCCTCAAGACCCTGGTTACGAAAACCAATCGCAGCACCATTTTCATCATATCGGTCCAGGAGCCGTGTTTCCGTCAGCTCTCTGTCTGAGTATTTGACCACTGATCGGTTTGTTACATCAAAATGAACCATGTAAGTCCCGCGGTAAGAAGCGAAATTTCCGCCATTAGTGATGTTAAAATTTGTGATTCCCGCATCTAGCTGATCAAACGTAGCCTCAGTCCCGAAATTCACTTCCCAGCCTTCTATGTTGTCTTTGAGAATAAAGTTAATAACTCCCGCCATAGCATCCGATCCATATGCCGCGGACGCACCACCGGTTAGAACTTCAACACGGTCTATCAGACCTATGGGTATGAAGTTAAGATCAACCGTACCGCCGTCTGCAATGCTTGGTACGAACCTCCTGCTATTCAGTAATACAAGTGTTCTTTGAGAGCCTAGACCTCTTAACTCAGCTGATGCGAGGCCGAATCCAAAATTAGTGGTTCTATCAGTGCCTCCGACAACCTGAGGCATTGAGTTAATTAAAGTTTCGACATTAGTAGCATTCGACATCTCAAACATTTCCGAAGAAATAGTGGTAATAGGTGCATTGGAGGTGAAGTCACCTTTCGGCAAAAGAGAGCCGGTAACCACAATAGATTCTATTACAGGAAGTGAGTCTTTCGACTGAATAGCGGAAAGATTCACATTTTCTTGCGCGCCCATCGGCCCAGCGATTAAACTCGAAAATGTCAAAAGTTTCAGGATTCGGGCATGCGGCCGCAAAACCCGGTTATGCGATGAGTGAGACACAGTTCTCTGACTAGGCACTTTTTTCTCCTTTTTTGTTCCCTTGTGAGATGGATATCTCTTACTTGAACTTCTCCGTTTCTTTAGTTATCAAACCACTCTTGTCGCAGAAAGTTAGAAAAGCGAGTTTTTTTCTAAAACCGATTGGCGCTGTGGCCGGGGCACGAGGGTACTTTTACACCATTCACTACACGCGTTCTCAAACTTTTCATCCTGTCGCTGATCCATAATTGTGCCACATTTGCTGCTTAGAACGCGAATATTGCTCTTAATGAATATTGTTTTCAGTAAAGAAGGGAAAATGCTACTTGCACAAAATAATTTTAATTCGATTTACAGTTCAGAGACGATTGCGAAAGCCCTCCACGATATATATCATTACATTTCTGTTCTTTTTTATACCCAAAATTTTATGAGACGATTTATTCAACGGATGCATGTATGCGCATAGATGGATCACGCGACATCCTCGTTGCTCTTTTACCTCAGCTAGGAGCGGACGGTGTTGACTCTTTGTTACCCTTTCTTACTGACTTGAGGGCNGAAAAGGGCCATGTAATGGTAAAGCAGGGTGACCAAGATGAGGANATGTATTTTCTTCTAAATGGAATNTTCTCAGTGTTTGAGAAAATTCAAATTAATCGTAGTGATGTTGTATTACATACAGCTACTTTTCCTGCACCTGGTATTCTCGGTGAGGTAAGTATCATGACCGATGCAGAACGCACTGCGACTGTTGTTGTGATGGAGCCTGCTGACTGTTTGTGCCTCACTAAGCAGAAATTTGACGCTCTTGTTAAAGCTAAACCAACTATTGCGATTGAACTTCTAAAGACGTTCGGAGCAGTCATGTATGGACGCCAGACCTCATTTCAAAATAGGGTGCGTGGTAATATTCTTCGGGAAAGCCGAAGCAGCGAAGGTGGTATCGCAAAACTGGCGAGATACACAGGTAAAGTCTCGCGTACCAGCTCAGCTTTGGCAGAAAAACTGTTCAGTGAGGATTTTAAAGGAGTGAATTACGACTCAAATTGATCAATTTTGACCCGTCGGATTTATGTTNAGGTCCNAAGATAGGCTTTTTATTGAAATCCACTTTATACATTACTTAGTCGGTATAGCTATGAAAATTCCAGCCACATCCAGAACGCCTGCAGTCGAATTTCTACCAGGATTATGCACCATTAAAGGCGAGTGCTACCCTGAGGATATCACCGAGTTTTCCGCCCCTGTGATTGGTCATTTGAAGGAAGGGATATCTAGCGCTGAAGAATATAAGGTTGAAATNGAACTTTACTATTTCAATAGCTCGTCTGCAAAATTCTTTTATGATTTTTTTGAATTTCTTGACGANAGCGCCAGTGAGGGTACCAAGATAGAGGTTGTGTGGCGTCACAGGGAAGACGATGACACGATGGAAGAGGCGGGAGAGGAATTTGAAGAGGATTTAGACCATGTAAATTTTATGCTGGAATCAATAGGTTAATAGTAATCATTCTGTCTTATTGGTGGGGAATCTTATGAATAATGATACTATACAGCTGCATGAGCTTATGCTGAATCGCGGTACCTTCTTTTGCTATGCAGGTCCGCTGTCTGAGGAGGTACTCACAAGTCTATCCTCCGTAGTGAAAGATCAGCTAACTGAGACTGACAGCACTTCGCCGATTACAAATAAAGTGTTTAGCATCTTTGTCGAGCAAGCACAAAATATCATCCGCTACTCTGTAGATCGTTTGGATAAAAGTGGCGTTGGATCTGTGTCAATAAGCCACACTAACGACGGATTTCTTATCGAGGCGGTTAATGAAGTTGATGGGAAGAGTCGAGAGCGTTTAGAGGAGATACTCACTCAGCTGAAGCATATGGATGCGGCTGAGCTCAAAGCTGCTTACAAGCAGAGATTGAAGCAAGGGCCTCCAGAGGGAAGCGTTGGTGCGGGGCTCGGGTTTATCGAGGTTGCCAGAAGAAGCTCGCGATTTGATTTTGCGTTTGAAGAACACAATGGCCAGACCTTATTTTTATATCGCGGGTGGGTGAATACGCATACATAACTTAATTAAGTGGATTTCTCTACATGGGCACGCAAGATGTCAAGTGCATTTGTGAGAGATAAATTCAGTTCGTTAAGCTGTTTCCCAGTCAAACCTGAGAGCTGCTCCTGGAGAAACGAGTTTTCAGTTTTAATTGTAATTATCGAGTCTGTATCTTCCGATTCAATCACCTCATATGTTCTGACTGGGTTGCTAATTCCTTTTAGCTTAATCCTCTCAGATTCTTTACACGAAATTTTATCTTTTACGAGGTTGTAGGTGTCGAAAGAGAGAAGAATGGATCCAGAAGATGCAGCGGACTCAAGCCGCGCNGCCATATTCACTCCTGCACCAATAACGGTGTAGTCCAATCGATTTTCAGAGCCAAAATTACCCACAGTGCAAAAACCAGTATTGATCCCTATTCTCATCTTGAAAGGTTCCTGTAGCCCAAAGCGCGCCCATTTGTCGGTTAATTCCTCTAACCTTTTTTGCATTTCAACTGCCATTGATACACATCNAAACGCATCCTCAGCTATGCCTTGACTTTCNGGGTCGCCNAAAAANATCATNATNGCGTCTCCGATGTATTTGTCTATCGTAGCTCCGTATTTGAGTGCTATTGCCGACATTTCGTCAAGGTAATAGTTAAGCGCCGCCGTGAGATCCTCTGATTCGAGGCTCTCCGTAATCTGTGTGAAGCCAACAAGGTCCGAAAAAAAGATAGTTAGTTTCTTCCTCGAGCTAGCGAGACTTACTTTTTGTTTACCGCTAAAAATTGACTCATAAACCTGAGGAGACAGGTACTTNGCAAGTTGAGCNGATAACTGCTCTAGCTGAGTACTTTTTTCTCGTGCCTCTTGTGCAAGGACATTCAAGCGCTCCTCACTTCGATCGTTATGTTTTACCAGACGCCTCGTTGTTTTGAGGAGCTTTTCGTATTCTCTCAGNAATTCGCTGAGCTCTGNTTGTGATNTGTCAGACGCTNCNTCAATAGCGAACTTTGATTTCTCTATAACTTTGAACTCATGTTGGAATATTCCTTCATTTCTGACCATTACAGTTTTATCTCCATACCTTCCTTTGCCAGAGCAAACTCTGGATCCTTCGAGTTGATCGCATTCCTCTCAAGAGACTCTCTAAACACTTTGTCTAATTCATCGTCAGTTCTACTCGGATCGTGATGCGTGAAAAGAACTTGTTTTGCGCATGCTTCGCGTGCGGCAGTAATGCTTGAATCCAATGTTCCATGCCCCCAGCCATGTCGTGTAAGGTATTCCTCTTCAGTGTATGCGGAGTCTATTATCAGCAAATCAACTCCTTTTATAAAGTTGATAGTTTCTTGCCGAGTGGCCTTGATACTCTGCTCCATATTCGAGAAACGAGGGTCATCAGATGGGTGAGGATTTAATTTCCATTCATGATCTCCGGTAAAAATTATACTACGNTNNTCACTATCGATTCGGTATCCGATATTNATCGNNGTATGATTAAATTCGAAGGTTTTGACAATCAAAGAATTTATGNGAATCCTGTCACCGCCCGTTACGTCTTCGAAAATTAAACGGGCGGCTACATTTTGTAATTGCACTGGGAAAAAATGACGATCCATCTGATTAGTCAAATGATCTTTTATGGTCAGACCACTGGTTGGGTCTTTCGGCCCATAAATATGTATTTCAACGTCGTCAGAGAANAGTGGTTGAAACATNGTAAAACCTTGAATATGGTCCCAGTGGGTATGAGTAATGAATAAATGAATCTTTTTTATTTCAGTANGTGCGAGATGCTGTCCCAGCGGAAATATTCCTGTGCCGGCGTCTAAAATTATGCATTCGTCATCGTGTCCGTTGACTTCTATGCACGTAGTATTACCACCATACTTGAGCGTACTGGCTCCTGGCACCGGTANAGAACCCCTTACACCCCATATTTTACAGTACAATTACAACCCCCACCTTGACATGACCAAATTTATAAGCATTGAAATAATACGACCTAGTAAAAAATTGCTGATACATTGTACACTNTACAGGNAATCNCGGAACACTATCCNTAGAAATTTGTCTTGAACGATAGATAATAATATGATTATACAGAANAGCGATTCAATGATGCAGNAGAAGGAGACATACTNAAACTNTNATTTCTATTGTTATTCAGTGGTATAGGAGGTAAATTTACTGTTGTTTCATAGAACTTTTTTGGTTTAAAAATAATGCTTATGATCCATAAAAAAAATCGCTTATTTCACATTCTCAGATTCAAGGCATTTTTCTTTTTGTGCTTTTTCCCTCTCATAAGTAATGTCGGTTGGTCTGAGGTTTTAGCCACAAACATTGGCTACTATACTGACGATGGTGAGAGAGTAAGTATTGAATGCTCTCTAATGGGGGCGGGTGCGCTCAGATATCCACCAAAAGCAAGAAAGTATAAATACGTGGGAGAGGTTATAGTCGCCTTTTCCATTGGACCAGATGGCAAAGTTGTTGATCCGCATATAGTTGACGCAGAACCACCAGGAATCTTTGAGCGTTCTGCATTGAAGTACGTCAGGTCTTGGAGATACCAGCCGCCGGTTCATGACGGAGAGAATATTCAGGTCGACGATGTAGCGGTCAGGATTGCTTTTCAGCCAGGTCGGTAATATTCAGTCATGTAGGCTGATAAGATAGAATATATGACTACACGCATACAGCTCCTCGCTCTAACTGTTTTTGGTAATGTAGCTATTGCCGCACTTTTCTTTTGGTTGGCCACCGACCAACTTGACGGCCAGCAAAAAACTAATCTCGAAAATTCGGCTCTAGTCTATCAGCGAGCCTGGAATACTGCCTCAAGTGAGTCATATGACCTGTCGATCGGAATGTGGCATCCGCAAACAGGCACTTTTGAGAATCGGTCTATCTGGAAAAGCAAAGAGAATTTTCTCGCCTCTCCTGATGAGGCCCCGAATGTAAATGAGGAGAATCCGCTATATGAGTCGTTTCGGCGCGGGGATATCGACAGCATCGCCACACTTACTGATGGTCTTTTTCAACTTTCAATCGATGACATGACTATGAGCGCTGTCTTCGTCTTGAATGCGACGGGTGCACTTATCCATTGTATGACTGCTTACGATGGGTATGGCATTGATCCATGTGCTGAAACTGCAAAATATAATTTTGAACAACTGGATATTGCTACGGCAAGCGGTATGCTTAGTAAGCGGCGTTCAGAGAGAGTTCCGGTCAAGAGAGGCATTTTGCGCATTGATGATTTGAGCAGTGACGAGGAATCTTCGCTATATCAAGCCCTGTATATTGCCATTCGTGATGATAGCTCGAAACTCGGTACGATAGTTTTGGCTAAAAATATTTTTGAGGCTCTTGAATCATTTGAGTATGAGTTTGAGATTAAAGCTGCTTTAAATTTCGATAATAGAACAATTACGTTAAATAATTATTATGAAATTGATAATTACTCAGGTATTTCTGATGACGCTGATATTGCAGGTGAGGCCTCGAATTCGCTGCGAGAGTATAAAGATATGTTGTTAGTTAATGGTTCCTTTGGAGCTACGAATGTCAGCCTTGAGGCATCTGTATTTGGATTTCCTCTCAGCGATTTTGCAAAGGGTGAAGAAGCTTTGCTGATAGTGTTGAGGGATCAAACAGAACTTTTGGAAGCTCAGGATAAGGCAATGGCCAGCACTTTTATTTATGGGGCAGCCGTGTTTACAGTAGTTGTTCTCTTGGTCATTTGGTTAGTGTCAAGAATTGAGGCCGCGATGAAGGATGCTTATGATCAAGCATCTACCGCGAATCGAGAAATTCAGAGTTCGATCAATTATGCGGCAAAATTGCAAAGAGCCTTGCTTAGAGCGGAACGTATGCCCGATGATTTTAAAATTGATCTTACCTGGAGGCCAAGAGATGTTGTTGGCGGAGATATATACGTGGTGAGAACGACTGATAACAAGACCGTGATTGCAGTCATAGACTGTACTGGGCACGGGGTGCCGGGAGCTTTTACATCCGTAATTGCACGAGCAGTTGTGGACCGAGCAATTGAGGATGATCAAATAAATACTGCCGGTGAATATCTGAGCGAATCAAATCGACTTATAAAAGATATGCTTTTTCAAAATGAATCTGAGGAGGCTGATTCTGATGCAGGATTTGATGGTACAGTATGTATATTGGATAGACAGACGGGGTGCTTAGAATTTGCAGGTGCTAACTCCTCACTCTTCGTTGTCAATAACAATGAAACGAAAGAAATAAAAGGCAACAAAAAGTCGGTTGGAGCCCGGCGCACACCAAACGACTTTGAATTTACAACACAGATCATTGAAAACCCGTCTGGAATGTTTGTCATGCTGACGGATGGTGTTACAGATGTGATGAACGAGCTACCTCGGCCTATAGCATTCGGTCGAAAGCGTCTGATGAGACTTTTAAAGTCCCTCGATACATCTGAACCAAAGCTCGTTGTTAGTAAAGTTATGGATGCAATAGACCAGTACAAAGGGGCCTCTCCGCTGCGGGACGATTTGACCCTACTCGCTTTTTATATAGACGAATCCGACTCGGTGTTTGTCTCTGATTTGGCAACGATAAAGGGTGTGGCGGGGTAATTAGGTATGTGGACTTTTAAACCATTATGTTCACAAAGAGAGGCTCATTGCGTATCGGCATGTCATTCTCAAGGGACATAAGTTCTTCGATTTGTCGGTTGAGCCTTTCCGCGGCCGTGTTCGTGACCTTTGGTTTAATCTCATCTATGTCGACTTCGGGTGTTGGGATCTTATTGGCAGCTCTTTCATGAACTATACTGTCGCGAACCTTCATCTCAAAAAGGTACTTGGATAGTTGGTCTGCCTCCAGCCTTGCTATTTGGTAACGTTCTAATGAGAAATCGTCCTTCTGATCGATAACTTTTGCGGCAATCGCTCTGTTTTCAAGACTATTTTCATTACCTCTTGGGACACGCTGTTGACGCCTCGATCTCTGATCCACCAACGCAGGGGAGTTTCCTAAATTTCTTGAAATTTCGGCCAATTGCCTGTCTCCAATAGATTTTATGTCAAAAANNANACNNCTCGTTAAGAGTATGCCTTAATTTTTTCTATATTGCGAATTAGGTTTTGACTTTCTTAGATCGTCTTCACAGAAAAAGTTTAAGGTGAAGACCCTGTTCTATGAGGGTACTTATACATTATACTTGTGTCTAGTGGTTTAGATACATAGGATGTTCGCNAGCTCGCAGTGATTTTGTTTTTTTGGGCAAAATATTCTAGGTGTGNGTTGGCGTTTGTTAGTAAGAGGCGANCTTTTAAATTGAAACAATCATTNAATGCAACTTTGTTATCGNTTGTCTGTATTCTGATTTTTAATGGTGCTGCTGATGTCTCGGCGGCAGACAAGCTGAAGATCACTTGCGACAGTCGTGACCTCGTGTTGAATCCTGATACCAAGCTTCTCGATATTGAGGTAGTTAATAACACGCTCTTGACGCCAGATAAAACATTCAGGGATATACCTTTCACTGAACTTGATGACTTGGTGAGATTTCGTGTTGTNGGAGAGTTTTACACGGAGGGTTGGGCACTTAATAAATCAACATTGATGGCAGCTAGCAGCTTGACAGTTACCAATAAGCCAAATATCGCTGCGGTGAATCGCAGTTATACTTGTATAGAGACTGCACCGCCTAAAGCCCCTGAAAAGCTGCCTAAACGTCCAGTCGGAAAACGACCTCGCAAGCGCGGTTTCTAAAACTACAGTTTTTTTAAATTCAGTAACTCTTTAAATTTACGAGCGATTTTATTCATATGTGGGAGCTTTGACATGAGGGCATGTCTTGGGGCTACATAATTCCCATTTCAAGTCCAAGAGCCAAAGTAAGGCCAAGGTCCCTGCAACTCGTTAATGCCTTTTCATCAAGCGCTCCTTTACAAATAACAGGATCAGCAACTTGTCGAAGCGGATAACCTTNTGAAATTTTATTTATATCTCGTACAGCTCCAGAACCATCATTAGCGGCTGAAATAAATAATCCATATGGAAGGTTTAGCTTATAGGGTTGTGCGGGATAGTATGTGCGATCAAAAAAATCCTTCAACATTCCACTCATCGTACCAAAATTCTCTGGCGTTCCAAATATAAGGCCATGACAATTAAGTAAATCTTTTAAACCGGCAGATTGGGCGGGCAGTAGGATTGTCTCTACAGAATTTTGTTGCTTACAACCTTTTATTACCTCTCTTGCCATAGCATCAGTTTTTCCGCTCTGACTATGCCAGATGATCAGCAGTTTCTTCGGTTTTTTCAAAAGAACTCCAGACTCAGGGTAGTGCATTGGCCACTTTATTCTAAAACTTTCTTGTATCNTTGTTGGGTTCAGCCATGGAAAACTTTGAAAGTTTGCAACGTTTTTTCACTGAACAAAATAAACTTATTTTTCTACATTGTAGCTTTGTTTATGTGNAGTTTATATGNTTAGTNACAANCNTGGTAATAAAAGTNAANTGATTTATGGGGATTGTCAAAAGCAAAGTCCGGTACTATCATCAGAAGATTGGGTAACTGGATGACTCGAAAAATGACGNGTTACTTTTGGTGCTTGGCCNCCNGTGGAATTATTGTCAACAAATCCCACCTTGAAAGCGGTGAAATCCATCTAATTTCATGACAAAAATAGATAACCGACCTGCTTTTACATATGTGCGTTTGTTGAAGTATGTTTCGCATCATTGGTTTGCAATTTTAATTGCAATTTCGGGTTTAATATTGCATTCGATTGCAGAAGTTGCTTTCGTAGATCTGCTCGGTTTCATCACCGATACTGTGGGGCAACTCACTGCGATTTCTGGGCAAGATACAAAACTTTTACCGCTAACTGGAATTACTGCCTTCTTTTCAGATTGGTTTTTCGGCTCCCAACCAGCTGATCGAGCATGGTTAATTATCCCAACATTTTTGATTGCAGTAAGTCTTCTGAGGGGGCTTGGTTATCTTATCGGAACATATGGCCTCGCCTATGTGGCAAATTACTTAGTACATACGCTTAGATCTGAAATTTTCGATAAATATCTATTACTACCGATAAAGTTCTTTGACCAATCGATGTCGGGGCACTTGGTATCGGTAATAACCTTTAACGTACAGCAAGTGACTGAAGCTGGTACAAAGGCAGTAAAAACTATGTTGCAACAGGGTAGCTTGGTAATTGGACTCCTTGCTTATTTATTTTATGTCAATTGGCGTTTAGCGATCTTTTTTTTGGCAGTAATGCCTTTAATCGCCCTTTTAGTGGGATATGTCAGTAAACGTTTTCGCATTATCAGTAAAAGAATTCAGTCGGCAATGGGTGATGTGACCCACGTGACTCAGGAAGCCGTTAATGGGTACTCGGAGGTGCGAATGTATGGTGGCGCTGATACGGAACGCCAACGTTTGTTGCTCGCAAGTCACGCCAATCGGAGGCAGAATCTAAAGATGTCTTTGACAGAAGGAGTAAGTAATCCGTTGGTAATGCTTCTGGTATCGATTGCTTTTGCCGCGGTCACAGGGTTGATGCTAAATCCAATTATTCTCTCTAATATGACTACGGGAAGTTTCATAACATTTTTAGTCGCCGCTGGCATGCTGATAAAACCTGTCCGACAACTAAGTGAGATAAATAGTTCGATACAAAGAGGTATTGCTGCCGCTGCCTCAATTTTTGAGATACTTGATGCTGATCAGGAGGTTAATAAAGGCGAATACACTGTGGACAGAGCAAGGGGAAAATTTGTCTTTAAAAATGTTTCTTTTAGCTATCCAGATTCTGACAGAACAGTCCTTACGCGCCTTACCTTTTCCGTTGACCCAGGCCAAACAGTGGCTATCGTTGGTTCATCGGGGAGTGGAAAAACATCGCTGATAAGTTTGATTATGAGATTTTATGATTATCAAACGGGCTCTATCCACCTAGATGACGTCGACATCAATGAATATACCCTTAATAATTTGCGCCACCAAATAGCTCTGGTAAGTCAGAACATCACACTTTTTAACGACAGCATTCTTAACAACATTGCTTATGGTGCTCTCGCCAAATCTGAGCTAAAAAAGGTGAGGAGTGCAGCAAGAGTTGCTAATGCTGATGAATTTATTTCTGAGCTATCAGATGGCTATGAAACAATTATTGGCGACGATGGTGTTATGTTATCTGGAGGACAGAGACAGCGCATTGCTATCGCTAGGGCAGTACTAAAAGATGCCCCAATTTTGATATTAGATGAGGCTACATCATCCCTAGATACTGACGGTGAGAGACAAATACAAGAAGCACTGGAGCTACTGATGGAAAATCGAACAACTTTTGTAATAGCACATCGTTTGACCACCGTTGAGAGGGCCGATCTCATCTTAGTAATGGAAAATGGACAAATTCTTGAACAGGGTACTCATGAAGAATTAATTGCTCAAGCGGGCCGCTATCTAGATCTTCATCGAAATCAATTTGTGTTGAGGGAGTGAGATTTCCTTGTCCTTTGAACACTTTTTGACAACGTCGTGGTATCGGAGAAGCGCATGGTTATATGTGCTACTGCCCATCAGTGCCATCTTTGTAATACTAATTGAAATTAGGAGAGCGGTTCTCAAGGGTAGATTTTTCAGGCATAAAAATTCTGTGCCTGTGATCGTCATTGGTAATATTGCAGTTGGTGGTAGCGGAAAAACCCCTCTATTGATCTCACTGGTAAGAGAACTTCTCAGGAGGGGAATGAAAACTGCCGTTGTGAGTAGGGGTTATGGTAGGTCTAAACAAAAAGAACCTATTGAGGTGACTTCAGAAACACCAGTTTGTCTAAGCGGAGATGAGCCTCTGCTTATTGCTAAATCATGCGAATGTAGGGTGATTGTTGATTCTGACCGTGCTCGCGCGGTGAAGTTTCTCTCAAGCACAGGAGATTATGATTTAATCTTAAGCGATGATGGGCTTCAGCATTATTCGATGAATCGTGATGTTGAAGTGGTTGTAATAGATGGATCCCGAGGATTTGGAAATGGATTTTGTATCCCAGCTGGACCACTACGAGAACCGATCAGGCGACTGAGTTCGGTCGATTTTATTGCTGTGAACGATGAGGTAGAGAAAAAGTTATATCCTCCTCATGTGCATGTTTTTCATTTTTTTTATAAACCCGTGAAATTTGTGAATTTACTCACCGGACAGGTGTGCGATCCTGATAATTGGGATGGTTCAGNAATCGTGCATGCGGTTGCTGCTATTGGTGCTCCAGAGCGTTTTAAGAGGTCTCTAGAGGGACTTGGACTTCAAGTGATTTTACATCCTNATGACGATCATGATCGTTTGAAGTTGAGAGACCTGTCTTTCAATGATGGGTTGGATATAATTATAACCGCAAAAGATGCTGTAAAATTGGAGTGGGAAGTTGATCATGATGTATGGTGTTTGGAGATAGAGGCTGTTCTNGATCCTTCGGTGACCGACAACTTAATTGCCTGNTTAAATCANAAAGGATTGGATCCGATAGCGCGAACATAAGAAGTTGAATTTTATGAGATATCGATGGAATTTANAGTAGTAATTCCGGCTCGCTATGGCTCGTCGCGATTGCCTAATAAGGTATTATGTGACGTATCTGGAAAAACGATGTTGCAAAGGGTGTGGGAGCAGGCCGAGAAAAGTAATGCCCGACGCATCATCATCGCTACTGATGATGAGCGCGTCGAGACCGTGGCAAGAGAATTCGGTGGGGAAGTCCGCATGACGGCGATAGGTCACCAATCTGGTTCTGATAGAATTAATGAAATTGCGGGCCAACTATTGCTTGAGGATACTGAAATTATCGTAAATGTTCAGGGTGATGAACCTTTGATACCGCCAGATGTTATTAATCAGGTAGCGAATAACCTTGATATGAATCCTAAAGCTGGCGTTGCTACGCTGTCCATTCCGATCGTCGAAATCGATGATTTCTTAGATCCAAATGTTGTTAAAGTTGTTGTTGATGACGAAAGTTATGCACTATTTTTTAGTCGCGCTCCGATACCATGGCCTCGTAATTTTGGATTTTCTAGAACTAAATTATCGCAGAATGACTTAGTCGAAGGATCCCGGCATGTCGGTTTATATGCTTACCGCGTAAATACTTTGCGACGATTTGTTAACCAAAAGCAGTCTAAGCTAGAAAAAANAGAGAGATTAGAACAATTACGATTTATGGCTCATGGTGTTAAAATTCATGTTGAGAGGGCTTGNTGCGATGTGCCTCACGGCGTTGATACCAAGGAAGATTTATTAAAAATAAACAAGTTTTTTAGAAATTTATCAAATNAATTCACGTAACAAATACGCTATGGTTTATGTATTGTTTGTTTGCTTGGGAAACATCTGCCGATCGCCCACAGCGGAGGGCGTATTTGGAAATATAGTAAAAAAATACGGCCTGTCCAATAGGATATCGATAGATTCCGCNGGCACCGGTAACTGGCATCTGGGTAACCCGCCAGATCAGAGAGCGATTGAGGCTGCATCAAAGCGTTCTATTGATATTAGACACCTACGTGCTCGTCGTTTTAGTTCATCTGATTTCCTAAAGTTTGACTATATATTGGCGATGGACAGACAAAACCTGAGCTATATAAGGCGTAGTTGTCCAGTCTCTTTTAATGGCCACTTGGGTTTGTTACTAGACTTTCTTGGAGAAAATAATTTGTATGATGTCCCAGATCCCTATTATTCTGGTGATCACGGGTTTGAAATTGTGCTTGATTTAGTATTTGAGGCGGTTGAAAACTTGTTTCAGCACATTTTAAAACACCACATATGACTTTGAAAATTTTAAATAACTGCAATTTAATGCGAAATAATACACTTGCACTGCAGTCTACTGCGGAATATTTTTGTGAGGTTATAAATACTGCAGACTTAAGAGAAGCGCTTACTTTTGCGAGGTCAAAAAACCTTGCAGTCACCGTCCTTGGCGCTGGAAGTAATGTAGTGTTAAAAAATAATTTATTTGGGCTGGTAATCAGTATAAATTTAAAAGGTATTCATCACAGCATAGATGGAAATAATGTGGTCTTATCGGTTGCTGCTGGGGAAAGTTGGTCAGAATTAGTTGAATATGCTTTGCGGAACAATTGGTATGGCATTGAGAATCTTGTACAAATCCCAGGAAGTGTTGGAGCTGCTCCAATACAAAATATTGGTGCATATGGGGTTGAGTTATCTGATGTTTTTCTTTCTCTAGATGCCATGGATATACGAACAGGTGAGATAAATTCACTGTCACATAAATTATGTGGATTTGGTTATCGTGATAGTATNTTCAAGAGTAAACGAAAAAACAGACACATCATTTTAGAGATTAAAATCAAGCTTTCTTTAACGGCCGACGTCCAATGCGATTATCCACTACTTTCCGAGGCTCTGAAAAAGGAAACGAGAAAATCAACAGGACCAATTACACCTCAGATAGTTGCTCGCACTATTTCAGATATCAGGAGGAGAAAATACCCAGATCCGTCAATAATTGCTAATGTGGGAAGTTTTTTTAAAAATCCTGTACTTAATTCCGACTCGGTAAGAAGATTTTTGGAGTGTTATCCCTTGGCCCCCGTATTTGAAACAAACGGAGCGGAATACAAAGTTGCTGCTGGTTGGTTAATAGAGAGATGTGGTTTGAAAGGCTTTCGTTCCGGTAATGTTGGAATGTCCTCAGAGCAGGCGTTGGTACTACTTAATTATGGGAACGCTAGTTCAAGGGAATTGTTGCAGTTTTCGGAATCTGTTAAACAGCAGGTTCTAAGCGTTTTTGGAATCTCACTAGAGCTTGAGCCAACTGTGTATGGATCTTTTTAAAGAGCAAAAAATTCCCATGAGTCTATCTGATGGGCGATTGGGTTATCTTCGGTTTTGGCCCAATTGGATGCCGTTAGAGGAGGCCGACTTGCTCTTGGCGCGAGCGATAAAGCAAACGCCTTGGCGACATGACAGCATTCGAATGATGGGTAGGAAAATACCTATCCCAAGATTGCAAAATTGGTTTGGTGCCCCCGGGACAAGCTACACCTACTCCAATATACGATTGGAAGCTTTAGAATTTCCTCCTTGGATGGAGCGACTCAGAAGATCTATCGAAATTCAGACAAACTCTGAGTTCAACAGAGCGCTTGTGAATTATTATAGAGATGGGAACGATAGTGTAGANTGGCATGCCGATGACGAGGCTTCTTTNGGTAATGAACCCATNATTGCCTCTTTTTCGCTNGGTGTCGAACGCAAGTTTGATCTCCGTCATAATTTGACTGGGCAGCGAGTATCATTGAACCTCCCACACGGATCGCTCCTGTTGATGGGTCCCGGATTGCAAAGTTTTTGGAAGCACAGAATTCCAAAATCACGTAATCTGAGTGACGCCAGAGTGAACTTCACTTTCAGATATATGAGGACTTAACGGCGAGCCTCTATCAGAGGTTTTCGATTGTTTTTAATAATGTAATTATTTTCGACAAAGACTCCTCATACTCTGTTGTGGGGTCAGAGTCCGCGGTAATTCCNCCACCGCCCCAGCAGTGTAAGGTCTGCCCGTCTGCGAGTACTGTTCTGATTGCGATATTGGTATCCATCGTTGCGTCAGCATTAATATAACCAATGCTCCCGCAATATACGTTCCTCTTGACTGGCTCCAGCTCTTCAATAACTTGCATAGCCCTTTGCTTTGGTGCCCCTGTTATCGACCCTCCAGGAAAACAGTCTCTTAATAGTTTGGACGGAGAAACACCCGATTTAAGTTTGGCCGTCACTGTACTAACGAGGTGATGAACATTAGGAAAGCTCTCCAAGGCAAATAGTTTTGGCACTAAGACACTGCCTGTCTCAGCATTTTTACTGAGATCATTTCTTAACAAATCAACTATCATTAAATTTTCTGCTAGGTCTTTTTCGCTACTTAAAAGAAGCTTGGCGTTTTGTTGGTCTTGTTTGTTATCAGAGCTGCGGCTTATAGTACCTTTAATTGGCTTTGTCTCGGCATATCCATTTCTAACTTGTAGGAACCGCTCGGGAGACAAGCTCATAACTCCTTTTGATTTTTCCCAACTCCAGAAGGCAGCATAGGGAGATGGCATCTTTTCTCTAAGGGCAAGATAAGCGCTGAAAATGTTTCCATTGTATGAAGCCGAAAAATGTTGAGCAAGATTAACTTGATAGCAGTCTCCTGCAGCTATATATTGTTGAATTTTAATAATTTTTTCCAAATATTCAATTTTCGGTGTTTGTGGTTGAAAGGAGTTTTTTAGCGCGAATGATCCTTGGCGGTGGCGATTTGTGAGCTCAAAACGCTCGAAGATTTTTAGAATTGTGTCTTGAAGTGAATCTGAACATTGTGGATGAAAGTTTAGGTATGCACTTTTTTCTAAATGATCTACAACCAAACCCCACAAATATCTGCCTATCCGCATATCGGGGAGAGCCGACTCCATTTTTGTAGAGTTGTCAATTTCAAAATAAGCACGCCCGAGGTCGTAGCCGAAATAGCCGATAATTCCCGCCACGAACGGTGTTCTAATCTTTGTGGGCATTTTGTATTTTTTAAGTGGCTCTAAGAGATCGTTCGCGATGTCAAAAGGATCACGACTAGATGCATAGGAGTTGTTTTCGCAGGTTATAGTAGAAAATTTACCGCAGGTTTCAACAATATGGTCAGGACACGCTGAAATAATATCATATCTGCCTTGCTGACTATGTGGCTGGCAGGAGTCTAACCAAATTGCATCTGGCTGGGAACTCAACAATTCAAAGAGAATTGTTGAGTTAGTATGATAGGTNACCGGTTTTGTTAGTACTTGTTCCATTTTTTGCTTGTATAGTGCATTGCACGAGGAATTCTAAGATAATCTTAGTACGCATTCCTGAGAGATATTAGTCGTTATTGACTTGGATAAAGTCTGGATATCAACATTGGTATTGCAACTTCTACCTTCATTATGCGATCCCCAATGCTCACAGCCTGAAAACCAATATCTTTAAATTTGTTTATTTCGTAGGGTATGAATCCGCCCTCTGGCCCAATTATTAACACGCTGGATTGATTTATGCATATTGGACATGATATTTCTGACCTTGGCTGCGCCAAAAATTTCTTTCGGCCATTCATCAGCTGCGGTAACACATCCTCAACAAAGGGTTTAAATCGTCGGTGCAGGGTAACCTCTGGAACAACTGTATCACCGGCCTGTTCTAATCCCAATATTAAGTCTTTTTTGATATTAGGCAAACAAATGTGAGGTGTATTCCAATAACTGTTTTCTACTCTTTTGGAATGGATAACGTGGATATCTTTTATTCCTAATGCTGCAAGATTTTGCATGATGCGTTTTAAAAATCTTGGTCGTGGTAGCGATAGTATAACAGTTGCAGGCACAGCTTTTGGCGGCGGTGAATCTGTAAAAATGGAAAGCGAAATGTACTGCATTTCAAGTCGTTCGACTATTCCAATTCCGAGTAAATCGTTAATTACCCCCACGCGGATCTTGTCGCCTACATTCACACGAAGCACTTTTTTCAAATGTTCAAACTGCCGTCCCGAAATTATCGCGCGATCAGATTTCATTTCTTTTTTATCGATTAAGAGTATATTCATAAATAGTTGATTTGATTTTGAAAACGAATATTTCGCATTCTATAACTATTTCAGTGTTATAGGTTCATTAGATAGATTATTTTGGCTCCGTGCATACAACTTCCGCTCAACAAAAAAAATCCACATCACGTATTTATAAGTCGTCTCGATGGAAAGAAAGTTTTAAAGAGTTACGGCTCGGTTTCGATCATTTAGTGCAACAGATTCTACATCCAGGTAGACTCTTCCATCTGCCTGATGTTGGTCCCTTAGTTTAATGGATAAAACAAGGACCTCCTAAGTCTTAGATGCAAGTTCGATTCTTGCAGGGACCGCCATTTAGCCGATGATTGTGTAAGCAATATTATGTCAAAATTATTTATGTTGTAGTTATTCAATGTGTGCTTACATCGGGCAAGTAAAGTAAAAAAGTATAGTTTAACTTAATAGGTACCTTAAGCATTCGTCAGCGCGACAAAAATAAAAATGGGTAAAAATGAAATTTGGTCTCTTTCCACGATGGTCATTCGATTGACTAGATCTTACTTTGGTGTTTTGACCCCTACAGATGTTGCCTTCGATAAATCGTTTGAACATGCGGATTTTAAAAATAGGGGACAGAATTGATGAGAGCATTAATGTGTAATAATTTTGGTTCGTTTGAAGACCTCTCACTGCACGATTTACCTGATCTAGATCCTCTTGCTGACGAAGTGATTATAGAAGTAAAAGCTGCAGGAATAAACTTTCCAGATTTACTCACCATTCGAGGAGAGTACCAATATAAGCCGTCTCTGCCATTCATTCCTGGAACCGAAATATCTGGCATTGTCACACGCTTAGGGCGCTCGATAAAATCTCGAAAAGTTGGTGATGAAGTGATTGCGGTCCACATGGGTGGTTTTGCTAGTCAGATTGCAGTACCAGAATTGGGTACTTTCTTGAAACCTAAAAATCTCTCATTTGAGCAGGGCGCGGGTTTTGCAACAACCTACGGGACTGGTTATTACGCGCTAAAACAACGTGGAAAGTTACAACCTCTTGAAACAGTTTTGATTCTCGGTGCCGCGGGGGGAGTGGGCGTCGCCGCAATTCAAATTGCTAAGGCTATAGGGGCGAGAGTTATAGCGGCCGCTAGCACTGAGGATAAGCTTGATTTTGCTCGTAAAGCAGGAGCAGATCTATGTGTAAATTATGTTCATGAAGATCTCAAGCAAAGAGTTAAAGAACTTACACATGGCGGCGGTGCGGATTTAGTTTATGACTCTGTAGGGGGGGAACTTTCCGAAAAAGCATTTAGAGCAACGGCATGGGATGGTCGGTTTCTTGTTATTGGATTTGCAGCCGGAGAAATAGCCAAGATTCCGCTAAATCTTCCTTTGTTGAAGGGTGCGTCGCTTATTGGTGTTAATTGGGGTGGATGGATAGGCCGCGACTCCAANGCTTCNCATAAAAATTTTAGTGAATTAACCGATATGATTAATAAGGGTATTTTTTCACCCTTGATAAGCGAGACTTATCCACTNCATGATTACAAACACGCTTTTTCCAAAATAGCAAACCGAAGTGCTTTGGGCAAGATTGTCCTAACCATGACGCCAGGTGAATAAAGGCATTTAAAAATTTTNAACAATTATGTAGAGGCCTTTTTCTAATAATAATATTGATGAGCATTTTTGGAATATTTAGGATATGTAACTATTATTCATGTTGCTTTNATTAAAAAGTNTGTAAAGTNTTGTTTAGTTANAACNAAATATCNCATGCNCNNNTGGCTGCTTGGAGTNGAGTANANATCTGAAATTTATAAACTGATANTTTTTACTNATAGTATTGAGTAGATTTAAAGAGTAGTCTGAATTTTTATAGCAGTTGATTAGAGTGGCGGTAGGACCACTATAGGTACAAGAANTTATCAACATTTATCGGTATTGACTATGTGGGTTGGAATAATTTGGTTCTTTAGAGTTNATTTCTATGATTATTTTTTGCTTCGAATTTTTATAAAAATCGCGTGTAGCAAATTTTAATGAGTAGGTTCGGTACGTAATGGAAGGTAGACAATCCGACGGTATATCTCGCAGTGATGCGTGGCTTTTATTCTTATTAACAATTTTAAATGTGTTAAATGTTGTTGATAGGATGTTACTGTCATCTTTCGCTAATTATATTGTCCCTGATTTACAGCTGTCTAACACTGAGTTTGGCCTATTGACTGGTCTTATTTTTTTAATTTTTTACTCTGTAATGGGACTTTTCATGGGAATACTGGCAGATACCATGAACCGTACCCGGTTAATAGCGGCTGGAGTAGCTCTTTGGAGTATTTTGACCGCTGTATCTGGGATGGCNAAAGGATTCATCAGCTTGGCCATCCCTCGAATGTTTATTGGTATTGGAGAGGCTGTGATGACCCCCAGCGCAATGTCAATTATAGCAGATCGATTTCCTAAGCAGCGGCTTGGGTTTATATCCGGAATTTACTATATGGGCGCGCCTATTGGGNNNGGTTTAAGCCTTTTACTAGCCGGATATCTGGGGCCTGTTGTCGGCTGGAGAGCCTGTTTCTATTTTCTTGGGGGAATTGGAGTGTTGCTCGCAGCGATAATGTTCTTCACGAGAGAGACACCAAGACGTAGTTTCGCTGCGGTCGACTCATCTGTTGAAACCCTACCGTTGCAGNCCGTTGTGCGAACAACCATTAAAATGATTATTGGTTCGCCTGCGCTCTTACTGGTCATCGCGGGAGGTACAATATTTCATGTAATGATGGGAAGCACATTTTTCGATCAGTTATGGTTTGTAAACGAGAGAGGGTTTGAGCGCNATCAAATCGCGCAGCTCACCGGTTGGNTAGTCCTTGCTGGTGGAATAACAGGAAGCTTGCTTGGTGGGATCGGTGGAGATCGATTGATGACAAAAACGGGACTCGGAAGGTCGGCATTCCTTTGCATCATCATGATTACATTCGCTCCTTTCATTCTTGCATTTAGACTTTCTGGAGTAGGTTCCGTTTGGATCCCTATAGGGATGTTTTTTGCCGTGGTTCAAATGGGNGCAATTTTTGGCCCAATTTTTGCNACAGTGCAGGAACTTGCTCCCGCTCAGGTNAGAGCAACTACTGTGGCTGTCACAATCATGTTATTCAATATATTGGGCTTAGGCATTGGTATTACGGGAACAGGAATTGCAGTGGACTGGGTNATCTCTCGAGGCTGGGCGCAGCCGTACAGTATAGTNATATTAAGTGCTACTTTGTTCTCATACTTAGCTGTGCCATGCTTCTATTTATCGGGACGCTGGTTTAAGCGTGATAAGGAGCGTGTCCACTCAATCTAAAATATTTTGTTGAGACGCTTTACGTTCTNAAGTTTTTTTGGCCAGTATATAACTGTTTTNGCCCACTAAGGTTGACGTTAGACTTTGTTATTTTTTTACGATTGGCAGGTGAGGTNCCTGATTTAATGGTAGAAAATTTTTTTGCTGCAGTAGAGCTAGGTGGTACCAAATGTATNGCGGGCATTGGAGATGGAATAACAATAGTNGATGANGTCACTATTCCAACAAGATCGCCTGNGGAAACGGTANAAACGCTCATAAACTTNATCAATNAGTCAAAGAGANCNTTTGGTGGNATANGNGGACTNGGGATAGCATCATTCGGNCCTATTGATCTAAACNTCCANTCNGCAGATTTTGGTTGCATTCAAAACTCTCCTAAGAAACATTGGGAGGGGTTTAACCTTCAACAAGCTTTTTCTATCATGGACTGTCCGATAGCTATTGATACGGATGTCAACGCGGCTTGCCTTGCGGAGGCGTATATCGGCGCCGGTAGAGATTTTAGAAATGTCGTCTATACCACGATTGGGACTGGCATAGGAGTGGGCATTGTTGCTGATGGGGTTGTCTTCAGCGGGAAAACTCATCCAGAGATTGGACACATTTCTGTGTACCAAGAGACATATTGTGATCCATTTGAAGGCTTGTGCCCATACCATCGCAATTGTCTCGAAGGTTTGGCTAGCGGCCCAGCTATTTTGGCTCGATGGGGAGAGTCGCTATCTGATCTGCCAATCGAGCATCCAGCACATATCTTGGAGGCTAGGTATCTGGCACAGTTGGTAAAAATGCTAACACTAAGTTTTTCACCAGATATAATAATTCTTGGTGGTGGGGTGATGACGACTCCTGGGTTAATAGATTTAGTGCGACAGAAAACGCTTGAGGCACTGAATGGCTACATTTCACACCTACTGACGCTGGATGAGATGCTTTCCCTGATTAAAGCTCCTGAGCTTGGTAACAAATCCGGATTGCTAGGTGCTATGTTTAAAATAAAAAATATAGTTCTTGAAGGAGATTCCAACGTAAGCACTAAAAGGCGGGGTTGATGCCTTATTTTTAGAAATCTCCTTGATGCAACAACAGACGGGTGGAGGTGGGTTCAAGAATAGAATGTCTGCTTGAGTTCGTCGAGCTCAAAATAAAAAGCGCTTTGACGAGGTAAAAAAATATATCGGCAAGAGCTGTAAAATATGTCTTGCTTGGTTTAATAAAATTAACATGACTTACATTGAAGTCATGAAAATTCCTGTCGATTTATTTCAAGTATAATCTCCCCTGCATCCGCCATTTTACGTGCTGAGCGTGTAATATTTTTCTGAGCTAGTTCAATATCTGAGGTCTTAAGGTCTCCTAACATTTCCATATCATCACTAAGTCTTTTCTTTGCTCGTTTAGACATGTTTTTGTAAAATTTATCCTGAACAATTTTATTTGAATTTTTGAGGGCAACAGCTAGCTGATCATTGGGCGTTTTTTGCAAAATTTTTTGGATCGACCGATCATCAATTTTGGCCAAAGAATCAAACAGAAACATATTTTCCTGAATTTCAATAGCAAGTTTTTGGTCTTGCTTAGCAATATCTCCGATAATTGTACTGGCCATATTCGTCTTCATCAGGCTCATTATCTTGGCCGCGGTCTCAACCCCACCGAGAGAAGTTGGTTGTTTGTGTCTATTGATAAAAGTATTTTTCTTCATTGAGCCTCTCTACATTTGAATTTCGCCAGTCATTGATCGTACTTTTCAATTTGTCTTTTTGATAGCTCAGAAAAAGAATGCGAAACATAATAGGCCCTAATATCCTGTAAACTTCACTATATGTTGGCAGACTTATTCAGAATTCACAAAAAAATGGCATCATGTTTAATATATATTTAAAGAATTTT
>PBJN01000023.1 GCA_002720735.1 Porticoccaceae bacterium
CATAATTTTTCAGTGAAATCAGAGATGCAGCTGCGAGTGCACTTTTTATGACAAAGTATCTTCTATTAATGCTCATTTCATCCCCAAAATGTCAATTTTTTGATGTTGTTTCAGTTATTTCCCTCCCCGAGAACACTGAAATAAGCTTGTTTCGGATTGCCTTTGTTATCGAACAAAAGTGGATAGTTGGTTCTACCCAATATGGGCCAATCATGTTTCCAGGATTCTGTGTCAAGAGTTCCCCAAACAGTCACCCTAGATATGTTATCAGATTGCCTACTAAAAACATTAAAAATTGAGGCATAGCGGTCGGCAAGCTCTTTACTTACTTTTTCGGGTAGTCCATTTGGGTAAGGATCGAGGTATTTCGCCTCCCGAATGGAAATTTCATTTATGTGGAGCTGCTGCAACGGAGGTTGCCTCACATATTTCCAAGCCCTAGGTAAAACGTCCACATCAAGTTCAGTTATGAAGACCTGGTATCCTTGGCGTGCAAACGTCTCTATTGTCTGTTCAATCATGTCTGTTGAGGGGAAATTTTTTTCGAGTGAAAAATGGGATTGCATCCCAACTCCATCAACTCTAACACCACTATTATTTAGCTTGCTCAATAAGCCAAGAATTGCTTGCTGTTTCTTCGGATTTGTAATGCCGTAGTCATTATAAATTAACGTCGCGGAGGGATTTGCATTTCTAGCGAACTGAAAAGCGCGTTTCACATAATCAGGACCGATTATTTTGTACCATTTGCTTTCCAGCCATTTTCCTCCAACAATCGCTTCATTCACCACATCCCACTCGGTCACCTTTTTATACCGCTCCATCACGTTACTAATATGCTGTTCCATTCGTTGAAGTAACAATTTTTTAGATATAATTTTATCATCTTTTAAAAAAACATAATTTGGAATTTGCTTATGCCAAACAAGCACATGGCCTGTTATCTGCATATTATTCTGCTGACCGAAATCGACAAACTTATCTGCTATTTGCCAATTGAACTCGTTGAGTTTTGGTTGTAAACCCTCCCACTTCATTGCATTATTGGCAGTAATTGCGTTGAATTCTCTTGCAATAAGAGTCAACAAATTAGTGTCATTGCTTTGCAAGGTATTATTTTTTATTGAAGTCCCAAATCGAAATTGACCCTCAAATGCGGCACTCAAACCGCTAGGGGCTCTTTGTTGATTGGTAAATCTGCGGCACCCAGAGAAAAGAGCTGCAGCCGTAATAGTGGTACTTTTTATTAAATTTCTACGATTAATCATGTGATATTCTCATGTCTTTGGTTTTCATCTTTTAATCAGTTTTTTGCAACATTCTTTTAACTGCGTTAGCAATCTTTTATTTGCTTAATAAGGATTTGATGGAGATATGTGCCATGAGTCAAACGAGTTTATTCTTACAGATGTATTTTCCGAAAATAGATAAATCGCCATTCCGTTATTTTTTGATGGATAAATTCTTCTAGCTACAGCTTGTTTTTTGTTAGCAAATACCTCTATGACAGAACCATCGATAAATATTCTTAGGTCTAGAATTTCTTCGTTTCGGAGAGTTAGGGGTGCTCGCTCGATGTCTCTTGGAGTGCCCTTTGGTCCAGATTTTTGAGTATCCACCTCGAGTAAATTATTTTGAGCATCATAGGTTACTCTAGTTTCTTCCTCGAGCATTTCACTAACACATACTGCAACGCCAAACCTCGCGCTATGCCCTGCTTCTGCTTTAATATTCAGCTCTAAACTGATACCAAAAACATCTTCGACAAATATTTTCTGCCCAGAATTTATGGTCAAATCAGTTTTTTTTAAGTGCCGGTAGCGCAGACGTTCGATTTCCTTAGCGACATCTATTTCAAGTAAACCATCTAATCCGAGGTTGAGCACACGCGGGAGGCTCAGGGTTCCTGACCAACCTTGATCGAGACGAGCTCCAAGATCTCTGTAATCTAAAAGCCATGCCCACATGATTCTTCGGCCTTTCTCATCTTCAAGACTCTCGGGCGCAAAAAAAGTGTTATCAACCCAGCTCATTTGAGCGTGGTGTTCGGGATAAAATTGTTCATTTTTCCATTTCCCCACATAGTAACGACATCCCATCCTATGACTTATACAGAGAAGAATATCTTTATTTCCTAATCTAAAGAGGTCTGGGCAAGACACATCCTCTTGGAGAGAAATGCCATCAATCTTGTGCGCAAAAAGATCACCTACATAGTGCCATTTACCGTCTAACGTTGACGCCTTTGCAACTGCAGGGGACTCACCACCAAAGATTGCGTAGTAGTTGCCTGATGAATACCACCCAAAAGGATCCCAAGATCTGTAGCCTTTTTCATGCGGACTTTTTCTTTCTGATTTGTTCACTTCGACTTCTGGATCATCTGGAGTTATTGGGTTTGTTTTAAGCTTACTCCACCGATTCAGCTCGTCATCTTCAGAAATCGCTAATGAATTACCTAAATCGACCTCGTGATAACACATTGTGGGTATTCCGTTGCCATTTAAGAAGCAGTTTCCACTATACATGCCTCCTATCAAACTTGTTGGGTGATGCCGCCAATGGAATAGATCGGTACTAGATATGTGACCCCAGTGATCTGATTTTTTCCCTAAGCGAGAATCCTGAAAAATATAAAAAAGGTGGTATCGACCTTTCCAATAGATCGCTCCATTTGGATCAAAAGGAACAGCAAACCCCTCGGGCACGGTGAAGTGATATCTGGGTCGATGGTGATCGGCAAGGAGCTTTTCTCTGTGCTCCCTGATGCGCATTGCTGTGTCGTTAATTTGACGTTTTAAAGACGCGCTTCGTTCGTCTTCGACTTCTTCCCAAGCTAACGTCTTAGTGAAGACGATTCGCCAAATCCCATCGTCTTCCTGCTCTAGATTGTATTCATAAGTGATAGTGCCCTTGGATGTGCAAATTAAAACGGGGCCAAAAGTAGCGATGGTTTTTCCCGCAGTTACAACAGCATCATCCATATTNACCTCAATTTGCGACCAAAGCGCNCCTGTAGAGAAGGATAGATGACCACTATTGAGAGATTCTTTTCGGTAACCTTTCGAATCCCTCCATTTATCAGAGTACTTTGATATGACTTCTTNCCAATCACCTGACTGTCTGGCGTCGAAGTGAGCCACCATCAGTGATTTTACGGCTTGTTCGGCTGACGAATATACTTCTCTCATGAGCACAACACCTAATTTTGTATTTAAGATTGCTTTGGACAACCAGCTTTTGCTTATTCGACTTTTTAGGAATTAAATCCGNTGATATNTAGAGATAAGCGTCATGTAGGAGAGAAGATACGCTAAGCGNGCGAAATTTTAAAGGCACCATCTTACCTTGGCGCACTCGGGAGGATTCGAACCTCCGACCGCTCGGTTCGTAGCCGAGTACTCTATCCAGCTGAGCTACGAGTGCGTGGGATCTATAAAACTCTCTTACTATAGTTTAGGCTACAAATTCAGTCAATTATCTGGATTTTTGGTGTACAAAAATTATANAAGACTAATTATTATTCTCGTCGATAAACTTGTCGGCTTTTCTCTTCTACTAAGTTCAGTTTGCTCCTTGTGAGTATTTGTGTTCTCTAAATATTTTAGACAGCTGCACTACATAAACTTCCGTNTATCTGTCCCAGTTCCACACTCATAGATCCCGAGCTGATAGTTACTGTGCGCTGCTTATGTGATCACTACAGACCTTTGAATTGAAAGAAGTGTAAAACCCGAGGTTTTCCATAGCTTTAAATCAAAATATCTCAAACAGTTCAGGACTGACTGTTCAGATTCGNCACTGATCGAAAATTTATGATTCAAATATATATGCGGAATCTGCCTCTGAACTGAATGCAACGAAGTTTGTATTGATTATGGCGCCGTTAAATAGCTACAATCGACCGCANCTAACCATACTTGGCCCAAAACCACATTCATCATNCAATGTTGGTCCGCGNGGTTAGCTAAAGGTTCGCNGANCCAAAAGGGATATTCTGAGTTGGAAGCGCTGTTAATGGGTTTCTGAAATAGATTACGTTGGCGGGCGCTACTTTAGCNCGCCCCAAACAAGAGCCGCCTCACCTTAGTTTAGATAAATCTCCATTGGTATATCGAAGGGAATTGGCGAGTGNAATTTGACCGTGCATGGACCTGCGATATGCTCTGATATAACAAAATTATCTATTATCGATAATTTTTTCAGACGCCTCAATTAACCCCTAAAAAAACGATTTCGGGGTGCTTATTTTAATCGCTGGGTGGGAACCTCTGCGATAAAGACACCCCGCGTTGGGGGTGGGTAGCCCTCTAGCGTTCTGCCACTTCCATCTTTCAAAATAAAGTCCTCAAGCGATTGATATGTCATCCAAGGAGTTTTACGTTGCTCAATGGTGCTCGTTATGGAAACATCAACCATCCTCACCCCTTCGAAACCTACTCTGCGAAGCCAAGAGATTAGCGTTCTAGGGCTAGGTATAAACCACACGTTTCGCATTTTTGCATAACGACCCTCTGGAACGAGTGAGTATCCGAATTTACCCTCGATGATTAGCGTTTCCAGGATAATCTGTCCGCCTGGTCGCAAGAGACCGAAGAGCTGCTCGAGATGGCTGAGTGGTGATTTTCGATGATACAAAACACCCATTGAGAAAACGCTGTCAAAAGCGCGGAGGTTTTTTGGAAGATCTTGGATACCAATTGGCAGGACGTCAATAGGCAAAGAATCCCTTGTGAAATGCTTCAGTGCAAGAAATTGGCATACAAACTTTGCGGATGGATCGATACCGATTACACGCTCCGCACCGGCTCCCAACATTCGCCAGCAATGGTAGCCGTTACCACAGCCTACGTCTAACACTAATCTTTTTTCCAATGAGTGAATATGACTCTTGATGCGGTTCCACTTCAGGTCAGAGCGCCATTCACTATCAATGTTAATTCCGAACAAGGAAAAAGGCCCCTTTCTCCAAGGATGCAGTGTCATCAATGTTTCTTTAAATTCGTCATGAGGAATAGCCAATTGATTTGCTTTACCGATACATACCCCAGAGTTGAGATTTACAGGATCACCAACTATTTTAGGTAAATTGTCAAGGCACTCAAGCCACAATGGAAGGTCTCCCCATCGAGTGGTGTTAAACTTTTCACTTATTAACTTTGGCAAACAGTTCGCCAAGCTCGACAATCTTGAGGCATTCATCCAATCTTGTAAGTTTTTGTAGTAGTGCATCTGTGCTATTTCTCCTCCAATACTGCAAGTATAATTTATATGTTTTATAGTTACTTTTTTTGTGGAGAGACTTCAAATAATTTTATGGAAAAAGACAAAATCATTGCTGTAGAAGAGAAGCTTGCGTACCTAGAGCTTGCCAACTTTCAGTTGGAAGATGAGGTTTATAGACAAAAACTTGAGATCGATGCGCTTACAACCTCACTGAAAACGTTGAAGGCCTTCGTAAAGCTTCTTGACGGCAAGATGCTCAGTGAAAAGCCGTCCACTTCGGATTTTCCACCGCATTATTAGTGAACTCGCTAGATATTTGATATCGGGAATTTTTACCCCGATTATCACATGAGATGTTTCATGTAAAAAGGTATGGAGGAGGTTTAATGGTTGAACCAAAAGTACAGCTTTTAACATCCATTGATGATGTTTTTGCTGAGCAGAAAAGATACTCCATTGAGCTAAGAGAAAGTGATTATGAAGCGCGTCTAGCGGTTTTGGAGCGTTTCGAAAATGTTTTTAAGTCGTCTTATGAGGAGCTTTACGCGGCAGCATTTGCAGATTTTTCGAAGCCTGCATCTGAGGTAGATGTGACTGAGATACTTCCGATTGTTTCGGAGTTAGCGCTTGTAAAAAAGAACCTTAGGAGATGGATGAGGGCAGAGCGTGTTTTCCCCACGCCGATACTTTTCGGCACTTCCTCTGAGATCGTCACCGAACCACGTGGGGTCTGTCTAATTGTATCGCCTTGGAACTATCCATTTAATCTCACTTTTTGTCCCATGATTTTGGCACTTGCAGCCGGAAACACGGTGATTCTGAAACCCTCCGAGATGACGCCATTCATGTCGGCCGTAATCGTGAATATTGTGAATTCAGTTTTTAAGAAAAAGGAGGTTGCAATCTTTGAGGGTGACGAGACTATCGCTGGATATCTGACCAACCTTCCTTTTGACCATATTTTTTTTACCGGGAGTCCAANTNTNGGCAAAAAGGTTATGGCNTCGGCTGCAAANAATTTNGCCTCAGTGACNCTTGANTTGGGAGGTAANAGTCCNGTAATTGTNGATGACACTGTCCANCTNAAGAGCGCNGCNNAAAAAATNGTGTTCGGCAAGTTCTGNAANAANGGNCAAACATGTATTGCNCCNGATNATNTGTACGTAAAAAATTCAATNTACGATGATCTTGTNAGTCTTCTTNGCGATNGTATNANNCGACAATANGGACCGCTGGATAAACTTCACGAAAATCCAGATTACTGTCAGATTGTAAATGATGCCCATTTNAGGAGGCTTGAGCACTTGCTGGACGACGCACTAAAACAAGGTGCAGAGGTATTGGTCGGCGGTCGAGGTTGCTTACAAAAACGTTTTATGCAGCCAACATTGTTGACAAATCTTACTAGTGGTTGCGATATAATGAATGAAGAAATATTTGGACCTATATTGCCTATTGTAAGATATGATTCAATAGAATCGGTCTTACAAGAACTTAGCGAAAGGCCAAAACCACTTGCGCTGTACATCTTCAGTAGTGATCGTGATTTCCAGAATAAAGTTGTGCGGAGGACCACCGCTGGAGACACATGTATTAATCAGATTGCTNTTCATTTTTTACATGAGAAGCTTCCTTTTGGTGGCGTGAACCAGAGTGGCCTAGGCAAGACAGGAGGGAAATGGGGCTTTGACACTTTTTCACACAAGCGNAGTGTTCTCAGAGACNAGTTTACTCCCTTTGCGCTTTTGATGCCTCCTTACAAGAAATCTATACGAAGTGCTATAAGAGGCTTCATAAGACACTTCTTTTAGATTATGTAGCNGGGATAGTTTCTTGAAANCTCACTTGAAAACATACATAGAACAAAAATTATAGCACTGGAACCAGATTCGGGGNTCTGAGAAACCANTTTTTTTCAATCTATTNACGTGTTCGTCAACCGTTTCAGGCACCAACACGTCTTCAATTGCCTCCCGTTTTTGTCTTATTTCTAAATCACTATACCCTTGTTGACGTTTAAATTGATGGTGAAGCTCTACCATTTTATGATCTATTCTGGGCTCTTTGAAGCAGATTTTTTCTGAAAGTATAAGACAGCCACCAGGTTTTAAGCCTCTGAATATCTTGGTGATCAGGGCGCGTCTCTCACTAACCGATATAAACTGTAGGGTGAAATTCAATGTGGCGAATGACGCATTATTTATGGAGGTTTGACAAATATCATCCTTTACTAAGGAGATGGAAGTGTCGGATCGCATACCGTTCGTATTGATTTTTGCCTGATTTAACATTGCCTCGGAATTATCAATAGCGATAATAGTTACGTTTTCCACATTAATGTTTCTGGCCACCTCTTGAGTGGTTGCACCTAGAGAGCAACCCAGGTCGAAGCAGTTAGAGTTAGGTTGGACAAACCTAGCCGCTAGCTTACCGCTTTGACGTATTATTATTCTATATCCCGGGATGGAGCGGGAAATCATGTCGGGGAAAACTTTCGCGACCCGCCTATCAAAAGTAAAGTTATTAATACTTTGTTTTTCTTGAAATAGGAGATCTCGTCGATTATTTTTCAAAACAAAGATCTCCGTAAGCTCGAGCTTTTATAAATTTTTTATTTCCAAGTTCAACTGTTTTGCCGACTCAACGCCCGTAATAACCGAAGTGATGCCGGTTTGAGGTGTTAAATATTTTGCACATACTTTCTTAATAGCCTCTTCAGAAACATTAAGCACGCGGTCTCGGAAGTCTAAAAGAGATGACTTATTTCTACCATTGAGCTCCCGATGGAATGCAGAAATTGCTTCAGTCACGGGTGTACCCGGTTTGTCGAGGGTACTTATCACCCCAAGTATTGATTCCTCAATTTTTTCAAAGCTTATTGGGTTACTTAGAATCCACTCAACCGATTCATCAAAGTCGTTTAGTGTTTCTTTTAGCCGAGGGTCACGGTAAGAAAAAAATCGGAACGCTCCCGAGTAGTTATCTTGGCCAGCACCACTGCCATATGCGCCGCCCTGTTCTCTAATTTTTCGATGGAGAAAGCCGTTCCTAAGAATTCCACCAAGCACAGTAAGGGCGGCTGCATCCTCGTGTGTGGAGGCCACTGTGGGAAATGCCATTGCACAATAATTCACTTGGGTGTTGGTAGTCCAGCATAAACTTTTTGGGCGCAAATCGTGAGGGTAGTCCATAATATTTTCTGGAATGATCGGGTCAATCCCATCTTTTGACCTAAATGTGCTCTCAATATGGGAGATCGACTCGAGGATTTCCTCAGACTCCGCCACGATCAAGAACTGACAATTTTGATTTATTATTTGCGCATGTATGCTGGCGAGTTTATCAGCCAGCTTGGATAATTCTTTCGGGTCATTGATTAATCTGTCTAGCTTTTTTATGTGCGAAACGGCAGTTAGGCCTCTCCAGCGCTGATTTAAGTGCGCGCTTGCCGAGAGCCCGCTGGCTGCTGATGCCATTGCAAGCGCATGCCCGTTACTGACCACAGAGGATTCTCTTTGACTTTTTATTTGCGACACTAATTCTTTAATGCGAGAAAGTTCGTTGAATCGTACTCCATAAATCGATTCTTGAAAGAATTCAGTAATGGGCACCTGATTCTTCACAAGTCCTTTAACTGTGTAACACACATTGCCCCGCAACATGGTTAGGTCAGATTTGTCTGTTTTCACATCTACTGATGCTGAATAACTCCCCACTAATCTCGCCTGCCATTGCTGGGTCTCTTGGTAGCTCCTGTTGGCAACACCAAGCTGAGTTACGCACGCTGTGTAGAGTGGTATCAGGTCGATAAATTGTTCTTCAAAAGCTGGAACCGGCAAGATCGCCTGTTGATAGACGAGTCCATTTGTTCCGGCTTGGTATGCAGTGATTGGGACTGCTTTTTTTGGTAACGGCATTTTTTTTGAATAGGAAATTTCTTTAGGGATATCCTCAATCCCAACTTTTGGAAGGAGATTTGCGTTCTCGCTAGCCTCCTGCCTGCTTTTCAGTGCTTTAGCTTGATCAATGATGACTTTTTTTTCTAATGTGGTTAGTTTATTTTGTATGGTTAAGAGCCTTTCTCTTTCTGCGGCCTCTCGCTGTTCAGCGAGTGTTCCATCTGGCGGCATTACTAGTCTGATCCGGTGGGGATTTTCGAGGAGAAGTGTGCGGATAAGAGTTTTGATAAATTCAGGTTGTTTTATTTGTTCCCCCAGTTTCTTCAGGGTTGGCTCCAAATCTAAAAGCGCGACTGGGTCGCCGCGGTGGGTTGCGCTCGTCAGTGCCGTTAAAGCGAGGTTGAGACCAAAGGGGAGACGACCAGCAGAAATCTCTCGTTGTTGCAACTCGAGCTGATGAAGGCTTGCAGCGATCTGTTCTTCTTCTAAGCCATTCTCGGCAACATTTTTGAGGACATCGAGTATTGCTTGTTCTACTGAATCGGCAAAAAACTTCTCAGAGCCTTCAATACCACAGACAAAGCATAACTGTTTTTGTGAATCTTCGAGACCGCAAAGCGGGGATGGGGAAGTCCCGAACTCACTAGTCTCTAACGCCTGCATTAGTGGTGATCCACTATGATCCAAAAGGACGCTCGAGAGGAGTCGAGCCTGCATAGTTTCCTCTAAATTTGTGCTATCGCCCAATAGCCAAGCAATGATAATGTGTGTTTTTTTATCCGACGGCTCACTGGGATTTGATGCATATCCCTCCACGAACTGTTTCGGCGCTTTGTAACGCTCCTCATCTTTCACTGCTATGTGACAATCTAACCGTTCAAAACGACTTAACGCTAAAGCGTCAAATTTTTCTTGATGTTCGGCTGCTGGTATGTTCCCGTAGGTAATAAATATTGAATTACTTGGGTGATAGTGGACCTTGTAAAACTCTTTGAATTGATCATATGTTAAATCAGGTATCCTTGTCGGATCTCCACCACTGTTGTGGTGGTAGGTATTTGTTGGGTATAGGAATTTGCAAGTGGTTTGCCAGAGGGTGGAATTAATTGAACTCATTGCACCTTTCATTTCATTAAAAACGACTCCCTTGAAAGTCAGCGGTGTGTTGCAGTCCTCAGCATTTGAAAATTCTAATCGATGGCCCTCTTGGGCAAAATCTAAGGGATCAAGTCGAGCAAAAAACACAGAATCCAGATAGACTTTCAGCAGGTTGTCAAAGTCCTTCCGGTTCTGACTGGCAAACGGATATGCAGTCCAGTCAGAGCTTGTAAAAGCGTTCATAAATGTGTTTAGTGAACGCCGGATCATCATAAAGAAAGGATCACGAACAGGGTATTTTTCGCTCCCGCACAACGCCGTGTGTTCCAGAATGTGAGNGACACCGGTGGAGTCCTCAGGCACCGTCCTCAGGGCCACCATAAAGACATTTTCTTTNTTATCGGCCTTCAAGTGAATGTGCTGAGCTTTTGTTNTANNNTGCGTGTATTCCTCAAAGTCAATATTTAGCCCAGTNATAGNTTTTGCGCGCTTGAGTTCAAAGCTGTGATGTGATTTGGTTCCCATGAATTTTGTTAGCTCCAGAAATTGCTCTAAATAACTTTTATCCGCGTATANTGTACGTTATTTTGCGGCCACAAGTTATGTAAAATCACTCATGCTGAAGGATGAGTGGAACAACTGCCCCATATTCATGCATATCGAATGCATAAATATAAAGTGGTCATCAANAAGCCGACCTTGAGAGATATTGGTGATAAATTATAGAGCCCCTNTAGAAGACTTGAATTTTCTCTTNAATGATGTAATGAAGATGCAAGAAAATTTTTTACAAGTCCGTGGGGGAGAGGTTGTAACTCCCGATGTTGTAGCGAGTATCCTCATGGAGGCGGGTAAGTTTTGTGAGAGTGAATTATCACCGATTTACCAAACCGGCGATTCAGGTTGCGTTTGGCATGACGGCAACGTTACTACTCCTGACGGCTTCAAAGAGGCATATACTGCGTTTATTGGCGCTGGGTGGACTAGCTTGAGCGGTGATCCCGCGTATGGGGGGCAGGGATTACCCTCTTCAATTATGATAGCTGTAAATGAGATGTTGGCCAGCGNCAATTGGGCTTGGTCTATGTATCCCGGTTTGAGTGAAGGCGCAATTGCAACACTGGAAGCTCACGGAAGCGCAGAGCAAAAAGAAGAGTATTTACACAAACTGATTTCTGGGAGATGGAGTGGCACTATGTGTCTTACCGAGTCCCATTGTGGCACCGATTTAGCACAAATTAAGACCAGAGCAGAGCCTGTCGATGACGGTAGTTATCTTGTTACCGGCACTAAAATATATATCTCGGCTGGCGATCACGATTTGACCGAAAACATAGTTCACATTGTACTTGCCAAGCTCCCTAATTCTCCTGAAGGCACCAAAGGTATTTCTTTNTTTTTGATNCCAAAGTTTTTGCCAACAGCAAATGGAACTNNCNGAGTTCGAAATAATGTTAATTGTGGCTCAATAGAAAAAAANATGGGTATTCATGGTAGTGCGACTTGTGTTCTTCATTTCGACGGGGCAAAAGGTTTTTTGGTGGGTAATCCCCACGAGGGTATGAGTGCTATGTTCACCTACATGAATGTGGCACGTATTGGCACAGCGGCCCAGGGTGTAGCCGCTGCAGAACTNTCTTATCAAACAGCTGCAGCCTATGCGAAGGACCGACTTGCAATGCGTTCCATATCAGGCATNAAAAATATTGATGGTCCTGCAGATCCAATTATCGTTCATCCTGATGTACGACGAATGTTGCTGACTCAAAGGGCTATAGCTGAGGGTGGACGGGCTATGGTGGTGTATGCGAGTCAATTCGCAGATGTGTATAGAGCCGGAATCACTGAAGCATCAAGGGTAAAGGCTGAGAATAGACTAGGGTTTTGTACGCCGATTTTGAAGGGGTTTTTGACAGAGCAAGGTTTTATGTGTGCTAGTTTGGGTGTGCAGGTGTTTGGTGGTCATGGATATGTGAAAGAGTGGGGCGCGGAGCAAATTATGCGGGACAGCAGGATTGCAATGCTTTACGAGGGAACCACTGGTATTCAGGCGCTCGATTTGATTGGGAGAAAAGTCCTTTTGGATGAATTTTCTCANTTAAAAGTATTTACAAGAGAAATTCTGGCATTTTGTGGGGAATTTCTCCCCTGGAAATTTAATCAACATACTTTCAAAATGTTTCGAAAGATATTAGTTTTGGCTAGGCTAACAATTAGGTGGCGTTATCTTGCAATTCGGATCGGGTTGCGCGCTAAACGTGATGCTGATTATGTGGGTGCAGCCTCGGTTGATTTTTTAATGTACTCTGGCTATGTGTATATGGCGTACATGTGGTCCAAAATGAGCTTAGAGGCGCACAAGAAATTATCTTTAAGCCAAGGTAACCAAGAATTCTTGCAAGCAAAACTNTACACATCAGACTTTTTTTTCAAGCGAGTACTTCCAATGGCAGATTCACACTCTAAAAACTTGAGGGCTTGTACCGGTTCATTGATGAACATGCCGGAGTCGTCNTTTTGAGAGAAAATAAGGGTGGATGATGTGCTGNCAGTTAAGAGAATTTGGATNANCCTTTTTATATTTGAGAGCGCATAATTTTGGATAATAACAAAAGCGAATCGTCCTCGAAGATGTCAATGAATGATATTGGTGATTTCGGCGTAGGAGAGAGCTTCGGTGAGCTATTTGGGGAAGTTGTTCAACCATTGGGAGCTAAGGGTGCNACATTCTTAAAATCTACCTCAAAAAAGACTCCAGGAATGGCTGTGCGTCTCAAGCATGCTCAGGAAGACATGATTGTCGATGCCAATTTCCTGGACTCCTTNATTTCCATAGTTGACACAGAGCCACCAGAAATAATTTCTCATCGCAGGGCNGGAGTTCAACATGGGGTCTTCAAAAAAATGCGTCTTGGCAAATATGATTTGCAGGCGCGACTGGATCTTCATCGTTACTCAGTGGAACAGGCGCGCAGGGCTGTCTGGAAGTTTATAGGTGATTGCCGGCAGAAAGGAGTAAGATGTGCACTCATTATCCATGGTAAGGGTAAGAGTAAGCCTGCAGTTTTAAAGAGTTGCATAAACCACTGGCTCAAACAGCTTCCCGATGTGCTCGCATTTCACACTGCGCAAAAACATCACGGCGGTGAGGGTGCCACTTATATTCTTATAAAGAAGGGTTTGCATTCTCGAGAATTGACAGCTGAAAAAATTGATCAGTCACGGCGTAAAAGGTCAGTTGACTTTTGAGTATTATGCCATTTTTTAGGCTCATGTTCGATTTGAAGGGGCACAAAAATATTTTTCTTGGAGCATAGATTTTGAATTCATTTTTAATTTCGCTCACTGAGAGAGGGCTTATACCGGATTGGTTGATCCGATTTGGAGTTCGGAACCTTCTAAAGCAACGTATTGGTGAGCTTACAGGGGACACAATAGAGAGCTTATGCCGACATAAACAGCGCTTTATAGAATGTCAAGAAAGTTCTCCGGTTGCTCTTCAAACAGAGGCTGCTAATGAGCAGCACTATGAGGTACCCGCAGAGTTTTTTGAGCAAGTTTTGGGCATCCACTTAAAATACAGCTGCGGCTATTGGGCTAAAAATACGAGAACCCTGAGTGAATCCGAGGACCTGGCGCTTGAGAAAACCTGCATTTTTGCTAGGATCAAAAATGGGCAAAAAATACTTGAACTAGGGTGTGGTTGGGGTTCTCTAACTCTTTTCATGGCTGAGAGATATCCGGAAAGCGATATTACCGCAGTATCTAACTCTTTATCCCAAGCACATTACATCCGAAGTCAACTGGAGAGCCGATCGTTAACAAATGTTGAAGTGATNACTGCAGATATGAATGTTTTTGATGCGCCGAATAGCCACTTCGATCGAGTTGTGTCTGTAGAAATGTTTGAACATATGCGTAATTATTCTCTTCTGTACGAACGGATATCATCGTGGCTTTTGCCGGGTGGTCTCTTTTTCAAACACATTTTTGTNCACCGATCAATGCCTTATCTGTTTGAGGTAAGGGACAGTAATGATTGGATGAGTAAATATTTTTTTTCTGGTGGAATGATGCCTTGTGATGACTTGCCATCAAGGTTCCAGCGGCATCTAACACTTGTAGATCGAGTGGTATGGGATGGGCAAAATTATCAAAAGACATGCAACACATGGCTTGATAATATGGACTCAAACAAGTCGGAGCTNTTTCCGGTGTTGCAAAACGTCTATGGTCACGCTGAGGCAAAGCTTTGGTGGATTCGTTGGCGNATTTTTTTCATGGCCTGTGCGGAACTGTTTGGATTTCGTGGTGGCAGAGAGTGGTGGGTGTCGCATTATTTGTTCGAGAAAAAATGTTGATGTTCGTGTTGTTTATTGGATTTTAAATTGTTCGGGAGGATTCAGCTGGTTAGCGCATGCTCAAGTTGGGTTGTCAAATTCGTAATAATAATCATCGCTATCTCAGCTGTGACACCAATCGCTGCTTCAGATGCAACACGACAATGGAACTTCGATGTATTTTTAGATGAAAAAAAAATTGGATTTCACAAGTTTTTTGTGGAACAGCTTGAGGATGATTACCGAGTAGTTTCATCGGCTCACTTTAAGTTCAAAATGTTTTTTTTTATACCTATTACTTATCGCCACAATTCAACCGAGTTTTGGCGAAATGGCTGCTTGACATCTTTTGAAAGCATTACGGGGCGAGGGAGCAAGGATACTAGGGTTTCTGGTATAAGTATTGGAAATACATTTTTGGTCTCACGTGATGGCGAGACCGACGAAATCGATAANTGTGTGAGGAGCTTTGCATACTGGAATCCATTTTTTTTGACACATGAGTTTTTATTGAATGGTGAAACAGGTAAATACCTTCCAGTAACATTGTTCAAGAAAAATACCCAAGCAGGCTTTACAATAACTATCAAACCGCCAAGTGGCGAGTTAATCTTGAATTATAATGAGGATGGAAAGTGGATAGCATTAGAAGCGCAAGTGAAGGATGTGGGAACAATGAAATACATTTTGGCCGAATGAACCTGCAGAAAATTAGTCCCCCAACATTGATCTTGGTCTTGGTGTTTGGGTGTTTGGGGTGCAGTGCAGTAGATGAAATAAAGACTGAANCTTNTGTTGACCTAGANCGTTTCATGGGANAGTGGTATGTTGTGGCTAGTATTCCGACATTTTTTGAAAAAGAAGCATATAACCCGAAGGAATCTTATCGACTCAACGATGACGGCACAATTGCTACCACATTCACATTTAACAGCGGCGCTTTAAACGGATTTCAAAGAGCTTTTTACCCAACAGGCTTCGTCCGAGATACTCAGAGCAACGCGATTTGGGGCATGCAATTCGTTTGGCCTATTAAAGCTGATTTTAGGATTGTCTTTGTAGACGATGATTACAGCCATACGGTGATTGGAAGGCAGAAACGAGATTTTTTATGGATAATGGCGAGAAAACCGAATTTGGAAGATAGTGTTTTAGAGAAGCTCATTCAACTCTCTGTCGAACAAGGTTACTCACGTGATGACATAATTTTTCCTCTCCATGATAGAATTCAAATAGAACAGTCCTCATTTCTGGAGTCAAAAAAGAATGGCTAAACGTTGCAAAATAGCGGTGGTAGGAACGGGTATCGCCGGTAATGTTGTATCGTACTATCTCAATCAAGATCATGACATTACGGTCTTTGAAAAAAACAACTATGTTGGTGGGCATAGCCACACTCACTCTGTGAGCTCTCCTGAAGGTGACTATCAAGTGGATTCTGGATTTATCGTTTTTAATTATGAAACATATCCTCAGTTTACGAGGCTCTTGCAAAAATTAGGTGTTGAGGTTCAGACTTCCGAAATGAGCTTTGGGGTGAGGTGTGAGAGAACAGGGCTGGAATATATGGGGTCTACACTCAACAGCCTGTTTACTCAGCGAAGAAACTTTTTTCGCCCATCCTTTTGGGGAATGTTAATTGATATTATTCGTTTCAATCGAAACGGTGCCTCACTTCTAGATGAGGGAGATACTGCAATATCTTTGGAAGATTATTTAAAAAAAGAAGCGTATGGCAAAGCATTTAAAGAAGATTATTTGCTGCCAATGGCCTCTGCGGTGTGGTCTGCAGATAAAAATATGATGAGCCGTTTCCCAGCAAAATATTTAATACGATTTTTTTATAATCATGGCCTTTTGAAAATCTTTAATCGACCTCAATGGTACGTTATTAAAGGTGGTTCTAAAGAGTATGTTGATGCAATTACAAGGGGCCACAGACACGCTATCAGACTTGACACTGCTGTAAACTCGATATCTCGCAGTGACACAGGTGTGATTATCAAAACATCCGTGGACCAGGAAAGTTTCGATTATGTTTTTCTTGCGTGCCATAGCGATCAGGCACTCAGCCTTTTAGCNAATCCAAGAGAGCTNGAAAGAGAGATCTTGGGGGCAATAACTTATCAAAAAAATGACGCTGTTCTCCACACAGATACTTCGCTACTGCCCAAGAATCGTCGCGCTTGGGCTGCGTGGAATTATCATCGCCTCGAACGCGAACAGGATCAGGTGGCCATGACTTACAACATGAATATTCTACAAAATTTTAGTTGTGAGACNCAATTTTGTGTGACCCTAAACAACACTAGCGCTGTTGACCCGAGTAAAATCATTGCAAAAATGAGATACGAGCACCCTGTTTACACCCCAGAGTCAGTAGCAGCACAGGGTCGTCAGAGGGAAATCAACGGGCAAGATCGTATTTATTTTTGTGGCGCATANTGGCGCTATGGTTTTCATGAGGATGGTGTTGNCAGCGCGATGAGTGCGNTGGATGATTTTGATAAAAGAAAATAAATATACNNAAAACTCGGGAAAANCATGANCAGCAATTGCATCTATACCGGTAACGTCCGACACAGTCGCTTTCAGCCTAAGCGTAATGTTTTTACCTATAAAATTTTTATGCTTTACATTGACCTAGACGAAATTGATGATGTTTTCAAGCCTTTCTGGCTCTGGTCAACCTCGCTACCCAATCTCGCTTGGTTCAGGAGAAAAGATCATCTCGGGATTTCAAGTAAGGGCCTAGGTGATTGCGTNAGAGAACTNGTGTGTCGGGAGACAGGAAGTTGGCCAGANGGACCAATTAAACTGCTGACTAATCTCAGATATTTTTTGTACCGCTCGAACCCCGTCAGTTTTTATTATATATTTTCAGTTGACGGTCAGCATCTTGAGACTGTAGTTGCTGAGGTTACCAACACACCCTGGGACGAACAGCATCATTACGTCCTGAGTAACGGGAAGGAAGCGCGGGAAGGAAATGGTCGGGTGCAACGTTTCAAGATTGACAAAACTTTTCATGTATCGCCATTNCTNCCAATGGAAATGTCATACCGCTGGCGAGTGACGTTGCCAAGTAAAAAATTAGCCATTAACATTCAAAATTATGAGTCTGAGTCTAAGGTGCTCGATGTCACACTAGCCCTAAATGCATCTCCAATTACGTCAAAGAGCCTAGCGATGAGCCTTTTGTATTACCCCCTTTTGACCGTAAAGGTATCATTAGCTATATACTGGCAGGCTCTTAAAATCTGGCTCAAANGGGTTCCTTTTTTTTCTCATCCCGCAAAGCTCAAATAAGGCGGCAGTATGTGCAACAAACCAATAATGAGACAGCAACCATTTACATTCCGTAGCATAGATTCTTTTTCTAAGCGTGTTTTGGTTAGCCGCTTGGAGACGATAAATACTGGTCAATTGGCTCTAATCGATCATGAGGGTTCGATGAGTTTTGGCCCCAGTGACGCACATCCTAATCAGATTAAGGTTACTGTTGAGGTTCTAAACCATAATTTTTACTCGGATTTTGTGTTTGGGGGAAGCGTCGCTGCGGGGGAGGCTTACGTGGCGGGACTGTGGCGCTGCGATCGACTCACCGACCTTGTAAGGATTCTGCTGCAAAACTTTGAAATCCTCGATTCGGTTGATAATGGATATGCTCGTCTAAAATCGCCGATTTTTAGGTTTGTACATTGGTTGAACCGCAACACGCGGTCCGGAAGCAGGAAAAATATTAGTGCTCACTATGATCTAGGGAACAATTTTTTTAAGCTTTTTCTTGATAAGTCGATGATGTATTCNTGCGCTTATTATGATGATCAGAATTCTAATCTCGATGACGCCTCAGAGGCAAAGCTTTGGAGAATTTGTGAAAAATTGCAGTTGTCAGAACATGATCGAGTNGTGGAAATTGGGAGCGGATGGGGAGGATTTGCAATTTATGCAGCCCGTCGCTATGGATGTCACGTCACTACAACCACTATTTCTGATGAACAGTTTGCTCATGCCGAAAGAAGGATCAAGGAAGAAGGATTAGAAGATTCAATAACTTTGCTAAAGGACGATTATCGAGAACTCAAGGGTCAGTATGACAAGCTCGTTTCGATCGAAATGATCGAAGCTGTGGGCCCCCAGTTTTTAGATGTTTACTTGCATGCTTGTAGTGATTTGCTAAAGCCCCACGGAATAATGCTTATCCAAGCCATTACTATGCGCGATCAGCGTTATGATCGTGCCGTAAAGTCTGTAGACTTCATACAACGTTATATTTTCCCTGGTGGATTTATTCCTTGTATCTCTGCCATCTGTCAAGGAATAAAAAAGGTGACCGATTTGCGGTTACTAAATTTAGAGGATATTGGGCCGCATTATGCGAGAACGCTCCAGGACTGGCGCGGACGTTTCATAAATAATCTTCCGGAAATTAGAGAGCTCGGGTACTCAGAGGAGTTCATACGAATGTGGGAGTTTTATCTGAGCTATTGTGAAGGAGGATTTCATGAGCGTGCCCTCGGCAATGTTCAACTAGTTTTTGTAAAGCCACAAAACCGATTGAATTGGAGACCCCCCGCATAGCTTAGATCAATTCCTTTTCAAGTGGTAACTAATGCGAGGTTCGATGACACTTGGATAGGGTGGCCCGTTGGAATTTTTTGTTTCCCGAAATTTTTCGCCTCGTTCAAAACAACAAATTCGTATATAGACGACCTTCAACATTACAACTTTTCCAATAAATTCCAAAAAAGAAACTAGACCAAAAAAACATTACTTAAATATTTGCGGCGAAATNTGGTTAGAGTAATGGCAGATTCCCTTAAAATCCCAGATAGTGATCGTGAAGTGGGTTTGTCGGGGGACGATTCTAATGGTCTGTCAGGGATGCTTATTGGTCTGCAGCGCACTGCACCAATTATGTTTGAGCTGGTAGCGGTAAATTTAGGTCGGAAGCGGCCAGGTTTTGCTGAGACTGTATTACCAATGAATTTCTCAAGTATGAGTATTGGATTCTAGATCAAAGAGAGATATCTATTGCCTTGTGATCGAGAAAGTTCTCGGAAGCTACATTTNCTTCAGTTTGTGCTCAAGACTGTGTCGAGGATACTTGTGTGGTTTTGCACAAAAGATCGGTAAAACTAAGGTGGGCCTCGGTCCTCATCTGACGGTATTGTAAAGACGCTTTTCTAAAATTTGGTCTTTCAAGAGAAAATTAAAGCGATGCCCCAAAAGGTCCTGTCCGATTGCAGTAATGTCATCGTGAGACCTTTGGCATACCGTCGAGGGTCAGACCTTCAAGTNCATACCGCATTTTAGCAATATCCAATTATTCCTCGTGACTTTTGCGGCCCTCAAGACGGCATGCAACGAGAACTTATCAAGGATATGATGCTTTATTGGGAGAAGNTGCGTTCTATTAGGACTGAAAATATTTAGAGAACCAAAGAATATCTCACCCTCACAACTTTTAGATTTATAGCTTTTTAGTTGCGATAAAATAAAATGTAGCGGTTGCAATGGAGGAGACACAGACTAAGAGGATATAGATTTGATTCGTGCAATTAATTTAGGAAGAGGATTTGGTTAGTTTATTTTTAAAAAAGGATTAATAAATGCCACAGTTTGTTTTATCAACATTTTTAGCTTTTCTGATTTATCTTAGCATAGTGTTGGGAATTGGGTTCTATGCATACCTAAAGACGCGCACTGCTGGTGATTTCCTGCTTGGAGGCAGGCAACTTGGACCATCAGTATCTGCTATTAGTGCTGCTGCTTCTGATATGAGTGGTTGGGTGCTACTGGGATTGCCAGGTTACGCTTACATTGCGGGGTTAGAGGCATTTTGGATTTCTATCGGTCTAGTTATGGGGTTGGCAGCAAACTGGTTTCTGGTTGCAAAACCTCTNCGGATCATTAGTTTTCAACTCCATGATACAGTTACAATTCCTACATATTTACAGCGGCGCTTTGCAGACCCTAAACCTTGGTTAAGGGTGATTTCATCAATGAGCATTTTACTTTTTTTCCTATTTTATGTNGCTGCTGGATTAATCGCGGGCGGCAAACTTTTCACCGAAGTNTTTGGTATTGACTATGAAATTGCCGTAGTCGCCAGTGTCGCAATTATTCTTGTCTACACACTTTTTGGGGGATTTTTAGCAGTATCATGGACCGACGTTTTTCAGGGGATATTGATATTAGTGGCTTTGTTTTTAGTACCGATGCTCATTTTTAATAAAGCGGGCAGCTATGAATCTTTTGTTGATGGCATTTCCGATAAGAACATTTATCTGCTTGATATTTTTATTTCTACTGATGGCGAGCAGTTGAGTTTNATAGCTATTGCAAGCGCAATGGCATGGGGTTTGGGCTATTTTGGACAGCCTCATATATTAGCGCGTTTTAAAGCGATTGAGTCTCCGAGGTATGTGCGCAGAGCTGNTTTTATAGGCGTTTTATGGGCATTTTTGTGCTATTTTTTGGCTATTGCAGTTGGGTTAAGTGGTATTTTTATCATAGAACAACCCCTAGAAGATTCAGAAAAAGTGTTTATTACCCTAACGAAATTCATGTTTGATCCGCTGGTTGCAGGAGCCCTNCTAGCCACAATTCTTGCTGCAATCATGAGCACAGTGGACTCACAGTTATTAGTGTGCTCCGCGTCTTTGGCGGAGGATCTTTATCCTCTTATTAGCGACCGGGAGTTAGGTGGCGATGACCGGTTGAAAATCGCTAGAATTGCGGTGGTCGTTCTAGCATTAATGGGGACTGGTATTGCCATGAATCCAGAAAGTAAGGTGTTAGATGTCGTTTCTTATGCTTGGGCTGGACTCGGAGCNTCATTAGGACCAGCTGTGCTTGTAAGTTTATATTGGAGTCAGATGACATCGACTGGTGCAATTTTTGGAGTGGTAGTGGGTGGACTAACAGTAATTATCTGGTCTCGATTGTCCGGAGGCATATTTGATTTTTATTCATTGTTGCCCGGNTTCTTTTTGTCATTAATNGCTATATGTGTGGGGAGCGCACTAACTCAAAGAAAACTACCAACCACGGTGGTTGATCGTTACGCGGAAATTCGCGAGGAGTTTTAAGGTAATCTTTATGTCTATTCACTCCCGCTATGAAGTTACATTTGTTCTGTTGTCTCGATACCCAGTAAGTCAAGTCCGGTACAAATAGTCTCCCCGGTTTTTGAACAAAGCGTGAGCCTACTTTTACATGTCTCGACCGCTACAGTAGATTTTAAAACGGGGCACTTTTCATAAAAAGACATAAATGCGCCAGCTAGTTCATAAAGGTAGCTGCAAAGCAAATGCGGTAGCGAGTCTTGCGCCACCTGTTCTAAGACTTCATTGAACTGGAGGATTTTTAGGCACAAATTTTTCTCTTCATCATTATTGATAATTACTTCCTCAGAGTAGTCAGTCATATCAACTTTGGCACGTTTAAAAATGCTACAAATTCTGGTGTAAGCGTATTGAAGATAAGGACCTGTATTTCCGTTGAGGGACAACATTACGTCCCAGTTGAATACATAGTCTGTTGATCGATGCTTGCTCAGATCTGCATATTTTATTGCGCCGATCCCCACTTTTTTTGAGATTTTTACGATTTCATTTTCATCGAGTTTGGGATTTTTTATTGCGATTAAATCTGCCGCGCGTTCAATTGCCTCGTCGATTAAATTTTCTAATTTAACAGTGCCACCGGCACGCGTTTTAAATGGTTTACCATCCTCCGCCATCATTGTTCCAAAAGAATGATGCTCTAAGCTTACTTCATCTGAAACAAGGTCGGCAAGTTTCCCGGCGCTAAACAATTGCTTCATGTGAAGCGCTTGTCGTGCATCAACAAAGTATAGTATTCGGTCAGCCTTCAGTACTTTTGCACGATGTTCAAGAGCAGCTAAATCAGTGGTTGCATAAAGATAGCCGCCATCTGACTTGCGGATTATCATTGCCGACGCACGACCATTTTTGTCGGATAGGTCATCAAGGAATATGACTTTTGCTCCCTGATCATCCACTGCGATCCCCGATCGACTTAGTCTTGAAACTAGTTCTTCAAGTTGATGATTATAAGAACTCTCTGCCTTGATATCCTCTTTTTTTAAGCTAACATTTAGTCGTTGATAAATATTAAGGTTATGTTGGACAGATACTTCGATAAAATGTTGCCATAAGCGAAGACAATGCTGGTCTCCTGCTTGCAGACGAACAACATATTTTCGTGCTTGATCAGCGAAAGCGTTGTCAGAATCAAATCTAGTTTTGGCACGTTGGTAAAATTTTTCAAGATCGTCCAATAAAAACTCGTCAGTTTTGCCGCTGATCGTGTGGAACTCTAATTCTGCAATCAACATACCGAATTGAGTACCCCAATCTCCCATATGATTTTGCCGAATAACCTTGTTTCCGAGGTACTCATGTATCCTTGCTATGCAGTCACCTATAATAGTAGAGCGCAGGTGTCCGACATGCATCTCTTTTGCTAGGTTTGGCCCTGAGTAATCAATCACGACTGTTTTAGGCACTCCCTTTGATGGCTTCTTTACATCGTTCTCTGAAAGTTGTCTAGCGATAAAGACCTTGTTTAGATGAAAGTTTATAAAGCCAGGTCCAGCGACTTCGGCTAAGTCCACCAAATCTGAAAGGTCGGCAGTGGCCAATATTTTTTTCGCTAGTTGTCTTGGATTTTCACCAGCTAATTTTGCAGCCCTCATTACTCCGTTTGCTTGATAGTCTCCAAATTCTGGTCTGACACTTAGCCTTATTAACGGAGAGGTTTCGGGCGGAAGACCGAGTCCTATCATCGTGGTTGAAAGCCGCTGTTCGAAAATATTTTTGATTGACATAAAAAAGTCGTTTTGAGAAATCCTTACAAATTGTAAATTCAGAGACAATTAAAGCAAAGGAAAAACCGTCAAGTGATAAATAATTTAATTACGCCGTGAGCATGATTGCCATGATAAAAGCTACTTTGCTATTATTAGTGTAGTTTTTGTGCCAGTACTAAAAGTTTTTGTCTTCGTTTGATATGCTTTTATTCAGTAAAGCATCGATGTATCTGTTTGACAGGAAGGTTTATGCAATCAACCCTAATCGAGGAAGGCTTCGACCTAATGCTGTTCGGCATGGGCACGGTGTTTGTTTTTCTGTTTTTGCTAGTTGCAGTGACCGTTTGCATGTCAAAAATGGTTAATCATTGGTATCCAGAAGANGAGGCTTTTGTTGAAATAGTCGCGGAGCAATCTCCCATAGATCCTCATATCGCTTCGGTGATTCAGGTCGCGATTGATCGTTATCGTGCGAGGTGAATCAGTCTTTAGTTTTGGCCTCAAACTAACCCAATATAATGAGGGAAAATAATATGTCTGGGAATTTAAAGCCCTTGGGGATTACTGAAGTAGTACTGAGGGATGCTCATCAGTCTTTGTTTGCGACTCGAATGCGCATTGACGATATGTTGCCCATTGCCGAGAAATTAGATCACATAGGATACTGGTCTGTCGAATCGTGGGGTGGGGCCACATTCGATGCATGTATTCGCTATTTGGGGGAGGACCCCTGGGATCGAATTAGGGAAATAAAAAGGGNAATGCCCAAAACTCCGCAGCAAATGCTATTTCGTGGGCAGAATATTTTGGGGTATCGCCATTATGCTGACGACGTCGTCGAGAGGTTCGTGGAGCGGGCAGCCACAAATGGGATTGATGTATTTCGCGTTTTTGATGCGATGAATGANATGCGTAACCTTAGAACTGCCCTGGGCGCGGTAAAAAAAGTGGGCAAGCATGCACAAGGGACTATTTCTTATACTGTTAGCCCGGTGCANACTCTAGATCTTTGGGTTGATCTTGCCAAATCTCTTGAGGATATGGGTGCGGATTCAATATGCATAAAAGATATGGCNGGATTATTAACCCCATATGTGGGACACGAACTAGTAACGCGGATAAGGAGTTCCGTGGCTATTCCTCTGCAATTGCATGCACATGCAACTACTGGGCTTTCAACAAGCACAATTATGAAATGTGTGGAGGCGGGTATCGACAATGTTGATACTGCAATTTCATCTATGTCTATGACCTATGGGCACTCACCAACTGAGTCTGTAGTGTCTATTTTTAGTGGTNAGGATCGTGACACAGGTCTAGATATTGATCAGTTGGAAAACATAGCGGCGTATTTTAGAGATGTGCGAAAAAAATATGTNCAGTTTGAAGGCTCTTTAAGGGGAGTTGACTCAAGAATACTTGTTGCACAGGTGCCCGGTGGCATGTTGACCAACATGGAAAGCCAACTGAGGGAGCAAGGTGCAGCTGATCGATTAGATGAGGTTCTCGCCGAAATTCCCTCAGTTAGAAAGGAGCTGGGATTTATCCCGCTCGTTACACCCACCTCGCAGATCGTTGGCACTCAGGCGGTTTTGAATGTGCTCACAGGTGAACGCTACAAGTCTATAAGTAAAGAAACGAGCGGTGTCTTGAGGGGTGAATACGGCGCNACTCCTGCGCNAGTCGATAAAGAATTACAGGAANGAGTACTTGATATAGATGAACAACCAATAACTTGCAGGCCAGCAGACCTAATTGAATCAGAACTCGCGGAGTTGAGTGAGGAACTTTTTCAGTTATCTAAAATGCATCAATTCAGTTTGACGCCTGAAGAGGAGGGTATTGATGACGTTTTGACTTATGCCCTGTTTCCTCAAGTCGGCTTGAATTTCCTAAAAAATCGCGGTGATGCTAGTTTTTTTGAGCCTGTGCCGATGGGAGGAGCTACTTTTACTAACGCAAACGAAGAGGAAATTTATACTGTCGAAGTGGAGAATCAATCATACGTAGTGAGAGTGGCGCCAGGAGGAGATATTTCTGCAATAGCACCTGTCNGNGAAGGCNCAGGGGAAAAATCACTATCNTTNCCTAGAGATCCGCACAAAGGCGAAGTGATTAAAGCACCGCTGGCAGGGACTGTAGTAAAAGTTCTTGTGAGCTCTGGAACTGTCATTAAAAAGGGTGATCCGGTGCTAATTCTTGAAGCTATGAAAATGGAAACTCAAGTTAGCGCCCCGCGTAATGGTAATGTTGCCGAGATCCATGTGCGATCAGGGGACAGCATATCGGTTGGTGATTCTTTGGTCAGTTTAATCTAGGGCCGTACTATGAACAATTTGACAAATCTGCTCGCTAGTTCCGGCTTTATGCAAATAGAGGCCGGTATGCTGGTCATGATTTGCGTTGGTGTTCTGCTCCTCTACCTCGCTATTAGCCATAAATTCGAACCCCTTCTACTTTTACCGATAGGATTCGGTACCGTCCTCATAAATATTCCGGGAGCTGGATTCGGTGCACCCCCAATCGTGGATGCCNTGGGACAAATTGTNAGNCCAGGAGGCTTGCTTTTTTATGTTTATGAAGGTGGAATTGCAACCGGGNTATTTCCTTTAATTATTTTCATGGGCGTAGGTGCTATGACTGACTTTGCACCACTCCTCTCAAATCCAAAGACACTTTTGCTCGGAGCTGCTGCCCAAGTAGGGATTTTTTCTACGGTACTTGGTGCTGTTGCTCTCGGACATTATGGCTTACTCGACTTNAGCTTACGAGACGCCGCGTCTATAGGAATAATTGGAGGCGCGGATGGCCCCACGGCAATTTTTGTGGCAAGCAAACTTTCACCNGATCTTCTTGGTGCCGTAGCAGTTGCTGCATACTCATATATGGCACTCGTTCCTATCATTCAACCCCCCATTATGAGAGCTTTGACGACTGGGGAGGAACGAGGAATCGTGATGCAACAGTTAAGGAAGGTCTCGCGAATTGAACTAATTACCTTCCCATTGATGCTACTGATGATGGTTGGCATGTTGTTGCCGGATGCGGCCCCATTGCTTGGGATGTTCTGTTTCGGGAATTTAATGCGGGAATGCGGCGTTGTTGATCGGCTGAGTGATACCACTCAGAACGCACTTATTAACACGGTTACCATTTTCTTGGGATTGGGTGTTGGTTCAAAAATGAGTTCTGATAAGTTTTTAAACATAGAAACACTAGGAATTTTAGCCCTNGGTGCGGTTGCTTTTTGTATTGGNACCGCGGCTGGTGTGTTAATGGCTAANTTAATGAATNCTTTTTCGCGACATAAAATNAATCCTTTAATTGGGGCTGCTGGAGTGTCCGCTGTTCCTATGGCGGCGAGGGTTTCTAATCGAGTCGGTCTTGAGGCAAACCCNAATAATTATCTTTTGATGCACGCGATGGGTCCTAATGTGGCAGGCGTAATTGGTTCTGCTGTGGCAGCTGGAGTGATGATTAACTTGGTCTCAGGTTCATAACCGATGGGGCCGATCGAGCAAAGCATCCTAAGTGCACTTGCAGTCTTAAAGCCTCATTTTTTGGATTTACGCAATGAAAGTTTTTTACACTCTGTACCGAAACATTCAGAGACTCATTTTAAGCTTACANTTGTTAGTGATGTTTTCGAACAGAAAAGGCATGTTCAGAGACATCAGCTGGTCTTTAGCCTTTTGTCTGATCAACTATCAGGTCCCGTCCATGCGCTGTCAATGACCACTCTAACTTTAGATGAATGGAGTCGCGCTAGTAGGGAAATAGTGGAATCCCCCAAGTGCATGGGCGGAAGCTCACAGAAAACAACCAGCAACTAAGATTTGGTTTTTTGTCAAACATTTCATCGTGATAATTCTCCGCTTCAACGATTTACTCTGGTGCTTTACGTAGCGCTTACAGACACTTAAACTGATGTTAAATCTATTCTGTGCTGGTTATATCTGTGCACATGACCGAGCAGAACTTAAAAAAACAAGTTGGGGGGGAATCATGCATCAAGCAGCAGTTACTTACATATTTAGCAGGGTGAAATCTGCACTTTGGTNGGGANATATTTTTNTTATTATNNCCGCTCTTGCCGTTTTGGCAGCTTGCAGTGGTGATAGTGTTCTAGATAATGTGCCGAGCGAACCTGGTGCTGATGGTGTCGCCCCTCGGTTGATTGAGGTAACTATTTTCAACGCACAAACCCTTGGCTCAAAGGCCAGTGTCGGTCAACGCGTGAGGCTAGAGTTCGAGGCCNATGAGTCACTGATGACCCCCTCTGTTACGATAGGAGGAGTTGAGGCGACGCTCGCTACCGGAAATGCACGGAACTGGATATTTGATAGGACGATGGGTGCAACCGACGCTGACGTTGATGCTATACCTTTTTCAATCTCCTTTTCGGATCCTAGTGGAGAGNTTGGTGTGCCAGTGGATAACACCACCGATGGGAGCAGTGTTAGATATTGTGCNGATGGGTGTCCCATTGTGAGTGAGGTGGATCCCCTCATCGGGTATTGGAAACTTGCTCCCGAGGCCGCTGCGATGGCAATCGGTCCCAGTCAGGGTAGTACNGNNTGGTGGTCAAACGGTGAGGCTGACGTGGNCGGAGCNCGCGCTTGTATGTTTGATNACTTGGTGTATTTTGGCGCNGATGGATCATTCAGTCAAACGTTGGGAGATGAGACATTCCTTGAGGCTTTTCAGGGAGGAACTGAGAACTGTGGTGCTCCCGTGTATCCTCACGATGGCAGCTCTTCTGCGACCTATACAGCTGAGAAATCATCATCAGGAGCCACCCAAACCATCACACTTCAAGGCGTTGGCGCCCACCTCGGGCTACCAAGAATAGCCAATGGTATTGATCTTGCCGCGCCGAGCGATGCGCCAGCTTCCATCACTTACAATGTTAGCTTACTTGCTGAGGACGGCAGCAGGATGGTTGTAACTATTGAGTCGGGGAGTGGCTGGTGGCAATTCGTCTACGTAAAACAGCCGATGTCACCTATTGTTGGACATTGGAAGCTGGCCCCAACGGCTGGTGCTATGGCGATTGGCCCTGTTGCTGGCAGTACCGAGTGGTGGTCAAATGGAGAGGCTGATGTGTCGGGTGCAAGGGCATGCATCTTTGATGATGTATACACCTTTGGGGCTGATGGGACCTTCACACAGTCCGTGGGACATGAAACATTTTTGGAGCCTTGGCAGGGAGCTGCCTCTGAGGGATGCGGCACACCCATCGCTCCGCATAATGGCTCTGCATCCTCAACGTGGAGTGAGGTCGCGGCCTCGGGAGATACCCCGGGCACGGTCACTATTGAGGGCATGGGAGCCCACATGGGGCTGGCAAGGATAGCGAATGGTATAGATCTCCTGGCTCCGGTGGATGCGCCAGCATCGGTTACTTATGATGTGGCGCTGCTGTCGGAAGACGGAAACAATCTTACATTACAAATTGAGTCTGGTTCAGGATGGTGGCAGTTTAAGTTCGTTAGACATCAGCCATCGCTATTGGTAGGCGACTGGAGTCTCGCTCCAACCGCCGCCGCACTCGCGATAGGCCCAACGGCAGGCAGCACGGAGTGGTGGTCAAACGGAGAAGCTGACGTAGCGGGGGCCCGAGCGTGTATGTTCGACGATGTGGTCACTTTTGGTATTGACGGCACCTTTTCACAGGACCTCGGAGACGATACATTCTTGGAGGCATTTCAGGGGGGCTCCGAAAATTGTGGGGCAGCGGTTGCCCCGCATGATGGCACCGCACTGGCCACTTGGAGAGAGGTTCGGGGTTCCGGCGATACTTCAGGTACTCTGACTATCTCTGGGGTGGGCGCTCATCTGGGGTTACCGAGGATAGCAAATGGTATTGACTTATCGGCACCGGCAGATGCGCCTGATAGTATAACTTATGATATTGCACTGTTATCCGAAGATGGGAAAAATCTGACTGTGCAGATCGAGTCTGGATCTGGTTGGTGGCAATACAAATACGTAAAAGTTGGTTCGACCGTGCCAGATGTTGGTGGGTCTAATGCAGGTCCAGGCCCTGATGGAGATACTGGTTCCTCGCCATACGCTGCATGGAGTGCCTTTGATGGTGCGGCGAAGGATGGTGATACGTACACATGGCCTACGGGTTCGCAGGATTGGGCTGGATTTGAGAATACGAACGCTGCGCTTGTCCCCTATAACTTCCAGCATGGAGGTACGATCACGTTCACGGGAGCTGTTCCTTCAGGAGGTTCGGATGTACCGGTAGGGTTTACGTTTGAGCGTTCGAAGTACCCGGAGCATGAGCCGTTATTTGATTCGGACAATGTGACGGTAAGTGGGGAGGCGGAGCAGACATATACGATCACGATAGGAGCGCGACCTGCGGATCAGACATATAGTTCGATTTTGATGAAGCTTAAGGAGCGTGATAAGTCGGTCATTGTGAAAGATGTACTAATTGTTGCGAATCCTGATCCATTAGGAGGCACTGATTCTGGAACTAGCGACGTCGGTACTAATGGGGATAGTAGTACAGACTCTGATGAAGAGAATACAAGCTCTTCGCCATACGCTGCATGGAGTGCCTTTGATGGTGCTACGAAAAGTGGTGACACGTATGCATGGCCCACGGGTGCGCAGGATTGGGCTGGATTTCAAAACACAAATACGGCGCTTGTCCCCTATAACTTCCAGCATGGAGGTACGATCACGTTTACGGGAGCTGTTCCCTCAGGAGGTTCGGATGTACCGGTAGGATTTACGTTTGAGCGTTTGGCATATCCTGATGTTGATCCGCAGTTCAATTCGGACAATGTGACGGTAAGCGGGGAGGCGGAGCAGACGTATACGATCACGATAGGAGAGCGACCTGCGGATCAGACGTATAGTTCGATTTTGATGAAGCTTAAGGAGCGTGATAAATCGGTTATCATTAAGGATGTGTTGATTGTTGCGAGTCCTGCTCCAGCAGACACAACTGCGCCAGTAATCACGTTGATTGGTGATGCGACTGTGTCGGTTGAACAGGGATCCACCTACACAGATGCGGGTGCGACAGCGGACACTGGTGAGACGGTTACAATTGACGCGTCTGCAGTTGACACCTCGACCATCGGTAGTTATACGGTGACCTTTAATGTCAGTGATGAGGACATGAATGCGGCGGAGGAGAAGACAAGGACCGTAAATGTGGTCGCCGTCCCTGTGGGTACTGTTTCAATAACGAAAGTTATCGAAACAAATTGTACAAGTCCGTTCATAAAGGTAGTCGAGCTTTATGTTGGGGGAACGGTGGACTTTAGCGATCCAAATACTGTTTCTGTCGGCTACATGTTGAATGGTGCCGCATTTGCGGATCGTCAAGACTACTTTGATGAAATCCGGGCGCTCGGCAAGGTGACTGATCGCCACGTTTATCTCGTCAGAGATCTTGCTATGACGCAGGCGGACTTCCCGAGCACTACGCTTACGGAGGGTGAGAATGCCGTCACAGTAACAGCCTCAACGAATGGCGACGACGGCTATCAGGTTGTTATGAATGGGGTTGTTGTAAGCCAGTTTGGCGCTGATGGGCAAGACGCTGATGATAGTATTGGTACTTCAGCCGACTGGGCGCATAATGACACGTATTTTGAGCGTAAGCCTGGAAGTGTCGATGACGGTACCTTTAATATTGATCATTGGAACAGTCAGCCAGAGGACTACCTCGATGACTATGGCGTTTGTGCGAGAAGCACTAGTGATCCAAAAACTGAAACACTGGAAACAGTCATAACTCTCGGTAACTATACTGGAGGTAGTACTGATGGTGGTACTGACAGTGGTTCGGATGGTGGTGCTGTAGCTGAGGTGTTTCCTTACCGGGTGAACATGAATTTTGATGATGTGAGTGGTCCGAGTACTCAGTGGGTTCTTGAGGGTGACGGTTCTGCGTGTTCCTCTTTCCCGACTGAGGGTGGAAATACGGGCGGATATTGGTCCTGTAATTCTGATGGTGACAATGGTGGTGCTTCTGGATGGGTATTAATATCCCAGAGTCCTGCAGAGCTATCGACGCTTGGTTTATCGGCTGGATATATTTACAACGTAACAATGGACAGCAAGATATTCTCAACTGCTGCTGGTCAATCTGCAGGTGTTGTTGGTTTGAAAGTGGAGATTTATAACGAAGATGTAGGTCTTACTTACAATGACAGATTGACTGATACGGGAGATATGAGAGTTGCAGTGGTAGGTGATGGTTCTGCCTGGTCTAACTACAGCTTTCAATATACGATTCCAGCATCGGTGTCTAAGGATGGAGTAGATAGAGTCCCGACGCATGTTAAGTACGTAGTGCTTTGGAATGACCATAACCACATTGGTGTAGATAATATTGTGATTGATGCGACTGGAACGGAGCCGGCGGTATTAGCGGTTCCAACTGAGTCTGCGGCAGCACCAACAGCGGATGCGAGTAGTGTATTGTCAATATTTAGCGATACTTACACTAGCATCGATGGTGCAAACTTTAATCCAAACTGGAATCAAGCGACGGTACAATCTACTGAGACACTTGCTGATGGTGGGAACGTATTGAAGTATGAGAGTCTGAACTATCAGGGCATGGAGTTTACTGCCCAGGATGTGTCTGGATACACGCACGTTCATCTTGATTTTTGGACGCCGAATGCTACAACGCTACGTTTTTCATTGATTGAATCAGCTGGTGGTGAGTATCCATTTGAGTTAACTGTAACGAATGAGGAGTGGGTAAGTGTTGATATTCCTCTGTCTCACTACACAACGGGCAACTCCAGTCTGGACTTGACTGACGTCTTTCAATTCAAGACTGATGCAGATCCTGATGGCGGATCACCTACTGTATACCTCGACAATATTTACTTCCATGGAACAGTAAGTACTGAGCCGACGAGTGCTATAACGGTATTGCCTGATGTGGTTTATGATGCAGCTTTGCCGAACCGTGTGAAAGAAGGGGTTACGGTGAAGGGGTATGTTGATGCTGGTGGGCTTAGGTGGGTTAGGCCGCCAATTTCTGGTGAGGCTCCGGGAGCTACTTATGGTACCGGTGGTGGTTCAGATACTGAAAATATTGGCACCTTGTCTTTCCGCAAGATGAGAATCAAGTTAGCGGTAGCACTTCCTGCTAGGTTTGCGCTTGATACTACTGGACAGACTTACACTCATACTGGAAATTGGACGGCAACAGAGGATGCGCACTCGTACTGTGCGTCGATAAATGGGCGTCTTGCTACCGCAGCGGAGGTGAAGGCTAATCTGGTTCCACATCTTGCTGCTGGCACGTGGGATGCGACGTTTGGATGGCCGAGACACCGATTTGATCATTATTGGACTGGAACTGGTGCTAGGGCATATGCAATAGAATTGTGGCCTGGTTGGACGCAGGGTTCTACTGTTGCGGACGCTGTGGCAGCCGGATTTTCAGGCTTTGAGGGAAATAAACGCGTTTATGCTGCTGATGCGGCCCAGGTTACTGCGGGTGTGCTTGTTGAAGGAGAGCCATCAGATTATGTAAGACTTGCGACGACTAACTATGCAGGTGCAACCGACACAGAAACTGTGGTAAATGATCTTGATGATGTATTTGCACCAGAAAACTGGGCGAATTATTATCCATTGTGTGTAGCACCACTAGAATGAGGTCAGTTCCCGGAGGATAGCCCACCTTTTGCCGGTTGGGAGTAGAGGTGTTTTGCGAAAAACAATAAACCCGCCGGCAGCGGATTTCGGTTTACAGGCCTACGGCCTTAGTCGAAATGCTGAACGAGTGATTCACCAGTTGTGGATGCTCCGACATTACTCTCCGCAAAGATATGGGTAATCTGCGTGGGACGGGAATGTTTTTCTGTCTGTTTAACATAAGGACAGGCTACTAATGAGGGCCATATTGCTTGGCCCTGTTTGGTTTTAGGAGTGTATACAATCAGCGAACAAATAGTTAATTAGAATTATGCAAACCATACAAGTTCGGCATGATGTTAGTTTTAAGCAATTTCATGATGATATCGTTATGGAGGCTCAACCGGTTGTACTTAAAGGTATAGTAAAAGATTGGCCTGCTGTTGCAAGGGCTTGCCACTCGTCAAAATCTCTGTCTGAGTACCTAACGCCGATGTGTAACGACCAACCTGTGATAGTGTTGGTCGCCAACCGGTCTGAGGGCGGTAGGTTCTTTTACACAGATGACTTGCAAGGTCTTAATTTTCAGAGAGCAAGCTCTGCTTTACCGGCCGCCATTGAGCGGTTACTCAACCTTCGGGACTCGCCAAGTTCTCCCTCTTTATCGATTCAGGCCATTTCAGTGAGGGATGTCTGCCCTACCTTTGAGGACGAAAATCTTCAGGTTCTTCTTGGTGATGTCGCACCAGCTCTCTGGATAGGGAACCAAGGAAGTGTGGCACCTCACTTTGATATCCATAATAACCTCGCGTGTGTTGTCGGCGGACGTCGGCACTTCAGCCTATTTCCGCCAAGCCAGGTCAAGAATATTTATCCTGGACCTGCTCTCTTCACGCCCGCTGGAGTACCTGTAAGCATGGTAGATATAGCAAACCCCGATTTTGAAAAATTTCCACGCTTTCGAGATGCTCTTCAGAATTCTCAACAGGCTCTCCTGGAGCCGGGAGACGCAATTTATATTCCATCACTTTGGTGGCATGCGGTAAGATCTCTTGCACCCTTTAACATGCTTGTTAATTATTGGTGGGGAGGAATGTCCGACAGCCGGGTATCACCTTATGAGAGCTTGCTGCATAGCATGATGAGTATTAAGAAACTTGACGTTGAAATTCGCCATGCATGGAGAGTGTTCTTCGATTATTATGTGTTTGGAACAGATGCTGATACTCATTTGCCGACAAATGTCCAAGATCTCGTATCTACTATGAGTCTTGAGCAGACGAGACGTCTTCAGCAAATGCTCTCCAATCGTCTTCTTAATGCCAAGAAAAGTCTAAAAAAAGAAGACACAGAATGACCGAAAGATTGAGTCAGACTATTGCTTTGCAATAACGGTCTATAAATTGCTTATGTTTTGGGAGTTGTGTGACACGACGAGTTGCTCGACCCTCAATATCCTTCAAGAATGATGATAGGTCAGCATCTGTCATCATATTAACGATTGGATGGTAGTGGGCAGGCATCAAGCCTTGTCCCAGCATAACCTGTGCCCACGAGTTTTCTGCAAATAGGTCGCGATCTTTTTGAAAAATTCGTCCTGATTCTCGGAATAAATCAAGCCTATGACGGAGAGTTTCCGGTATTGCCATAGACCTGCAGTGATTCCAAAAGCTAGTATCAGTTCTTTCAGTCAAGTGGTAATGAAGCACGATAAAGTCACGGATAAAGAGGAACTCCTCACGCATTTGATAATTGAATTCATTTCTATCAGCAGCTTTTATTCCCTCGCGCGGAAACATCTGAAGTAACCTTATGATTCCCTTCTGGACCATATGAATACTTGTTGACTCCAGCGGTTCGACAAAGCCGGCGGCCAATCCCAGTGCGATACAGTTTTTATTCCAGTGTAGTTTTCTTTGTCCGGTGCGGAACTTTATTAAGCGGGGCTTGGTGAGCAGGCTACCATCGACCTTTGATAGAAGAAGAGATTCTGCCTCTGTGTCTGAGATGTATCGGCTGCAATACACCAAGCCATTACCCACCCTAGACTGCAGTGGTATCTTCCACTGCCACCCCGCATCTCTGGCAATTGCGCGCGTGTAAGGTGCTGGTTCTGATGTGGATGCTGTTTGTACGGCAACTGCCCGATTGCATGGCAACCATTCAGACCAATCGTCAAATTTCGTATTTAACGCTTTTTCGATGATGAGACCCGCGAAGCCACTGCAGTCTATGAACAGATCGCCTTGTATCTGTTCGCCTGATTGTAGATCTAATGTAGATATAAACCCTGTGGTCTCATCGGTTGTGACATTGATAATCTTACCTTGAATTCTCTTGACATTACTTTCCTCTGCTATTTTCCTCATAAATTTGGCGTATAGGCCAGCATCAAAGTGATAGGCATAGTTGAGTTTCTCGTTATCTACCGATATTGCGAAGCGATCTGACTTGGCCGCCATTAGTTCTGTACAATAATTTCCGAAGTCGTCACTTAATCCAAGCTTTTTACCCTTTAGCCAGAAATGATGGAACCCTGCAGCCCAGCATCCTTTTCCTGTTAACCCGAAAGAATGAATATATTTTTCGTTTAGCGCCCTCCAGTTTTCAAACGAGATTCCTAGTTTGAAGGATCCATTAACGGCGGACATAAATTCTTGTTCATTTATCTTTAGCAGATGATGCAGAACCAACATTGTAGGGATTGTCGCCTCGCCCACTCCAATAGTACCGATCTCATCTGACTCGATCAAAGTTACCTGGAGATTGTCTCCAAGTAATTTTGAGATCGATGCGGCTGCCAGCCAACCAGCAGTCCCCCCCCCAACAATAACAATTTTCTCTACAGAAGGCTTATCCACGCGTACCTCATACTTTTGTCAAGTGTCATGTTAAGTACCTTGACAGATTTATTCTTAATTTTTTTGCTACTTCAGCATCAATCGGATTCAAAATGCCTCTTGCGTTTTGGGGAATATGACTAAACTTGTCTTCTGTTACCTCAAAAACATAATGCTTAAAGAAGTCCCGCCATATCTCTCGTTGCTCCGCCGGTAAATCTCTGAGTGCTAATATCGCATGTTGTAAGGCGCCCAATGGAGACCCAAGGTATTCTGGAGAATTCCTCCACCAGTAATTTACGAGGATATTAAATGAATCCATTGCCTCTACATGATGCCACCACATGCTTGGAATAAATATAGCATCACCGGGGTTAAGTTGGGCTAATTGCGCGTTATCTAACGCCGTTTGGAACTTTGGGAAGGCACTAAAATCCGGATCGGAGAAATCAACCATACTAATGGGCTGACCAGCTGGGGTAAAGTCCAGGGGCCCGATGTATAAGTTGTTTATTTGCTCTGGCGGAAAGAGGATAAATTTCCGCCTTCCAGCAACAGCACAAGCTATATTGTTTGCAAAGTCGAAGTGGGCGGCTATTCGACTTTGGTTGCCAAGCCATATACTTACGAGTGGTTTTTGTTGATCAAGATTCAGATCATTTTCTGTTCGAAATTCTGGAAGCCAATGGTCAATGTTCGTCGATGACACATAGAGCGTCTGCGGTTTTTCGAGGAAACGGTTGTTCAAAATCCTTTTGAGCGCATCGCCCAAAGACATCCTTACAGTCCTGAAATTGAATCCGGTCATGTCGCTGTTGTAAAAGACTCTACCAGATTCCTCGTTCGAACCTACGCAGGCGGTAACCGGTCGATTAGCATCAAACTTTAAGAGATACCTGGTAACCTGCTCCGCGCCTTGTTCATTTTCTCGAACCGAGGGCCATTGAGTAGCGAGACCTCTCAGAATTACGGGCTTTTTACAGTGTATTAAGTCTTCCGGAATTTCGCTTGCCGTTGCTCCCTCGAATTCCTCAACATGTTGGGTTATCTTCAGCACTTATTCACATCTCGGCTAGGGCTATTAATATTTAGGTAAGAGTTTATTTAGTATCTGGTGTAAGAAGCGAATTTTTCTTTTCAACCAAAATTCCAATTCTAGAATACGACGCGAGACACATATATATCGATTGTAAAAAGTTTTTACTGTGGAGTGATGACAATGCTTCTCCATCTAATTTATTCAGAGTATCTTCGTTTATAACATAAAACCCTGTAAGTTTGCGCTTTGACCCATCCACCAGTTCGACTTCGATGTTGCAAGTTTCCATCAGTTGGTAATCAGTCAGGGCCTTAACTAGCTGCTTATTATGATCATGTCCTGAGTGGATAGCCTCAAGCTTCTTCACTACATTAAGCAGGTACTCACTCGGTTCCCCAGAGTCGTCAAATAATCGCATTCCTGTTGTTTCACTAATTCTTGGACTATCCATATCAATTGAGACTACTGGCTTTTCTTTGTTCCCTTGAGAGGATTGAAAACTGATAAAGAAGGGAGACCGATCCATCATCATCGGCACGTAGTTAGCCGCCCAGCCGTCGCCTTGTAGAAACAAATTCTCATCTTGCTCTAACCCAAGTAACGCAGTTGCATAAAATGACCCATCTTCCGGATCTTTGGCAAAAAAAATAGGGAAATGATGTTGGATAGCTCTGAACTCTAGCGGAAACACCATTATATGCATTAATCCGTCTCCGAGCGCATAGCTCCTCTCGGTGATGATACGATGATTTCGATGCTCTGCGCTTGTAACAAGCTTGTAGTTGGGCATCCTCTTACTCCCTATGTTGGGTAGAGTGTGAAAACTCTTTGCCGGTGCTAAACTGCTTGGAAACCATATGTATTTATCTTATTGATCAGCTCTCGATTTGTGGGTAACGTGGCACAAAGCTGTTTACTTTGCTTGAGATTGTTTTCAAAGCATTGTTTTGCAATGTCCCATGAGTTTAGCTTAAAGGATTCGCGTGATTGCTCAAGGTGGGTCTTAAAGCCCATGCCATAGAGAACGTACTGATAGCTTGCTGATGGAAACATTTCACTTGCGTAAATGTTGTCATGGTGCCAAGGCGGGTGGTATTTCCAGTGTGCTAAGGAGTCGGCAAGACTTTCCGGTATAGTTTCGGCATCTTTGTTGTCCCTCCAATAAGCGCTATCCTGTCGATCTGTTAACACATAGTGCAGCTTCAGGAAGTCAACAATCGAATCCCATCGCCGAGAAAAATCTTTGTTGAAACGTTTCGCGACGATCTCCATATGAGCGCGGTCGTATGGAAGTTGGTCAGTTATTGTGGATGCCGCGAGTTCTACCAACACCAGTGCTGATGCCTCAAGTGGTTCGATAAAACCCGCCGCCATGCCCACAGCGACACAGTTACGGTGCCAAAAGGCGGTTCTGTGGCCTGGCTCGAAAGTGATCTTTCGCGGCGATATTGGTGATGGATTGTTAGGTTTTGAACTCCCATTTATATAAGCCAATAGTGCGTCGTGAGCTGCTTCATCAGTGGTGTGAGCGCTTGAATATACATAACCGATGCCGCGTCTACTTTGTAAACCTATGTCCCAGATCCAACCCGCTTTTTGAGCGGTTGATAGTGTGCATGACTCTATCTTGTAATTCTGGTCTTCATAAGGAACTTGGGCGGCTAATGCAGAGTCGTTGAAGAGATACTTATGTTTTTTTGTAATGGGTATCTTGAAGTGTTCCCCCAAGAGAATAGATTGCATCCCACTACAGTCCACAAAGAGCTCACCTTCTATTTCCCGAGAGGTGGTTGTTAGTGATTTAATATCACCTACTTCATTATTGTTAACCGTAATTACGTGGTCTATCAAATGGCACACGCCAAGTGTCTCTGTCGCATGCTTTCGAAGTAACTCCGCAAATTTACCCGCATCTAAGTGATACCCATAGTTTAGCTGACCAACGTATTCAGGAGTCGAAATCTGTTTTGGCGCCAAATGTTTGTCGAAAACCTCACTTTGAGGGCATACCGCCTCTGCAAAAGTAACTTCATGGGAGAGTTTCTGCCAAGATTCAACCAGATTTGTCTCGGCATAGTTGTTCGGCAGTGTAAAAGGATGTATGTAGCTACGTTTATCTTTACAAGTCCAATCAAAGAATTGAGTACCTTGTTTGAAGCTTGCGTTGCACTTCCTAAAGAAATCAGTCTCTCTTATACCAATTCTCCTGAGAGATACCCGCATCGATGGCCATGTTCCCTCTCCGACTCCAATAGAATTTACATCGGGGGACTCTATTAGGGTTACATTAAAGGCGCTGTTAGTCGGGGTGATCTTGTGCTTTGCTGCTATTATTGACGCAGTAAGCCATCCTGCAGTGCCCCCCCCCAAGATTACAATGTTGTTTACTTGTCTCTGCATAACTAAAAATCATCTTAAGCAAGATAGTACGGTTGGATATCAACTTTGGACGTTGCACCAGACATATCTTGATATTGAATTTCTATAACGCAAAGAACCGCCGTATTCATGACGGTTCTTTGGAACATACAAACATGCATCAGAAATTGTAGGTTATACCGAAGTCATATCGCGCACCTGTTTGACCCATCTGTAAGACTTGATGCGCCTGTCGGCTGTATACTCGATAAGTTGATTCTCCAATATTGATGCCCGCAAAGAATACCCTTATGTTTTCTGAGTATTGGTAGTTCGCACTGATGTCAATTTGACTGAAGCCTCGGACGTTTTGCGGATTTGTAAAGCGACCTTGATCCTGACCTACTCCTGCTAAAAAGTTATCCCTCCAGTTATATGCTACCCTCATCTCAAACTTGTCCTTGTCATAAAAGGCTATCAAATTAGCAGAGTCGCTCAAACCATTCAAAGCAAACTGGGCTTCCAGATTGTTATTATCGAACTGCACGTTTCCACTCACCAAAGTGGCATTTGCTATCACGCCAAAACCGGTATCTCCAAATGTATGTTGTAGATTGATCTCTATGCCATCAATAACGGCGGCATCGATATTTGCCGGGGATCTTATCTCCCAGATTAGTGGGTCACCTTGACCCGCAATACCGCGCAACCTTGCCTCGCCATTCTCTACGTATACCTCGCTACCTGACAAATTCTGAAATGCAACCGTACCCTCAATATTATAGTCTGACAAAATTTGGCTGGTTATATCTGTAACCGAGGGATCAGTGTTTCCGCTGGCGATCACATCGGCTTCTACAGCCGCATAGATTGCTGTCCCTTTGAAGTCGGCAAGACCACCATCACCAAAGAGTGCCTCATCTCTAAAGCTCGTACCAATAAAGTCTTCCGTATCTTTTACGAAGTATCCCAAGGAGAAATAACTATCCTCGCCGTAGTACCACTCAAAAGAAATATCCAGATTTGAAGCGAGTATCGGTTCTAGACCGGGATTTCCACCCGCTGCGCGGGGTCTATTATCATTGGGAAAATTAGTACCAGAGGCCGTGATTCCACCCTGGATGTCGGTGTAGCTTGGTCGTGTAATTGTCTGACTCGCCGACACGCGCAATACGACATCGTCGCGCACCGTCAGGTCTATATCAACGCTTGGCAAAAGTTTTTCATAAGACCCTGTGTATGGGGCCTTAACCTGCGTCTCAAACTTGTAGTAAACTTCATTACCTCCAGCAGTGTAAACTTCACTGATATCAGGCGCCAATGCCATAGAGGTGATGTCTGTCTCTTCATGTCTAATGCCGAGCTGGATATTTAAAGGGTAAGTACCATACTCAGGTATTAGTAGCTCGGTGCTGTGGTTCAGCTGGACATAGGCAGAAATTGACTCCTCTTCCGTATATCGATCTACTTCCCAGACGGTGCTAGGGCAGTAACCGTCTCCACAATCTCCAACTTCTTGGTACACCTTACCCGTGTCGGTATATATTTGCCTGGCGATTGTCTTAATATCCGCTGCATCCGCAATAAAGAAGTCGGTGGTACGAGCTGGGTCATCATTCCCCTCAATTTGGTCGAATTGATCGCTCATCGAAGCTCTGGTAAGCACATCATCTAACAACCCAAGATCACCAACACCTCCCCACGTATCTTGCTGAATACTGGAGGTAAGACCCTGATTTTCTACTTTGGAGGATTCAAAGCCAAAGTCGATTGATGTCACGTCCGAGACTTCGAATTTCCCTTTGAACCGACTTTGTTCAATTCCCATCTCCATCTGTTCGTTCCCGATCACACTACCGCTGATCCGCATATCGCTCTTATAAAGTGGGCGGGCTACAGGGTCTAAAGGGCCATCACCATCCGGATCGACGCCGCTGTCCATTCCTATGGTCATTATAGGCAATTCAGACCGGTAATCGACTCGCGTTAACACTCGGTTATAACTTGCTATATTCAAATTGACACCAGTTCCCTCTGGACCAGCTGCACCTTGTTTTGCTTCAGAGTTATGGTGATCAATCTCGAGGCGCAGGTTATCTTTTGCCTGCCAAGCCAGATTTAGTCCTACCGACTCACTCTCATCAACATTTCCCTCGAACCCTAGAGCCATTGCATTATCTGAGGGGTTACTGATTTCTGTATAAATTAACGGCGATGCGTGTGACCCAAAGGTCTCCCAGGTAGTTTGGACGGTGTTAGAATTATGTGAAAACCATCCTCCGAAACTGTTATATGCCCTAGCCAATTCAAACTCCGTGTAAGTATAGTCTACAGTGGCCTCCACAGTGTCTGATGCCGCCCATTGGAGAGTGAGTTGCCCATTGACTCGCTGACTAGAATATTCGTTTATGGTGTAACTTGCCTGTCTAGGAGTGGATAGGAAGATATCTGCATTTTCTGTGGGGGAAGGGCGATTGATCTGATTGTCATTGTCAGGCGGCATTGTGCCGCCAACGGTGGAAGCGAGCTCTGTGAACCAGCCGCTGGTAGTGTAACTGTTCACGCCGTTGTCCCTCTCGGAGTAGCTTGCACTTATTGCAATACCGATGGTATCGTCGGCAAAAGTGTTCCGATAGATTCCTGATCCCTCAGGAGTTATGTCATTTCCTCTGCCAGCCGAGGGATCATTCTTTCCTTTGAACGTAAAGCTTGCAGCCTCGCCGGGTGCATCTAAAGGTCTGGTAGTGGAAATATTGATCAGAGAACCAATGCCGCCAGTGGGGACGTCGGCCCTACCAGTCTTGTAGACCTGCACTCCTGATATTCCCTCTGCTGCCAAGTTTCCAAAATCAAAGGATCGAGATATCAAGTTTGTTGTTGGCATCTGTCTACCGTTGAGTGTCACAAGGTTATACTCGGGACCGAAGCCGCGCACGGTGATTTGAGATCCCTCACCGCGCTCACGATTGATAGAGACGCCAGTAACACGCTGCAGAGCCTCTGCCAAGTTGGTATCTGGAAACTTACCTATGTCTTCGGCAGTAATCGCGTCAACCACTCCGGTAGAATCTCGTTTTATATCCATTGATTTTCGGAGGCTCTCTCGGATGCCTCCTTGAACGATAATTTCTTCTAACTCCATCTGTTCTTGGGATAATGATGTAGTCGCCATCCCGGCTACAATGAGTGCTATGCTGCTCGATAGAGTTGTTTTTCTGAACGTCATATTTCCCCCCTGATGTTTCAGACTTGAAGAGCGCCATCCTACGTGTTTTCGCTTTTCTTGAAACACTTTTTTGTCCACACCTCTCTACATTGTAACATATCATTAATGAGTGAATCGATAGGCAGTAGATGCGATAAAAGGTTATTTTTTTGAGTGCGAGGAGTAGCAATATATTAAGGCAGACTCGCGAGCTGCCGACAATAAGGCTTAACGGAAAAAATGTTGTTTTAGCCGGTGAGATCACCTAAAGACTGAGGTAAAGAGGCCAAAATTTTTAAAGCAAGGGTCGTCCGGAATAAAACAGAAAAAAAGTAGTTGTGTTTCGTGTAATCGTGATAAGAATTAGAAGTTATCTGCTATCATTAAATCAAGAGATTTCGAGAAGTTTTTTGTTGGTACTACGCGAGAGTGCCTCATCGTGCGCTTCGAGGTGAATAGGGAAATCGGAAAAATGTTGAACACGAAGTTACAAAAGGTTGTGGTAAATCTGAGTCTCTCTCATAATCTACGGTTGGCCACAATATGCTTGTTCCTTACAGCGTCTTCTCTAACCGCATGCGGTGGAGGAAGTGGAAGCGGCTCTGCAGTCTCAAATGAATTGACCCCTCCAGTCGGCCAGTCAGAGCCAGTACAGGCCTCTCCAGAGCCGGTGACGGCTCCAAGCTTAAAAACTCTGAGCGTATTTCAAAATGGAACGATCGGAGGAGAATGGAATAATACTTTTCGCGCGGTGGATTCGGGTAATGGTTGGCAACGATGCATAAATGATGGAGGCTCGGGATGCCCAAATATAAGTTGGGAGTTGGTTCCTGATTCAGAGCGCGGTCAAGTGATAGAAATTCGTCATGGATCCTCGGGAGATATGGCACTTTTTCTGATCGAAACAAATAACCCAAAGGACCTATCAGAGTATGCTGGTGGTGTTATTAAATTCGATGTGCGAGCTGTATCTGGAGACAGCAGCATTACGATGAAAATTGAGTGCGTATGGCCATGCGAGTCGGAAGAGCAGACCGTTGGACCGGTTGGAGAAAATGGTTGGGAAACCGTTCAAATACCCATTGATAATTTAGCTAATCCGGGCCGCTTAGACCTATCTCAAGTAGATACTGGGTTGGTAATCTGGGCAAGCGGTACCCGCAATTCAGTTTTCCAGCTTGATAATGTGTTTTGGGAGGCTTCCCCAAATTACAGTAGCGAAACAGAGGTTTCATCGGGCGAAGTCAATGGTTGGACAAATCCAAATTATTCTGGTGCTTTCAGCTCAGATTCATATTCAGGGTATGACTTGGTATGGTCTGATGAATTTTCGGGCTCAGAGCTTAACGAGGGTGATTGGAGCTTTGAGATTGGAACTCGAGGAGACGGGTGGGGCAATAATGAACTTCAGTATTATCGACGCAATAATACTCGAGTGATTGATGGGTTGTTAGTGATAGAGGCGAGGAGAGAAGATTATGACGACCGTCAATACACCTCCTCCCGATTAGTAACAAAGGGAAAACGAAGCTTTCGATATGGACGCATCGACATACGTGCCGCAATGCCTTTTGGACAAGGATTATGGCCCGCTATTTGGATGATGGGCAGCAGTTTTCCATCTGTAGGATGGCCTTATTGCGGTGAGATAGACATCATGGAGATGGTCGGAGGTCGTGGTAGGGAGAGGACTGTTGTTGGAACTGCGCATTGGAATAAAGGGGGTGCAGCAGCAGCTTATTCACCTACCAACAATGCTCCATACAACGGTGGGCCGAGTAATGAGTATCTTTTACCCGGGGGAGAGTCCCTGGCTACGTCTTTTCATGTCTTTAGTCTGATTTGGACTCGAGAATCGATTAAGTGGGAAATTGATGGTTTCCAGTATAACGAGATGACAATCGATAATAGTGCGGACTTAGCTCCGTTCAGAAATGAGTTTTTTTTCATCATGAATGTTGCAGTTGGGGGAAATTGGCCTGGATCTCCAGACCAGTCAACTCGCTTCCCTCAGCAAATGTTAGTGGACTATATCCGGGTGTTTCAGAAGCAGTAGATTCTATTTATCGAGTGACAATGTCAGCACAGAGTCCCTGTATTCTTGTACATTAAACTCATAGAACGGTGACTTACGCGTAAGGTAAATTGTTTTGTTTTCTTAGGCTGAAAAATTCGGCGACGATTACCTTTGCATCATAATTCAAGACAAGACGTTCGGCTAAATTCAAGAATGGTTATTGTCCTGGGTCAGAAATTAAAACGTCCTTGCACCCAGCACGTCCTGCGTGATTGATCAACGCATATAACCGATCTACCAGGTGATCCTAGAAATATGTTAGACGCGATAGGCATGTTATGTCGATTCAATAGATCATTATTTAGAAATCTGAAATCTATCTTTTGAAAAATAATCTCACTTTTGTTGATTTGACAACGTAAATCCAAGGTCGGCCTCACAGCGACATCAATATTACATTGAGGTACACACGCTTTGAAATGCTTTGCTAGCATGATTGATGAGCCTCCCAAGCCTCAACCAATCCTGTCGGGGGTCTGAGGGATTATCGCTTATGTAGTCCATCAGCTCCGAGCTTGATGGCCATACTTTATTTCAATGTGCGATGTTTTTTCTTACTGTCGTTTTGTGCGCCGGATCCTTGGGCCCTAGCATTTAAGTAGATATATACCTTTTTATTAAAATGTGTGACAAGAGTCCATTCTTTGATTTTTATGGTCAAGCTATTTCGTGTTGGTAGCTTATTGGTGGACGTAAACTCGGTTAATATTGCTATCCCGCTAATCATTAGTGTTGTGCATCGATAAATTATAGCGTATGTCTGAATTAATAAGTTTGTCTGGGGGTTAAATAATGCTTAATGTTGGTTGCGCCGAGGCCTTTAAGAGTCGCTTTGGTCGGCCATTTATGACTAGGCGGAGTGACTACCAATTTTTGTTGTTGTAGATTTTAGGTTGGACGACCTTGACAGTCATCAGTTTTTTACGTTTGACATTGTGGTATAAATAGGACGAGCTGCAGCTCAATTACACTCTTCATAACTAAGTGTAATCAATGCTGGGTGTGTTGGTGTCTTGGCCTTCAAGAGGGTTGTTCAGCAGGCTGTGGGATAAAAAGGCTGTAAAGCGCCTTGTTGGAATATCTTTTGTTATCAGTTTGGCCTTAGCGTTATGGACCGTTTCGCGTATTGTAAGTTTTATGGCGATGACGGGGGGAGCGGGAAATCTGGCTGGACTTTGTTGGTTGGATTTGGGGATCAATAATCTTTTTTATCGGATGGACGTCCCTTTATCACGGAATCAAGTATTATCAACTATGGCTCTCAAAGCTTAGAGAGCTGGGAGAGTGGGTAGCAAAAAAAATTGAGAGTTTCAGTTACATAGGTCCAGAGCCGAGCCAGTGGCGCGAAATGCTAAGCTAAAAATGTTACGATATCAGCCTAATCCTAATTTTCTGTTTAACACGCTTAATGCTGTATTAGCGCTTATCATGATGAATGATACACACCGAACAAATTCTATGATTATGCGATGAAGCAACTCTCTTCGATATTCTTTAGACAATGACCTCGAGCAATTGGTGGCGTCAGTGGAAGAAATTCGGGCTATAGATCTCTACTTGAGGATAGAGAAAACAAGGTTCAGTGAAAGACTTCGAATCGAGATGGATATTGATCCGGCATCTAGATCAGTTTATTTACCAATCCTTAGTTTACAACCTTTGGTGAAAAATTCCATAAAGTACGCGATTGCTCCGCAAGAGAAGGGTAGGGAGATTTCTATTGTTACTCGTTTGGAAGAATCAAATTGTGCACTCCAGATGAGAAATAGTGGCCCTGGCGCGTCTGAGTTGGAAGCCGGCCGTTTATTTTCCGAAAGTTCATATTTTCGTCTTAGAATCGGCTTACTCAGTGCTATCGATAGATTAGAAAATGTTTATGGAAAAAATTACGTTTTCAAAGTTGCATCGAGTGATTTCGGTGGCCCTCCAATTTTTATGAGGATTCCCCTGACCTCTAGTGTTAATTCACCGAAAGCTTTGGCGAGCAAGTCATCAGAAGTTTTGGAGCGATCTTAGTGGGGGTGATGTCGGCAATTATCGTCGATGACGAGCCACTTGCCTTGGAGCGCCTGAGCAATATCTTGAGCGAGATTTGTGGTACAGAAGTAGCGTGCCATTGTCATAATGGTAGAGAAACCGGAGGTAAGATTGCGGAAATTCGTCCTGATTTAGTATTCCTTGGTATTGAAATGACAAAACTGACCGGTTTCGATGTGGTAACGGCTCTGAGTATAAATATACTCCTATGATTATTTTTGTCACAGCATTTGATCGTTATGCGGTTAAAGCTTTTGATGTAGGTGCGGTCGACTATGTTTTAAAGCCGTTAGATGCGAATCGTGTTGCCCTCAAGGTTGAAAGAGCACGTTCCCGTAAGTTTAAAAATAATTCTGATATTAGTGCTCCAGATGATATTTCTTTAGAAAGAATAGATGAATTGTCAGAACACTGTGAAATATTAGAGAAGTTAAGCAATCGAGTTAGAACGCGAAGCATGAAGGACAAACTTGGTATTAAGGATGCGGGAGTTTTAAACGTTTTAGCTTTTGCTGATATCGACTGGATTGATGCGGCTGGTGATTACATGTGTGTAAATGCGGTGGGTAGAACACATATCCTTAGAAGTACAATGAAGTAACTTAAGGAAAAGCTTGATGGTAATCTCTTCGTGCGAGTACATCGCTCTACTGTGGTCAACATTACTTGAGTGGTTTCAAAACGATCACGTTAAAGAGGTGGCAGCACACTGGTTTTAGAGAAACTTGAGTCTCTTCGAGCTAGCGGGAACTATGGACAGCATGTGTCAAGCCTGTTTTCGCACCGTTTATTTTGATAATTTTTTGCATCATTAGCCCGAGATATCGCAGTGCTCACCTCAGACTTGCCGATGCTCATACTGGCAAAATATTTTCCCTAGATTTATTATACCGCCCAGTTGAGTTTCAGTTACTTGAATCAACTTACGAGTCATAAGAAGAGCATGCAGAGAGATTGAAAATGAGCAAGTCAATATGCTATGGCAGGTGTAAAAGAACTTTAGGACGAGCTAGCCTTACTTTTTTTACCGTTTGTTTCTTGAGTCCCGTTCATGCGGACTACGACTCGGAAATGGTGGAGCAGCGTATAGAAAAACTTATATCATCGATGACTATTGAACAAAAGGTCGGGCAGATGGTCCAAGGAAACATAACGCATGTGACCCCAGACGATGTATCGCGTTATTTCCTGGGGTCTGTGCTAAATGGAGGTGGCTCTTGGCCAAATGGGCGCAAAGAATCCTCCATATACGATTGGCTTGATGCAGCAGACAAATATCATGAAGCTTCCCTAGACACAAGGTATGGGAGTGCTGGAATCCCAATAATCTGGGGCACTGACGCTGTTCATGGTCATAATAATGTTAAAGGGGCGACTCTCTTCCCACATAATATATCTCTGGGAGCGACGAGGAATGTTGACTTAGTTCGCGAAATTGGCGAAGCAACAGCGCGTGAGGTGTCCGTTACGGGCTTAGATTGGGTCTTCGCTCCAACTATCGCGGTGTCAATGGATACTCGTTGGGGACGCGCATACGAGAGCTACAGTGATGATACGCAAATCGTAAGTGACTACGCTGCAGCAATGATTTTAGGCTTACAGGGAAAACTGCACCAACTACCACAACCCGGTAGAGTTATTGCAACTGCAAAACATTTCATTGGTGATGGCGGAACCACTCGGGGTATTGATCAGGGAGATACACGCCTCAGTTTAGAAGAGTTGCTAAGAATACATGGCCCCGGATATAAAAAAGCGATAGAAGCAAATACACAAACGATCATGGCCTCGTTTAATAGTTGGAATGGTAAAAAAATTCACGGTAGTAAACAGTTGCTCACTGACGTGCTTAAGACAGATATGGGCTTCGACGGGTTTGTAGTTGGTGACTGGGATGGTCACGGCCAAGTTGAAGGCTGCAAGAATACCAGCTGTGCTCAAGCAATTTTAGCAGGAATAGACATGTTCATGGTGCCAAAGCAGTGGAAAAAATTTATAGCAAATACATTAAAGCAGGTTCGCGATGGAGAAGTTCCCATGTCCAGAATCGATGATGCGGTTAGGAGAATTCTGCGGGTTAAAATACGAGCTGGTTTGTTTTCGAAGGAGCGACCCTCAAAGAGGTTATTAGCTGGGGATCTCGCTATTATGGGCTCTTCAGAACATCGCGCTCTTGCACGCAGGGCAGTGAGGGAATCACTCGTGCTTTTGAAAAATAACGGCGGGATTTTACCCCTCCGTGGAGAACCTAAGCTCTTGGTAGGGGGTGATGGAGCCGACAGTGTTGCGAAACAATCCGGCGGTTGGACACTGAGCTGGCAAGGAAACAAAAATATTCCAACAGATTTTCCGGGGGCCACATCTATATTTGAAGGGCTTAAAAAAGCGGTGGAGGATATAGGAGGCTCCGCTGAATTAACAACAAACGATAGCTGGAGCGATGTTTTCAATCCAGATGTTGCTGTGGTTGTGTTCGGAGAGGATCCTTATGCGGAGGGAGTGGGTGATCGAGAGGATTTATTATTTTGCGATTCGTATTCTGATAACCTTCGGCTTCTTGCGAGGCTGAAGGAGAGGGGTATTCCGGTTGTGTCAGTGATGCTAACCGGAAGACCCTTAATAGTTAATTCTCAAATTAATCAGTCTGAGGCCTTTGTTGTTGCATGGCTGCCTGGTAGCGAGGGTAATGGTATCGCTGATGTTTTGGTAGCAGACAAGTATGATCGGCCGAGATTTAATTTTACAGGAACGCTTCCTTTTGGTTGGCCGGATGTCGAGATCTCAAAGGGAAATCCGGATTTGCCAGCTGCGTTGATGGTGTTTGAGAGAGGATATGGTAAAAGCTATGGAGACACAGTGGATGTGAAGGCTGACTTAACGGAAGTCGCTTGTGCACTGAAAGAGTTGAAGCCGTTGGTAATTTTCAATGGAACAACGCGAAAACCATTTACGGCTTACGTGGCTGACTCAGCGGATTATAGTATTCCTGTGTCTGGCGCAAGTACAGTTTCGCCATCTCAATCTTTGTCGGTAATGACGGTTGACGGAGATGTTCAGGAGGACTCAAGGTTGGTAACTTGGAGTAGTGATGATGACAGGGATATTGGAGGTGAATTCTTTTGGAGATCATCTTCTGTCCTTGACTGGAGAGACTACCTAGACCAAGATGCGGCTTTATCCATGACCTTTAAAGTCATAGAGCAGCCCGAGGGGTCAGTCGTCCAGGAAATGGATTGTGGAATTTCGTGTAGTGCAGAACTTGACATGGGTGGGTTTTTCAAGAATGTCCCGGAGGACCAGTGGGTACGAAGTGCTACGCCACTCAAGTGTTTTGTGAGGGCGGGGGCGGACCTAAGCCAGGTGAGAGCCCCTTTGATTTTGAAGACTAGAAAAACATTTTCCATCATCATCAAAGATTTGAGATTGGCAACCGATTTGCCCGAAAGTGCAATAATGCAATGTAATTGACAAGCTGAATTTAGTGTAGGTTATTCAATTCCAAAGAACACTTTTGCATTTTCACTGGTTTTATCGATAATTTCATTGACTGACTCAAGCCTATGAATTGCGATTTTTTTTGCGATCCATGGAAGAAATGACGGTTCATTTCGTTTATTCTTCGGTTTAAAGATCATATTTTGAGGAAGAAGATATGGCGCATCGGTTTCGATCATAAGGCGGTTTATGGGGATATCGGCCACCATAGCTTGCAAATCGCAACCTCGACGCATGTCGCATATCCATCCAGTTATACCAATATATAGATCCATATCGAGATATTTGTGGAGGGTTGCTCGGTCTCCAGTGAAGCAGTGAATAACTGCTTTTGAAATATGTTCTCGATAGTCGCTCAAAATTTCTAATTGCCGCGTGGCGGCATCCCTCTCATGTAAAAATAATGGTAAGCCAATTTTGTTGGCCAATTCTATATGCCCAACAAAAGAAACCTGTTGGTCTTTTGGCGTTGCAAGGTTCCTGTAAAAATCTAATCCTGTCTCGCCAATAGCAACTACTGCATCTTCACCTGCGAGGTCATACAATTTTTCAGATGCAGTCCTGGTGAACTGGTCAGCATTGTGCGGGTGGATGCCGACAGTTGCGTGGAGCATGTTCGGAAAATCGTGAGAAAAAACATTACAAATATCGATTGTTTCCTTTGACTCGGAAATTGATGTTCCCGTCAGAACTAATTTTTCCACACCAGCGTCCAAGGCATTTTGAAGCACCGCGCGTCTATCATCTCTAAAACGATGACTTGATAAGTTAACACCAATGTCTATTAACACAAAAATTTTCTCAGAAGTCAGAGTAAAAGTTCAATTTCATAGGGCTCTAGCATCCTTTTTTGGGACCCTGTTTTATGGGAATAAATAGCCGAATACATTAGCACGCTCTTTACATAGTTTCGTGTTTCTCGGAAGGGAATTAGTTCAATCCATAGGTCAAACGTTAGTTTGCCACCGCTCCTTGAGAGCCAAGTACTCACACGTTCAGGTCCTGCATTATAAGAAGCTAGTGCCAATATTCTATTATTATCATAACGTTTTAAAAGACTTTTTAAATAACTAGATCCAATGAGTAAATTTTTCTCTATCTCGAAAAGTTGTCGACTGTTTTTGTATGGAATATTGAGTGACATAGCCGTTGATTTTGCTGTCTGTGGCATTATTTGGAGAAGACCTACTGCGCCTGCTCTTGATACCGCCTGCAGTTCAAAAGCGCTCTCTTGTCGGGCGATGGCGAAAAGCAAATGTGGCTGAACATTTGAATTGATTGATACTGAATTAATTGAACGTTCAAATGCCAGAGGGAACCGGATATCCAGATCATCCCAATATTTAGCAGACGCCATCGCTATAATTGCGCGGCTATGCCAATTCCACTCATGAGTGAGTTGAGCAGCAGCGATCCATTGTGCTCTGTCGAAGTTACGTGTCGCTGAATTCCATTCGCGAGTTGCCTCTACCTTATTGCCATGGAAATGTAGTTCTCTTGCTCGTTTTAGAGCGTCATTGGCCTCAACCTTATACAAAACAGTTTTATCTATAGGTGCTGGCTTGTAATTTAAGTTATAGTTCTGATGCAACTT